>JADJOB010000002.1:1522731-1835462 GCA_016714025.1 Saprospiraceae bacterium | reverse complement strand
TTGAAGGCTTCAAAATTCAAATCAAATAAAAAAAGGTATTTTATTTTTTTGGGTGACAGTCCCTTTGCCAATATAGATTTTTTAGGTAATGGAACAAGTGGTAGTCACATTGTGATGATTGACTTTGGATTTTCAAATGTTTATGGGAGATTTAGTGCAATTAGATTTTAGATGGAATATCGGCATCGCGATAGCTTTTTTGTAGTTAATATTCTGGTAACACGAAAGAATTAATCAAAAAAAAATCCCTGTTTTTACAGGGATTGTGCAATAGATGTTTTTAGAATGGAAGGTGTTATTAGCCTTCAAACTGTTTCCGGTTTAAAATATATTCAACCGCTTTTTGAGCCTGTGAAGCTACTTTAAAGATAAATCGATTATCTTCCTTTAGTACTCTCAACCAATCATTTAAATAAGATGCACTTCTTTGCATTAGGGTATCATTATCAATTTGTGCTATTGAGCATAAATAAGAGCTTCCAAGCTCGGCAATGAGTTCCTCGGTGCTATAAACCTCGCTTCCAAAAGTTTCAGAACTAACAATTCCTTCTCTATTGAGTCTTGATTTATGTCCGGTCGAATGAGCTAACTCATGAAATAAGCAAGCATAATATGCGAAACTTGATTGGAATTGCTCCATCTGAGGCATATTAATATAGTCCTTAGAAGGTAAGTAATAAGCATGGTTAGAGTCGATAGATTTAATCTCCGGTCTGTTAGGCATGTTCTTGACGATATCTTCGCAGGTTTCGATTTTTTCATTTGGACTTAATTCTAAGTCTTGCATTTCAACTGAGATTCCTTCCGAATCTTCAATATTGAAGACAGGGTAATATTTGATTAGCCGTGAGACTTCTACCTTCATTTTGTTTTTAATCATCTCATTGGCTTCAATTTCACTCAGTCTATGACCTTCCAGATCTTTATATACCATATTAAAGTAAATGACCTTCTCCGCTTTAGCTCCTAATTTTAAAACACCGCCTAATTCCTTAACCTGCTTATAAGTCAGAAAGTAAGGAATTCTATGCCCTGAAAAATTCATCAAGATGTAATTGATACCTTTATATATATGACCAGAAACATAGTTTCTAGCCAAGCCATAGGAATTCCAAGGTTTATGCCAAGGGGCTACTCCGGAGTCTAACATTTTTATAATTTTATTCGTCACTTCCTGATATAGATCTATCTTCGGAATCGGAGAACCAATGACAGCTTCTTCACTGTTATTATTTTTCATTGCAATAAATTTTGAAGGTGAATGATGAATTATAGCTTTCCTTCATCTGCGAAGGAATAAAATCCGGTATGTGGTGTAAGAATGATATGATCAATTAGTTGAATGTCATGGAATTTTCCAATCTCTTTCAACTTTCTGGTCAACTCAATATCCTGTGTACTCGGTTTACAAGACCCAGAAGGATGGTTGTGTCCGGCAATAATTCCTACAGCAAGACCTTTCAATGCAGTGGCAAATAAAATCCGTGGATCAGCTACAGTTCCAGTCAATCCGCCACGACTTAGTCGTAATATGCCTTTTACATAATTAGCTCGGTTAAGAAACAGCACATTGAATTCCTCGACCAATTCCATATCATCACCCCAATTAATCCTGAATAATTTTTCTGCATCCGAAGAATTATTAATTTTTGGATGATTATCAATTGGTAAATTGGATTGATACTTAACCTTTACTTCTGCTACTTGCAAAAGTGGAGGTATTTGGCTCTCGCCATTTAAATTTTTCATAATTACTGGTTTAAATTGTTAAAGAATATTTCTGAACCAGTGTATTAAGAATTGAATTGAATACCAAGACGGTACATTTTGCCAGATCGGCTAATAACATATATAAAATTGCAGTTAATACTATTTATGGTCAGGGTTTTTACTGATAAGGTATCAGGGTAAACCCTGAATTTTTATACTAAATAAAAAATTTAACATAAAATATTTTGTGAAAATATCGTTTGTGTATTATATTGCATTGTTTTGAATTAATAGTATTTTAGCATATAGGACACATAGAGCATACTGAAATATAGAAACTATATTAATGAAACTTTATTCTAATGTTTTTAGTACAATAAAGTGTTAGTAAATTTATAAATTAACAATGAGTAATTCATAAAATATAAAAGAGAATGCAATTTGTCATCAAGTCATTAACTATTTTCTAACATTTTAAAACTTTCAATATGAAACGTTTAATAATTTTATTAATTTCAAGTCATATAAATTTTTGTGTAATTTATGGTCAACATGATTGTGCAATGCCAAATGTAGGCGCTACATTAAATAATGAATTTTCTGGAATTGATTTTTTTAGCGAAAATATTTGCGAACCTATAATTTTGAAATGTAATTTTGTTATAATTAGAAGAGATAATGGTTCAGGCGGTTTTTCTTCAACAAGTTCTTTGTGGACAGATTGGGAAAATGCTATGAATTCGCATTTAGCAAATATAGTTGACCCGGAAAATTGTTCTAGTGGTTATCCATTGGACGCAAAAATTCGAGTTAAATTTAATGTTCACACTATAGATAATACTTTAGCTTGGGATTGGTATGGAGAGACAAACAGGGATAATTATCAAGGACATCCTAATTCTTATATATGTCCAAGAGTTGGTCAACTTTGGGCAGATTTGGAAAATGCAATGGAAGACTTTGAGTCTGCACATTTTGGGGAGCTGAATTTTTTCTTTGTCGAAAATGGAGAATTAATTGATTTATTAGAAACTCATATAGCTAATGGAACTAGACCACAATCTAAATATATTGACCGATTTGAACAGATTGGTAATGGTATTGCAACAGGGTGCTCTATCCTTTCCAAAGCCTATAATAGTACTGCAAATGAAAATTCTTATATAATAGCTAACAGATACTCTGATTATTTAATTAGGAAGCATTTTCATGATATATGGTGGCCATCCCTTGCTAATGAATCACCTGAAACTGTTTGGGGATGGTCTTTTCAATTAAATACTTTGATGTTTTTACATGAGTTAGGTCATAATATTATGAATTTTTATCATGATAATTCATGTAAACAATTAATGTCAACAGATTGGCAACGCTCAAATCACATTCCAAAAGTTAGATTAAACGACATTCATAAAAATTTAGCAACCAAAGACTTGCATAATGCTGTTGATTGCAGTTCCTTAACTGATGGCAGTTGTGGCATAATAGTGAAGAGCAATACCGAAATTTCTACCCCAATAAGTGTATATGGAAACTTGATTATTCAAGATGGGGTAACTTTAATTATTAATTCTGATGTGTTTTTAAGTGAACACTCTCATATAATAGTACGGCCTCAAGCTAAATTGATAGTAAATGGAGGGAAATTAACGAATGGGTGCGGTGATTTTTGGCAAGGGGTAGTTGTATACGGTGGTAATACTGATTTTGATGTCAAGTTTATGAACAATGCCGTAATAGAAAATACAGCTGTCGCAGCAGTTTCAATGTTTGCACCTGAATCAATTCCAATCATCTGGGGTTATGGCAATGGCATATTGCACGCTGAAAATACAACCTTCAACAATGTGAGAAGAATAGTTGAATTAATGTCCTGGACTCCACTCCCAAACTCATCTTATATTAGAAATTGTACACAAAATGGTGGAAGATGGAGTATAACTAATTGGAATTGCCAAGGAGTAGAGATAAAAGATTGCATTTTTAATAATATTACAGATCATTGTATTGTTTCAGCATCTGGATCGTTTCTGATTGAAAACAATACTTTTAACAGTGGGATGAATGATATTCTTTTCAATAATGCATCTGCAGGTATTGCTTCGATTATTAAAGGTAACACTTTTAAAGGCTCCAATGTCGGTTACAATGCGAGAGGGACCACATTTGCACAAAATATTATTGTTAATAATAGGTTTCAGACTTCTTGGCTTGATGTATTAAACGATGGACATAATAATTTTGATTTAATGAGGAATGAAATAACTGGTCTATTTGGTGCAGCAAGTTTTGCCAATGGGATTGGTGTAGCAGATGTTGATTTTAATCAATTCAACACTAACTTAATGGCTCTTACAGTAATTGATCAAAATCCAGATTTTAATTTCTTTGAGAATTGTTTTAACAGTTCATATAGTGATGTTTTTATCAACGGCACAGTTTCGGGAATAATTTTATCCGGATTCATTGGACCAGCAAATAATTGCTTTACTCATGATGGAAGTGCCTCTTCAGGCATTCCTTCAATTACTGGTAATCCTAATCCTTTTTATTATATTGAGCCACCTGGAACAGATGTAGATTGCAGAGATGCTATTTTGGCACATCCAAACGTAAATCGTTTTCAGTTTGGTCCTTCCAATTTACCTGAGCCTAACTGTGGATTAGGTCTCACTCCAATAATTAATGGTAATGACATATCTGCCTGTAATTCGGGAAATTCTTATAGTACGTTACCTGAGCTAATTAATAATCTTATGATGACTATTACATTAGTTCAGCAAAATACTAATTTAAATAGTTTGGAAAAACAAATTCAATTATCTGGCTTAAATAAGTGTCTTAAAAAAGCTAAGGATCAATATTTTCAAGACCTAATAAAACTTAAAGAATTTGTAGGAGCTAGAAATATTTTTGCAATGGAACAAACAGATGATGCAAGAATAAAAGTCTTTAGCTCATATATATTTGAAAATAATCTTTCAGGAGCATATAATTACTTGAGCCAATATAATCCCGTTGATGAAGCAATGCAAGACTTTAAGACAATTCAATATATTAACTTAGCTAGATTACCACTTGGGCCTTTTTATGAACCAAGTAATGAGGAAATTAATACCGTTCAAATTATCGCTAACAAAAATCATTTTACTTCAGCATATGCTAAAGCACTGCTTTATGACTTGACAGGTGAGGTTGTCAGTTCGGAATTACCAGAAGAGATAACCAATGGTATTTCGCCAAGATCAATTAAAAGTGGTAAGACCACTCCTAGACTAAGTTATAGCCCAAATCCTTTTAGCAATGAATTGATAGTTGAAATTAAAGGAGTATCTTCAGGCCACTTTTATATCAAAGATTTAATGAACAATGAAGTATTTTACTCAAAGGCAGAATTAGGAAGATATTTAATAAATACTTCAAATTGGAAAGCGGGTTTTTATTTTATTCAACTTTTCGCAGACAATAAGATTCTCATTACTGAATTAGTAATTCTATTGAAATGATACCTTTTAACTTCTTTTATAATTCAATGAAATACTTATTGACTGTGCTGCTATTTTATATGCAAAGTCAAACTAGTTTAAGTCAATCATATTATTCAAAAATATTTAATTTGAATAGTAGCATTTTTGGTTCTGAGTTTAGTGATTTTATAGTTCAGGATAATAATTTAATTATTTATACCGGAATATATTGCGAAAATGGAAATACTTATTATCCATGTGGTAAAATATTGAGACTTGATTTTGGTGCTAATCTTCTTATGGAGAGATTTCTTGATTCCTTAAGTATTTCGGATAACTTTAATGCATTTTCAAGAAGTAATAAAAATTTTTACGTAAGTTCAAATCCAGTATTTGTTGGGGAAAATTCAATATGGCTTTACAAACTGAACACTGTTTTTAAAACTGAAAATTTTAGAATTGATAGTATATATTCAAAAGATAAATTTATAAACAGAGGAATATATTTTATAAATGACAATTTATTTACTTGTGATGTAATTTATTCCAATTTAAATCCAAATTTACCAACACTGGAATTATCAAAAAGAGATACATGTACATTGCAGAAACTATGGACTAGAAGTTACTATTTAGGTAATTTTGCGATCAATGCACATGATCTTCAATTAACCAGTGATAGTTATTTATCTTTTATCATGTCTTCACATCCAGGCGCAGGAGTTTCTTCTATAGAGCCAATGATAAAGATATTAAAGATAGATTGGGAGGGAAATGTAGTAGATTCTTTTCAATTTGAAGATGATGGAAAAAATTATATAAGCTTACTAGCCAGTAGCTCTGGTAATTATTATTTTAGCTCACAAAGACACCCAGCTAAACCTAAATTTACAGTGGGATCAATCAATAAACTAAACAAAGATTTAGAACTTGAATGGAGTTTAGAATTACCTAATAATCAACTTAAAGATGGTAGAATCTATAGAATTGCCCGAATCACGGAATGTAAGAATGGTGATATATTAGTAACTGGACGCGTTTGGGATAATTCCGATGGCAAGATTCTTGGAGCAGATATTTCTTCAGTCTATAATGGTTTTTTAGGCAGAATTAAGAGCGATGGAATTGTGGATTGGATAAGGATTTTTAAATTGCCACAAGAGTTAATTGATAAAGAAATATATGGGCAATTCCGTCCATCAATTCTTGAAAAAGCAATAGAATTATCTAATGGCGATATTGTAGCTTGTGGTGAAGTTTATTATAATAATCATCAAATTTCGGCAATTGATATACTTAAAGTTCAAACAAATCAACTATGGATTATTAAAGTAAACTCATCAGGATGCCTCCCGGAATATATATGTGATACAATTATAAGAATTAGGCCTACCACTCAGGTTAAAACACAAGAATTTAATATTGGTACTGAATGGATATTTGAGACGGATTATTCTATTGGAGGTGGTCATTCCTCAGTACAATATATTACTAAAAAAATACTTGATACAAATAATACCAACGGGAAGAAAATATATTATTTGAGTAGTGGAGATTCAATGTATGTAGAAAATGATAGGATGTTCTTTTGGAACAATATGCTAAACTCATACGAAATGCATTATCAATTTAACTCTACATCTGATTACGATATTAAATATTGGGATTTCTCTAGAAATAGTGTCCAAATTGCTAAAGTAAAAGTGGATTCTATTTATAATACAGTATTAAATAGAGATACCATTACAACTCAATTATTACGAGTGTCAAATAATGGATCCTTTGCCTCTGATTTAATAATTCCAGTTTATAAAAATATAGGAGCATCAAAATACGATGTAAAACTTTATTTGGGATTTGGTCTATTTGATCCTAATCCTATCGTAACCAAATTGCGATGTTTTAAATCAGATAGTATTGAATATAATTTCCAGAGTTATCCATGTGATAGTACTTGGTTTATCACTAATACAGGCAACTTCGAAGCTAAAGAAATAGAAATTCAACCTAACCCAACATCAGGAAAAATAAAAGTTCATGGAATAAGTCCAAATGCAACTTATATTTTATTTAACATACAAGGTCAAATTATAAGCGCAGGGAATTGTACTGATGGTGAAATTTATATTCCTTTAATAGGTGTCTTTATATTAAAGATTCAAATTGATGATGGTTACTTTTTTAGAAAAATTATTAGATTATAAAAAGCGAATTAATATGTTTTATTATCTATTATAAATGAATGCACAAAACGGCTTATTCGGCTTCAAATCAATCATAAGCTTAAAGTAAATCTTTTAATTCGAAAGAATGATATTTTTAATCATTTAGATAAAACCAGGTTAACCCTAGAGAAAATGCATCAAAAATCGCCATATTCCTGTCCTCGCTCATCCATAGCTTTCTTGCTCGTGGTCGCTTAGGTTCAAGCTCAGTAAATTCATTAAGAAGAAATTGAGCAATCTCATACTTCGTTGTTTTTCCAAAGCCTTCAAAAACATCCCGGATTTGATCACGAGTGTATTGCACAACAGGAAGCTTTTCCGATTCTGCGTAAGCAATAATTTTAGTGATTAGCTTTCGAGTACGCCTGCCTACTCTGGAAGATTTACCATCCGGATCAAGTGAAATAACAAGAGTTGGTCGGAAATAATTGAAACATTTTTTAATTCTTTCCAATACCTTTCGATTGCTTATGGGATTGATTCGGACTGCTCCAAAATCAATTAACTTTCTCGCATTTTCCATATACACAAATCCAAATCCATTGGCATTTGGATAAATGGCACAGATGATATTCATTTTTTTTGCTGGTGTTTTCATATCGTTTTTATATTTTTTAATCTAATAATGGCTTGCTCAAGGAATTTAATTTTAGAGGTGTTCTTTAATGTTATTTGATCTTCTTTTTCTAATTCTCTAATTCGTTCTTTTATCCGTTCGATTAATCTGGGCAACATAACTTGAGATTCCAGTATAAAGAAGTGTTCCATAGGAGTATCAAAAATGTAATGATAAACAAGTAGAATTTCTTTCGTGGGTTCTCTTTGGCCTTTCTCATATCTGGAAATACTTGAGACATCTTGCAGTCCGGAAATGGAAAGCATGTCCTCTTGTTGCAGAGGTGATCGCTTGCGATATACTTTTAAATAATTTGGGATATTTGACATAAATAAAAAATGGGCACCAGGAATAATAATCCTGATGCCCTAAGTATATTTTTAATTATCGACCATTCGTAGACAGCATTATTTGCCAAATTGGCAAAAATTTTCGCCCACGATCCATGTTTAGTGAAAACACTTTCAGATTTTAAGCATCCATTTATGAAAATTTCATTTTGATGATAAATAAATCGATATAATAGACACCTTCGCACCCATTGGAGCCCACAATCAGCGAAAATTGAAGGGTATCGCAGATTGCAAACCAACGGTGCAAAGGCACCGTCAATAAATGCGCGTATTCCATTTAAAATTATTGTAATAATCTAAATAGAGATGATTGCTTTTTCCCGATCTGTTTTTATAGAGTTTTGCTTGGTATTCCTTGCGTTAATTATAACAATTCTATATCGAATGTGCACTATTAAAACCTAAATAGCGATTGATACTTTGATTGCTTAATTACTTCATCAATAGTTCCTGTTGTATTTTGCCGTATTGGCAAACTGCTTCCTTTTGTCATATTTTCTTTTGAATACTTTCTTTTGTTATATGCACTTTTGTGCACTAGTCCAGTATCATTTTGTGCATTAGGTGATGTCGTAAAGTGCTTTGGATTTAGTGAATAGAACAAAACAGATTGTCCACGTCTTTCCAAAGAATTTTGAAGTAAGTTGTGCTTTGCGTCATATATGATAATCAAAGCCTTATCTGATAGCATTTTAAGCGTTTTAGATATGATTCTCTTTGATAGTCCAGTCTTAAGTCTAAACTGACTTTGAGTGATTCGGTCTTTTACTTTCCGTTTTCCGGTAAGTTTATCAATCCATCCATTAGTCTGTCGAATGATTACAAGCAGAATCTTTAATTCGGATTCTGTTAGATTGGGCAGGTGAGTGTCCAAGAGTATATTTGGTACTTGTGTGTGTTTAAATATCATAGTTGTTCATCTAAGTTATTTTCTAAGTCATCTTTTTGAATTTTTATTTCACAATACTTAAAAATCAAATCCAGCAGTCCTTGCATTCTTTCTCGAAGTGCCGGATCAGCTAACATTTCTCTTGGCAAACTATTAGAATTTAAATATTCTGGTAAATAGCCTTGATTTATGTTAGGATTATCAAATGTGCATGTTGAAGTATTATCAGTATCATGAGAATCCCGTTCACAAAAACATATTGCCAATTCGGCAAGTTTTGACCGAGGGATTTCCCGATTAAGCTCACCTGATAAAAAGTTCGGTCGATTTGCTATCTCATAGTAGGGAGATTGCATTGTGATCATTAGGTTTTTTCCTTGAAGTGTTAAGTCCGAGGTGATGAATTTCAGAATTTTTCTTTTTTCCTCGTTAGTTGCTATTATAAGTGATTTTCTCAGGTCTTTTAGGAGTCCGAGGAAATTTTTAGCCTTTTTAAAAATTGCTTCTTTCTGGCTTTCCAGTTGACCTTCCTTATTTCTTAATTCCTGTTGTTCAATCATTACTTGTCCTTTTTTATCTTCAAACTGTTCCTTATCAATTACACTTTCTAAATAGGCATCTGTAAGTCGTTCTAATTTCAAGGCTAATTTTTT
This sequence comes from Saprospiraceae bacterium, assembly GCA_016714025.1. Taxonomy (NCBI): domain Bacteria; kingdom Pseudomonadati; phylum Bacteroidota; class Saprospiria; order Saprospirales; family Saprospiraceae; species Saprospiraceae bacterium. Next base: position 1,825,549 of record JADJOB010000002.1, on the reverse strand, counting down.
ACCCTGCATTTTCAAAGACTCTTCTAAACCTTTTTGTGTTTCAGTCCAGTTAACTTGTGCTTGTATCAATAGCTCATTCAAAACTTCATTTTCAATCGGATAAAATTCTATTTTTTGAAGAGTTTTATGTATCAATTCATGAATCAATTCTTCACGAATAGACTTTGTTGGGCAATCTTTTGTCTGACAACGATAATATGTGTGTTTTTTTCTTGTTTCCGCGATAAGTGAATATTTACATTCAGCACATTTTATTCGACGTCTGAATACAAAATCATGTTTAATTATTCGAGTATTTGTTTTGCCTTTTAGGATATTCTGAACTTCCATAAACAATCTTGGCGAAATGAGTGGTTCATGTTTCCCCTGAAATGATTTTCCTTTTATTTTCATAACCCCAGTATAAAATGGATTATGAAGAATCACTGCCATTCCGGTTAAATGAATAAAATTACCTCGTGAGTTTCTTAATCCTAGTTTACGCATAGTCTCAGTCAAAGATTCTAAATTATATTTACCACTTGCATATAACTCAAAAGCTTTTTTAATTAAAGGTCCGCGTATTTTGTCAATTAATTTTATTTGCCCACCTCCAGTATTGATGTAGCCAATGGGAGCATAGAATGGATAAAGACCCTGCTTTAATCGGCCGTATAAGCCTTTAATAGCCTCTTCACGAAGATTTCTGATGTAATCGGTAGCTAAGGCGACAAGCATGTCCGCAGTAAGTCTTCCTGCTCGGGTATTCATATCCAGACTTTCATGTGCAAAATGCAGTTCCGATCCGGAAGCAATTAAATCATCGATGGATGCCCAATCTCTGTAATTGCGAGTACCTCGATCAATTTTATGAAATATTACTCCGTTGGCTTTTCTTTCTTTCAATAGCTTCATCATATTGTTAAATAGCGGTCTGCCTTGTTTGGCCGCTGTTTCCTGTTCTTCGAACCATTCGATAATATTCAATGAGTGTCTTTCCGCATATCTAATGATCGCTTCCTTCTGTTCTTGAAGCGATACCCCTGAACCTTGTTTGACGGTTGATACCCGTATATATCCATAAACATTTGTCATAATTACATTTTTATTTTAGCATTTACACTAATTGATCGTCAAAATCCTCTAGAGTTTTACCTTCAACTTCTAAGCGGTCAGCAATTTCTTTTATTACCAGTAGAAATCCACGAAAATTCTGCTCTAAATCCAAGAGCTCATCTTCCGTTTTATCTAGGCAGAGTTCACGGATGAATTGAATGGTATTTAATTCATTAATCTTATTATCCATGCAAATATCTTATAGGTAATAATCTTGAAATGTAGAGGGTAATAATTGCCAATTTGGATTTTTCTGCCTTCTTTAATTGATCAAATTAACCAGCTATGATTCCAAAATGGAAGCTGGATTAAACAAAGACATAACATATTTTGCAAAAGTCGGATGGAGAGGAGATGGAAGACTTTTTGGAATTAAACAAGCCGATAGAATGATGCACACTTATATGATTGGAAAAACCGGAACCGGAAAATCGACTTGTTTGGAAACAATGATTATGCAAGATATTCAAGCAGGTAGAGGATGTTGTTTGCTTGATCCTCATGGAGATTTAGTGGAAAAGGTTGTGAAGGCTATTCCTGAAGATCGTAAAAATGATTTAATTTATTTCAATATTACCGACCCAAAACTAAATCTCAGATATAATCCATTTAAACGAGTTAGCTTGGAAAAAAGGTCTTTGGTTGCTTCCGGTATCTTAGATGTGTTCGCAAAGCTTTGGGATAGTGCTTGGGGAGTCAAATTGGAGCATATATTAAGGCACGCCATTCTAACCTTGCTTGATCAGCCAGAAGCTAATGTTGGTGATATTGTTGAAATATTACTGAATAAAAGCTTTAGAAGAAATGCTCTTCGATATGTCAAAAGTGAAAGTGTAAATAAATTTTGGGAAAGAGAATTTCCGGAATATATGAAATACGATTTATTACCAGTAATGAACAAGATAGGCGGAATGTTGGTGCATCCTGCAATAAGACGAGTATTGATTGAAAATACGGAAGAAGTGTCTTTGCGTAAAGCAATGGATGAAAAGAAAATCGTGTTAGTAAATCTCTCAAAGGGGCATGTCGGTGCAGATGTTGCTCATATTCTGGGTGCACTTTTTATTACTTCAATTGCATCGGCTTCTTTTAGCCGAGTGGATACCGATGTAGAAAAGCGAATTCCGTTTATGGTTTACATGGATGAATTTCACAACTTTACTACATTATCATTGGTCAATATGTTTTCTGAATTACGCAAATTCAAAGTGGGGATGACTTTGGCACACCAATACATGAATCAACTTGATGATGACATTAAAAGTGCTGTACTTGGTAATGCCGGAACTGTTATTTCATTCAGAATAGGTACAGAGGATGCTATGCACATGGCAAAAGAAATGTATCCTGAATTTGATGTTGAAGATTTTATTAATCTTCCGAACTATAAGATTTATTTAAAGCTGATGATTGATGGGAAGCCTAGTAGGCCTTTTAGTGCAATTACACTTTTAATAAATCAGCAATCCTAAACTTTATTTACAAAGTAGATATTTTTAAATAAAGCTAACGTTATGATTACTATATATTTAAGAGTTTCAATAAATACTTTTCGTTTAAATTCTAGGTCAAAATTCATTTAATTGCATTAATACCATTTGGTCAGTATCATTCTAAAGTTTGACTTTACCAAAGATAAAAAATAGATAGGCATTAATATTCTAAATTTGTTTAATTTTAAAGCTCTATACAGAGTTAGACATGTATTGAGTTTTTTTAGAATCCTTTTTGGTTTCAAATTGTAATAAAGATGAGTAAATTGAAGGATAAAATGTAATAAGTAATTGTTTATTATAAGAATATGTATAGTTTAATATCTTTATATGATAAGTGACGACTGTGAAAACCTTACTCCAAAATTTTATCGTGAATTTATAAGCTCTGGCTTAACTGAATATGAAAGAATCGGACTACTAACGGCTTTCAATTTTTCGGATGGCCATGCATATCATGATATACCTACAGTATTGCAACCTGTAATTGATCGAATTGAATTAATTTGGAAAGAATCGGTCTCTAAGCAAGTGCCTGAATTAGAAGATAGATTTAAAAGGGCCTTATCAAGAGTAATTAAATCGCCAATTCTGGGAAACCATAGTCATTTTTCATTATGCCCAACTGCTTCAAATTCGATTGATATTGTAGGTGCTTGGCTTGCTACAAAAAATTATCACGTTGGTTTATTGGAACCCGTTTTTGATAATTTATTTCTTATGCTACGCAGAAGAAATGTTCAAATAAGTGAAATCCAAGAGGCAGACCTGGTAAACTTACATGACTTAACCAAAAAAATTGATGGTCGAAAATTAAACTGTTTATTTATTATCAATCCAAATAATCCAACAGGTTTTGATTTGAGTCTCCAGGAATTCCAAAAACTTTGTGAATTATGCACAGCTAAAGGAGTAACAATGATTATTGATAAGACATTCAGATTGTATTCACGACGAGCTTTTGATGATTATCATGTATTAACTAACTATGGTACTAATTATATTGTAATTGAAGATACAGGAAAGACTTGGCCAACACATGAGACCAAGGTAAGCTTAATTGCATATTCAGAATCTATTGCAAATGAAATTAGATGTTTATATGAAGAAATATATTTAGCTCATAGTAAATTTTCAATTAATCTTCTAAGCCATTTAATTGAAGAAACACACAGAATAGGAGTTAAAACGGTAATTTGGGACGAAGTGGATATTAGAAAAGAACGGTTAAAGAAAATATTAGCAGGTACTAAATTAACTGAGATCATAGATGAAAGGTCAAGTCCAATTCCATTGGGGTGGATAAATTGTTCTGAAACTGGGTTGACAGATTTACAAATGGTTAATGAATTAAAGAAGAAAGAAATTACTATTCTGCCTGGAAAATATTTTTTTTGGAATTCACAAGATAAAAATATTCACAATATTAGAATTTCTTTGCTTAGATCCAATGCAATTTTTGACAAAGGAATGGAATCTTTAGAACTTGCATTAAAGAATTTATAAACTCAGGCATTATGTTTGATCCAGCGAATTATACATTCGGAATAGAAGAGATAGAAAAGCATATTCATAGGAACTTGAAAGTTGCAGAAACTATTAAAATGCAACAGAGATTTGAAAGGAAGTGGAATAGCCGTAAAGTGAATCTAGAATTAAATACTTCAAAACCTAGAGAATTAATAGATGAATGGCAATTGGAGAGAATTTCATTATTAATAGATTATGTATATTCTAATCATCCATTTTATCACCAATTATATAGTTCAGTAGGATACGAGCGGGGTGATATTGTTTCGTGGGATGATTATAACGCTCTACCCACAATTTCTAAACAAGATATTATTTCTAATTTTCCAATGTTTAAAGAGGCGAATATTGCACCCTCAATACAAGCATGTTACTCTTCACGAACATCAGGATCTTCAGGACAAGTCCTTAATGTATATGACGATCAAACTATGACTGATCAAAGAATGCTTAATTTTTTTCGCTTTCATGATCAAATACTTGGAAGACCGCGAAAAAGTGATGAATGGTTATATGACATTTATCTTGCTAGCCCTGCTTATTCATCAATTGAAGGTAAGTTTCCCATTTTTACGGTCTCAAATGAGTGTCCCATTGAGCCAATACTTAAACACATCAAATTAATTAAGCCAACCATTCTTAATGCTTTTCCAAGCTATTTGTTAAGGCTTGGATCTATAGTAACAAATCCGGTTGATCTTGGGATAAAAGTAATAACAACCAACTCAGAATCTAGTACACAAGCTGAACGAGAAAAAATAAGTTCTCAATTTGAAGCCAGTGTTTTTGATGAGTATTCCTCTATTGAATTATCTCTCATTGCTGCTCAATGTCGGAATAAAAAATACCATATTGTTGAAGATAATGTTAGGGTTGATGTATTAAATCCAGATGAAGGAGGTATTGGTGAAATAGTTGCAACAAATTTGCATAATACCTTTATGCCTTTTATAAGATACCGGCAGGGAGATATTATTAAAATCTCAGGTGATCAAGAAATATGTCCATGCGGAAATAAATTTAGATCCTTAAAGTCTTTTATGGGTCGAACGGATCAAGTTTTATATAGTAAAACAATTGGTGAGGTTGCACCGGATTTAGTAATGTCCCTTTATGATAAAACACTTATTCTTGTAGAGGCCAATATTGAGGAATTTCAGATTGTTCAAAAAAAGCTTAATGAAGTACGAATTATTATCGTGCCGGCAGATAAATCTCAAGAAGTAAATCAAGATTTACTTTCTTATTTTATTAATGGATTAAAAGATATATTTAATGACAATAATCTAAAAATAATTATTGAAAAATTAGATAGAATGCCACCTGAAAAATCTCATAAACGGAGACTTATTAAACGTGAATTCGAACCCTAAATTAATTAGCATTGATGTATTTATGGTAACAGGAAGTATGCAAAACAACAATTATTGGGAAAGTAAAATGAACAACTTATATCATTTAGGGAATGATATTGTTGAATATGAACATAGCGTAATTAATTTAATTGCAAGCGATAATGCAATGCCGCGATCCCTTTCTGATAATCCAATTTATTCTGGTAATATAATTCAGGAGGGCTTAATTGGAAATAGACCATTCGCCGGAGCAAAATTACATGATGAAGTGGAAAAAATTGCTTGCGATATTGCTTGTGAAGTTTTTAAAGCGGAACATGCAAATCTTCAACCGCATTCATGTAGTCAAGCTAATCAGGCCGCCTATCACGCTCTTCTTACTCCTGGAGATATTGTAATGTCTCTTGATTTTCGATCTGGAGGACATCTTACGCACGGCCTTAAGTATAATTTTTCCGGTCGCCATTTTAGTTTTATTAATTATGGTGTAACGAAGGAAGGAATAATTGATTATCAAGAAGCAGAGAAGATAGCTTTAGAAAAAAGACCAAAACTAATTGTTTGTGGTTCGTCTTCGTATCCTCGTTTGTTTGACGCTCAATATCTAAGGCGTATTGCAGACAGTGTCAATGCTTTTCTAATGTTTGATTTATCGCATGAGGCTGGCCTAATTGCCGGTGGTGTTATTCCAAACATTGTTGGAATAGCAGATGTTGTTACAATGTCCACTGATAAAACATTACGAGGGCCATTTGGAGGTATTATTCTTTGTAAAAAAGAATTCGCGGAGTCAATTGATAAAGCAGTACATCCTGGTACACAATCAAGTTTTCCAATTCGCAAAATTACAAATACTGCACAGTCATTAGTATTAACTCAGCTGGCAGATTTTAAGCACTATGCTCAAAGCGTTCTTATAAATGCCAAGATTTTAGAACGAGGATTTCAGAGTAATTTTCTTTTTACATATGGTACAGATAAACACTATATTGTTATCAATGTAAAAGATGCTTTTGGATTAACAGGTTTTGAGGCAGAAAATAGATTAGAAAGAATAGGGGTGCTAACTAATAGGCAATCTATTCCCACAGATTTGTCAAGAAGAATGTCTGAAGCAAACGGTCTTCGAATAGGAACTGCCTGGGCAACTTCCCGCGGATATGATTCTTCAGATTTTAAGGAAATTTCTAAAATCATTAATATGGTTCTATCAAGTTCTTTTCAAGAAAGTAAACTCTTGGAAATATTTAATTATATAAAAGTCCTTATAAATAAGGAAAGATATAACGATGCGTGGTTAAATAATTAAAAATACTTTGACCAGAATGGATCGTGCGAATATTTTAATAACAGGTGATTTTGATTTGCCAATTTATAATGAATCATTTAATGTGATTCAATTAAGGATACCAAACGATGATGCTGATATCATTAAACATTTGAAAGGCATGGAACACTATATTGTTGGTGGCCCTGAATATGTAAATTCCAACATTTTATCTCAGGCACAACAATTAAAACATATTGTCGTTATGGGAACCGGCACAAATAGTTTTGTTGACCTAAACGCCGCCAAAACAAAGAATATTAAAGTTGAAAACACCCCTAGTATTAATTCTAATGCGGTTGCTGAGTTTGCGCTTGGTGCGATTATTACGAATCTTGCGAGTAGTTTCCATTCAAAAGATGAACTTTTAAATGGACGCTGGTATCAAAAATCACATGACACACTTTCCGATATTACTATAGGTATTATTGGTTTAGGTAACATTGGAAAAAAATTAACAATTAAAATTAAAGCTATATCATCCACGACACAAATTATCTATTATTCTAGGACAAGAAATGAATATTTTGAGAATGAATATGGTACGAAATTCAAAAATTTGTTAGAATTATCAAAAGAATGTGATGTTATAGTTCTTTGCCTTACCTATAATGAACAATCTCATAATATTATTAATTCTCAATTTTTAAACTCTGCTAAAAAGAACATGATGATATTTAATTTTAGCAATCCGTTGATTATTGATCCCATAGCTTTGAGTAAATCCCTCCATACCAATAGCATTGGATTTGCTTACTTTGATGGTTACTATGATGAATGGATAAATAATAAAGGAGCAGGATCAGATAAATATGGCCTCTTAAATTTAGGGTCTAATAAATTTATTGCCACATCACATATAGCTGCACAGGCTAAATCTGTGATTTTGGAACTATTATCTGAAGCATTCATTAAGATCAAGGAATTTGGTTTAAACTAAGTTTAAAGAAATTGAATAAAGCATTAGGCATAATATTTGTATAAAGGATTAAGGTTGAGTAAATAACAAATGAAAAATTACAAAAGAATTCACATAATTGGTAGAGCTGGAAGTGGCAAAACTTATACTTCACGAAAATTAGCAGAGATACTGAACGTGCAGGCAACTGAACTTGATGAATTGTTTTGGGAGGTAGGCCGGAATGATTATTCCAAGCACACTGATTCAGAACTAAGGGATAGAAATCTTCACAATCTCTTGAATCATGATTCTTGGATATTGGAAGGAGTGTATCATGATTGGGTTGCAGAAAGTTTTCAAAGAGCTGACTTAATTATTTTTATAAGATCAAGTTTTATTCTTAGCACACTTCGTATTGTTTTAAGATATTTAAAAATAAGAGTTGGCATAATATCGCATGGAAGAAAAGAAACATTCAGTGGATTAATAGAAACAATTAAAAGAAATAAAAATTATCACAATGTTTATACAAACGAAATATTGAAATTTTTAACACCACATAGGGACAAGCTTCAATATTTTAACAAAGGAGAGATTGCTGTATCATATTTTAGATCAAGAAATAAGTTTTAATGATATTTCTATTGATAAGGCATCTTGAATCGGTAAAAAATATTAATGAGCATCATTTTACTTCTTTGGAAAACGATGAAGAGTTAACAGTTAAAGGGATGAAAGAGGGCGAAGAGTTGGCGAGAATAATTGGCGAATTTATTCTGAAATCCTCAGCGGTTATTAAAAATATATACTGTGCAAATTCAATAAGATCAATCGAGACCGCTAAGATTATAGCTTATTCTACTAATGCAATTGTAAAAACTTATAAGGATTTAAATTCTATACGCGATAATGCCTTTGCCGGAATGTCTGAGGCGGAAGTGGAGAAAATTGACCCAGAATTTATGTATCAACTTAAATTATATCGACTTGGATTGTACAATTCTTTTCAAATTAAACATATGGATCAAAAGTATCCGTATAACCAAGTACATCTTGCACAATCAAATGCCACCAAATAGCTTTGTGAAAATTTAGTTTATGACAAAGCAAGAATTTGAACAACTGAAAATTGAATTGGAAACTAGCGGAATGTCGCTTAAAAGTTTTATGGCAACAAAGGGGCTCCCAATACATCAATTTCATTATTGGAGAAAGAAGTACTGTTTAAAGGAACCATCAAAATCAAAAAATGAATTTATTCAAATTGGATCTATCCAACCACCAAATTCAACAATCCGATTGGAATATCCTAATGGAGTGACGATCAACTTTCGGGCGAATCCCGGATCAGAAACATTATTGAAACTGATCAATTCCAAAAATTGATTCCGTTTACTAGCGGACACCGTTATTTTATATATACCGGTATTACAGATTTCCGCAAAAGCTATGACGGACTGTTTGGAATTATTAAAACAATCATGGAAAGTAATCCATTGAGCGGAGACGTATATCTATTTACTAATAAACGGCGTAATCAAATACGGATGATGGTTTACGATACCGGAGGATTAGTATTGTTGAGCAAGCGTTTAGATAGAGGTACCTTTGAAATTATGGAATCACAAACTAATCCTATAAAATTGAACATCAGTTGGACGCAATTAATGTGTATCATGCAGGGCATTAAACTGAGCAGTATTCGTTATAGAAAACGACATATAATTGGCGAAAAATATTTGAGAAATAATTATGTAAATTGAAAATAAATTACGATCTTGTTGTTGTGATACAAGATTCAAATAAAGAAATTACAAATGAATTTTTGCTTACGCAAATTGCAGAATACAAGAAGGAAAACGAATACTTACGCCACGAATTAGCGCAATTAAAACGATTAATATTTGGAGCAAAATCAGAGCGATTCATAAGTAATGAACCACCTCTCCCACCGAATACTTTATTTACACAAACGTACGATGACAATCAGCCCTTAGAAAATTTAACTGAGGAAATAACATACACACGAGATAAACCCATTCATAAACGTGGGGGAAGAAAAGAGCTTCCGGCTCATTTAAAGCGGGAAATAATAGTTCTGGAACCCGAAGGAAAAACGGATGATATGAAATGTATTGGCAAAAAAGTCACTGAAGAATTGCAGTACATTCCAGGAGTTGTCTATGTAAATCGCTACGAAAGACCTAAATACAAAGACCCAAAGTCAGAAAAAATAATCATTGCTCCGATGCCCTCAAGGGTCGTTGATAAATGTATAGCAGGGCCTGATTTTATGGCGTATGCTATTATCGGTAAGTATATGGATCATAATCCATATTATAGATTTCTTCAACAACTCAAAAGAATGCATCAAGTGGATATCTCTCGTTCTACATTTGGGGGCTGGGGCAGTCAATATGTGAATGCATTGGAGCCCATTTTTAGTGCTCATCAAAAAGAAGTTCTATCCGCTAATTATTTACAAACTGATGAAAGCCCAATCAAAGTGCAATCAGATGAAGTAAAAGGGAAATGTCATTTAGGATATATGTGGGTCAGCAGAGATCCACAAAAAAATTTTAGTCCTATTTACTTATCAAAAAGGAAGGTCCGCAGAATATTTTAATAATCATATTCAGGGATTTAGAGGTAAGTTACAAACAGACGGTTATAGCGTTTATGAATCCTGTGATAAAAATCCGGATTTTATTATGTTCAGTTGCTGGGCACATGCCAGAAGATATTTTGAACAAGCACTTGATAATGACAAACAGCGCGCAGATTACGTGTTAAGGCAAATTCAAATTCTTTATAAAATTGAGGAATCTGCCAAAGAACAAAAACTATCCAAAGAAGAGCGACAAAAATGGCGACAAGAAAATGCCACTCCGGTTTTAAATAACATTAAAGAATTTCTTGATAAAAATGTAGAATCTATACTTCCAGCCAGTGCAATTGGAAAAGCTTTTGGATATGCAATCAAACGATGGGATAAGCTACTGGCATATACAGTTCATGGTGAAGTAGAAATTGATAACAACCTTATAGAAAATTCTATCCGTCCTTTAGCTCTGGGTAGAAAGAATTATTTGTTTGCAGGTTCTGACGATTCAGCCCAAAGATCAGCTATGGTTTATTCCTTGTTTGCAACTTGCAAGCTTCATGACATTAACCCATATGATTGGTTAACCGATGTCTTCCACAGAATTAAGGATCATCCTATAAATCGTATCTCAGAACTACTTCCGCAGAATTGGTGCTGGTCAACCGCGAAGAAGAACATTGACATTGTTGCCTAAGTGTACTGCGTGGGACGGATACGATCAAAATGAAAAATCATTTGATTTCGAAGCAAGAGTTGTTAGAGCACTAAATGAAATATTAGACAACGATGTAGAAGAAAATATAAAAATTATTGTTTTACATAGATCTTCTATGCTAGCATCACTTTTTTATTTTGTTAAATTATATTACAATTTTCCGATGGAACATTATGGTTATGTTCAAATTGATGTAGGAAATATCTGTCTTCTTGAAACAACCAATAATATACTTAATATCAAAGCTATTAATAAGCCGGCAAGTCAGTTGAATCAATTCTATTAATTGATTAAATTTTATTGCAATAATAGATTCGAAAGACTTTCCCAATTTGATATTTCTTGTTCGAGTTCCTTTTTCAACTCAGAATATTTAATAAAGAAGTTTTCGTCTGTATAAGGATGTTCTGAATTTAGGTTTTTTTGAATTTTATCCTCATATAGCTTAATCTCTCCTTCAAGTTCTATTATTCTTTTTTCACTATTTTCATAATCAACTTTTAGCTTTCGAATTTCTTTGCCATCTTCTTTTCTATTGTTGATACTATTGCTTATTGTTTTGTTTTCTACATTTCGATTAGTTTTGTCTATTGAATTATCTATAGGCTCTTCATTATTTATTGAATTATAAAATGTTTCTGGAGACGCAATTTCCCTTAAATGACCTTTATGAATTTCGTAATACTTTGTTCCAAGATTGGCAACAAAGGCTCTATCATGGGAAACTAAAATGCTTGATGCACCATGTTCAATTATTTCTCGTTCCAATGCTTCTTGACCATCAATATCAAGGTGATTTGTTGGTTCATCCATGATATAGAAATTTGGTTCAGTAATTCTCAAAACCAATAAATTTAAACGGGATCGTTGTCCCAAACTTAAGTCTTTAATTTTCATTTCCTGGGTGTCATAAGGAAATCCAATAGATACCAAAGTGCTGGTTACTCTTTGTTGATCCATGGTGGAAACATCATGAATATAATCTTTAATAGTTTTATCCAAAGGTAAATTAGATAAATGTTGATCTATATAGCCTAATTTTGCAGTTGGTGTTATTGATATGCCTGCTTTATTGGCAATATCGCGTTGTTCAAATGCGCGATTTAAATGATGAATAAATTGAGATTTACCAGTCCCATTGGCACCTAAAATTATTAATCTATCACCTTGAGCAATTTCTAATTTTTCAATATGAAATAAAAACACACCATTTGGAGTCTTTATATCAACTTTTTCAATTAACACTAGACGCTTTGCATGTGTGTCGCTACTACTAAGTTTAACTTCACGTTTTGGAGCAATATAAACTGAAGTTAATAATGCTCTGAGTTTATCAGCTTTTTTTTCTATTTGTTTAGCTTTTTTTAATGCTGGAGAGCTATAATTATCAACACCTATTTGACGAAGATTTTGGGCGCTTTTTTGGAGGCGTTCTAATTCATCTAATTCCTTTTTTCGTTGACTAGCTAAGGCCTTGTCATCTTCAAATAATAATTCACGAGCTCTGGAATATGAATATTTATAATCAAATGCCTGTCCGCCTCTCAAGAAAATAGTCCGGTTCGTACAAGAATCGAGAAATCTTCTATCATGGCTAATGGTTATTAATGGGATGTCGGATACTTCCGTTTTTAACCATTCTTCCATGACAAGGATTTTACCAATATCTAAGTGATTAGTTGGCTCATCAAGAAGCAAAACGTCTGGATTAGACATAGAAACCCTAGCTAATAAGGCCAATCTTTGCCAACCGCCACTTAACTCTTTAATAATTCTTTGGCGAATAACTTCTGGAGCTTTAAAGAGGTCTAAAGTAACATCAACTTTCCAAAGATTATAACTTTGTTCCTCTTTTGGAATTTTATCCGCTATAGCATCATAAAGGGTAAGATTCTTGATTTCTTCTGGAACATCCTGTTCAATAAATCCAAACCTTATGTTTTTGGGTTTTTCTATTTGTCCTTCATAATCAGGAATTATTCCCGCTATACATTTCAATAGTGTTGATTTACCAGACCCATTATCTCCGACAATTCCAATTCGGTCTTTATCAGAAATAGAAAAATCTATATTCTCAAATAATAAATCTGTATATCCAAAACTGACTTTATGTAATTTTAATTGGGTCATTAATTTATTAATATATTGAATTCAAAAGCGAACCATCACAATACTAAATTATATTTCATTTCGATGAAAGAGTCAAAGAAATGAGAGAGTAGAAATCTGTATTTAGGCATCATATCAAGATTATCTTAATTAAGATTCCATCTATTTGGTTATACTAAACAAAATTAATCTATATTTATCTAATATTTCATTATAATCTAGTCTTGTCTTTACTAGTTTTTTGCCTTAACCGATTTAATTCATTCAAATGAACTTCTGATTGCAATAATTCATATTCTTTTTGCCCAAATGACAATCCATAGATATAGGAATTAACTGGTCGAATTTCTTTTAGAAGTGCTGTCAGCAATTGCGGTTCAAATTCCGCCAGTATATAACCACTATTAAATCCGGCAATAAATTGTTTTTCGTTCAGTTCCATCAGAAAGTTCATTTTGAATGTTTTTCTAAATATTCAGCAATAGATTCTGTATCATATAAGATAATCTTTTTCTCTGGTTGAGAGAATCGGATTTTTCCTTCATCCCTGAGCTTTTGAAGAGTAGTTTTGCTTTTAATTCTGAGTTTGACCATTGCTTCTTCTGGAGAAATCCACTTGTCTTCCTTGGTCTTTTCTTTATCCTTAATTCGCTTAATTACAGTCTCAATCAGCATATAAAAAGCTTCCTCTTCTAGGCAAATGACTTCCATTATACAAATTTAAAACAAATTATTAGTATCACTATGTGGCAAGTTAAAATGTTCGACCTATGTTCGACCCAACTAAAATAAAAAAGGTCCAGATTTCTCTGAACCTTGTACCCGGGGCGGGACTTGAACCCGCACGGCCATCACTGGCCACAGGATTTAAAGGCCTGTTCTGGATGTGCTTTACTCATGAAAATTTTATGAATAAACAGACCTACATTTTCATGGATACTATGTGCCCATTCCATAAATTGTTCATAGGTCCATTCATTAACAAATTTATGAGTAGAAGCCATATGTTCGGGGTCTGTGGTACATCCACTGGGGTTTTTAGCTCTTTTATGCAATGCAATTAGTTCAAAGTAGTAATAGATCTCTACTGTTTTAGCTGTATATAAAATCTTCACTTTCTTTTTTAGGTACTGGTAGGGTACGCTGTAGTAATGCTTATTTTCACTTAGGAAAACATGTCCGTTTTGAGCAACCGTTGCGTAATGAAGTTTTTTAAATTCATACTTCATCACTGGCAAGACATTCATGTATTGGCGTTCTATTTCTTCATACTGTTGTCTACGGCTGTATTCCAAACCCTTAAGAGGCCCATTATTTAGTTCTTCCAAAGCAGCGTGGATGGCTGCATTAAGTTGATTGAGGCTAAAGAATGTTTGATTCCGAAGTTTGTTGTATATTCTTTGATATACAATCTTCACTGCGTTTTCGACGATTGCCTTGTCGCGTGGTTTATAAGCACGTGTTGGTAATATGGTGAATCCATAATGATGGGCAAAATCATCAAACGCCTCATTGAGCAATGGTTCGTATTTGCTACTTTTTGTTACGGCTGATTTGAGGTTGTCTGTCACCACAGCAGCAGGAACTCCTCCGTAATAGTGCAATGCGGATTCTGTAGCCAATATTAAATCTTCTTTGCTCTGGCTGGGCACGGCTTCAACTTATATGAGTTGACTGGCTCCCAAGATGCTGACATAGATTTCTACCTCACAAAATTCGCCGGTTTGAGAATCCACGTAGCTAAGTTTACCGCCCGCTTTATGTTCAATGTGCATAACAGGATTGACCTGTGAACGGAATAATCGGAAATGATAGTTGAATTGCGATCTGCAATAGCCATCAGGATAAGATTTTATATAATCCTCCCATAAAATATGCCGGGTCATTCCTTTGCGCTTAAGCTGCTTGTCATACTCCGCAAACAAACTATAAAGCAGCTTCTGTTTGTCATTAAAAGCGATCTTGGTAGGTTTTGTAAATAGTTGATCTAATTCCTTATCTGTCAATTGATCCAGATGTGACAGACTCATTCCACTTTGTTGATAAACCCGGATGTAGGTTTTTAAAGTATTTCTAGAAACACCTCCATGCATGGCTATTTGCAATTTGCTGCGGCCCGGTGAATACAATCGTAGTATATATCTTATTTTGCTCATGTCGATGTGATAATTTGCCATAAGCTCATTAGATTTGATTGCTCAAATCTTAATTGTTTATGGCTCCTTTACAACTCCGAACAAAAACCTTCTTTTCAGGTGGTCAATTTGGAACGGACAAGGGTGGTCAATTACACCGGATTTTCCACCAAGGGAAAGAAAATTATGGGAGAGCGAAGATAGGAACATGGCAATATTTGATGCACTGTCGCTTGCATTGACTTGGTTTTGGGTGAATGAATAAATACTATATTTGCTGTTGCATCAAATAATACTTTCGATTTTTAAATTGTCAGAATATGTACCAATTAATTGATTACTTGAATCCAGAAGGCAACATAGCCATTACTCAAGAGCTTAATAAAATCGATTTTAACTTAAGTCGAATTGTAGAGTTAAATCAAAATATTGAATTTGCAAAAGCAATCAGCAATATTTCAACTAGTGCTGTAACCGCTTTAGGTCGATGGATTATTGTTTACCATTCTAATGTAATCGACAATAAAAACACTGCAATGTACTTTTTAGATATTGATCTTGATGCTAATCTTTTTGAAGATAATAAGGTATTTCCCTCAAACATAATTGATGGAATCAGGAAAATTCAACAAAAGTATAGTTTGATTGACATTACTAAGATTGACTCAGTTGAATTAACGTTTGCCGAACTCCATGAAATTGTATTAAAACCTAATTTATTCTCATGCAAAGAGGATAGCATAGTGCTTAAAACTGCCGAAAGACTTGGCGCATTTCCGATTATTGAAAATCTAAAAGAAGGTGATCGTGTAAAAGTTACTTTAGTAGATGAACGAATTATGGTTGATAAGAAAGAAGTAATACATGTATATGCTTTCGTACATTTTGGTGGGCACAGTAAAGAATATGAACATGAAAATGGATTTATTTATATTAAACTTTTTGATTTGCACAGAAATCCAGAAAGAATTGAGGACTTTCTTGTTCTGGTTGAAGGCACATCAGGTGGTAATTTTGATAGAGTACTTTTCTTTGAAAAATTCTCAAAAGAAAGATTAAACTAAAATACCTGGAGTTACTTGTAATAATGTCGTATAAAATATTATCAAAATGACACTTATTGTCGCAAAAATTGTAGATGAAAATCTTCGATGCATTTCTGACACTAAAGTAACAGATCGTCGAGGTGAGAAAGTTGATCCTATTGATGGCGTTCTTAAATCCGTCATTCTAGATCCAAAGTGTTTTCTTGCTTATGCAGGTATTAATTATTATGCAGAAATATTACTCGATGAATTTTATTCTGCTCAGTTACCGGATCTTGAGAAACTTATTAATCGCTGTCTAGTCCTTAATCAGGAATCTAATGACGAAATAGAATTTTGTATTGGTTATATTACTAATAACATTCCCAAACTTATCAAAATATCGAATAAAAAAATTGAGGAAAAATTAAGCAATCTTTGGCTGGGAGACAAAATGGCTTTTGATTTATATCAGGAGGTTATAATAACTGGTAAAATCAAGAATTCAGTAACTTATAATGCTTTTAGAGTGAGCGAGAGCATGAATCCTGAACTATCAAAAATGCTAACACCTTTTGAAGATGTTATAGCTGATAATTCAATAGAATCCGTAGGGCATTTTCTTGTTTCTATTCACACAGTTATAGATGGCTCAAATCTTATTTTTATGTATAGTCAATTAAGTAAAATGCACATTATCGAACAAAATCTATTGTTAAAAAATAAGAGAGGTGCAATTGAGTTTGGAGGTGCTGATAAAGGTGGTTATGGGACTTGCTATTTAAGATCAATTAATTTATTTCAACCAGCAATCGCTATTTATTTTCCACAAGGTAAATTTGGAATATTTTTTTACCCTAAAAAACATAGAAATAAACCAATTATTATAAGAAATATTGCAAATGGAGAGGCGTTTGCCTTTGAAATAAAAAACAATTATAACATTGACTTAGATGGTATGGTAGAAAGCGATGGCTCAGCATTGAAGAGAATTCGAACAGTAATTTAATTAGGTTAATTTGAACTTTAATACAAAAGTATTCGTAGTGTGATACATATAATTACTACTCTCGATAATTTTCATCCCTACCCTTTTGTCTCAACTTTTCCAATTCATTCATTTGGCTTTTTGATTGTTCTAGTTCGAATTCTTTTTGTCCCCACGACATTCCAGAAACGAAAGAGTTGCTAGGCTGGATATTTTTCAACATATCAGTGAGCATTTTAGGTTCATGCTTGGCTAGAAGATAGCCACTATTAAATCCAGTAATAAATTGTTTTTCGTGCAGTTCCATTAGAAAGTTTCTTTTGAATGTTTTTCTAAATATTCATTGATTGAATCAGTATCGTAAAGAATGATTTTCCGCTCTGGCTGGGTGAACCGGATTTTACCTTCATCCCTTAATTTTTGCAATGTAGTTTTGCTTCTAATGTGGAGTTTCTCCATTGCTTTTTCAGTTGGAATCCACCTATCCTCCTTAATTGACTCTTTGTCTTTGATTCGTTTTACAACCGTTTCCACAAGCTTGTAAAATGCTTCATCTTCAAGACAAATGACTTCCATAAATCAAAAATACAAAACGGAATTGAATTTCTGGTAGCTATGGTTGAATTACAAATAAATCTATTTTGATACAAAATATGCTGGCAAATCGCTGGCAAATAAAAAAGGAGTCATAATAATAAAATCATAACTCCTTAATTTTCAAGTCGGGGCGACAAGATTTGAACTTGCGACCCCACGCCCCCCAGACGTGTGCGCTACCAGGCTGCGCTACGCCCCGATTTGTCTTGCGGAGTTTATTCCGCAGCAGCGGAACCCCGATTTGTCTTGCGGAGTTTATTCCGCAGAGCGGAACCCCGAATTTATTCAAATATACGGGTGTGGATTTGATGGGCAAAAGTAATTGATATTCAGGTTTTATCCAGCGATCTGCTTCGTCACATTATAAAAAAATAAAGCCTCCTAGTTCATTGAACTGGAGGCTTTTAGCTTATTTATTGGAATTTATCGTCGGATTTGTCTTGGGACTAGCGCCCTCCGCCACCGCCGCCGCCTTCTTCTCCTTGTTTAAGGTCGTCGTTCAGGTTGCCTTTGCGCTTTTTCTGATTTCCGCCAAACTCCATTTTGCCAAATCGGTAATCCAGGCTTAATCGAATGCCCCAGGCTTCAAATTTATTGTCGGATACATAACTGAAGGATTCCGATTTGAATTCTGATTTTAAATTGGTCTTTGGTGTAAATGGATTATCAACACCCAAGGTCAGTCCACCCATTTTTTTCCAAAGATCCTTTCTTAAACCAATGCTATACACATACCAACTCGCTTGTTTTCCTTGAGTGGTTAACTTCGGCGAATTGATAAAACCAAAAAAACTGATACCCAGAGTTGGGGTGATGTTGACGTTTGCAAATCCGTTGAAACTGTAACTGAATGCATCGTTTCTGAGGCCGTCAAATTGTTCGCTTTCAATTTTTTGATAGTATAAATTGGCTGTAGCATTTAAAATGATTTTACCCAATTTCATTATGCCTCCATTGATACTGACTCCGGAAGAATAATTCGTTGCCAGATTGTTGTAGGTTGAATTGGTTCGACCTAAACTATCTACAAACCGATAATTATCTATCAAATCATTGGTGATCTTATGGTACACCGAAATGGTTGCATTCTTTACATCTTTTGTAAATGAATAATTCAATTCAAATGACTCTGTAAGCTCTGGCTTTAATTCAGGATTTCCATAAGAAATGTTGGTTGGATCGTTGTAATTGACATAGGGATTTAAAAAAAACATACTCGGGCGTTGGATTCTTCTCGAATATGAAAATTTCAAAGTGGACTTGTCTTTCAAGGTATAGGCCAATAAGCCGGAAGGGATCCAGGATGCATAGTTGTTTTCAAAATCATTGTCATCTGCTTCCGTAATTCCTTTTATGAATGTATGTTCATAGCGCAAACCCAAACGGCCTCTTAAATTGGATCGGATTGGAAACGTCACCTGCGAATACGCTGCGCCCACATTTTGATCGTAATCAAATACATTGTTCCTGCTCTGATCGCGAAAATACACATTGCTTGCTAAGTCCAGGGTGTCATAATAGATATCACTAAACACATTTCTTAAAATGCTTTTTCCACCGAGCTCCAGATTAATTTTTTTACGAATCGGATGTAAATAATCGGCAGCAAAGGTGAGTTCTTTATTGTTACCCAAATTCGGACTGGTCTCCCGGTAGGTGCGAATATTTTGTTCATCCAGTTGGTCTGTTTCATAATCGCTTTTGCGATTGCTGTATGAATACTGTGCTGACAAACCAAACTCGCGTTCGGTCTCTTTTCCATACGTGCGCTTGTAATCGAGGTTTATATCCGTACCAATATTTCTGTTTAAGGCATCGCTGACCCTCCTGAATGCAAATGGCAAGGTCCCCAGGGTATCTCCCTGATAGGTTGTTAAATCATTGTCGTTGTGAAATAAATTTATAGGAAAGCGCGTCGTGAGATTGAAACTGTTTTTAGAATTCAAATCCCAGTCTGCTCCAATTTGTCCGTATAATCCGCCCCCATAATTTTTTGAATTTCCGGTTTGTAAAAAATAAGGATTGTCATTGATCAAAAGATTCTCCCGGTCAACGTGTTGATCTCCTTTTCCACGCCAGAAAAAACCGCCCACGTTGGCGTTGTATCCAACTTCACCTGCCCGTACGGTTAAATTAGTACCCAGGCTGCTGCTTTTTGTGCCGGCGCTGGTGTAGATAGAACCGCTGGTTCCCTGAATTTTTTTAGTCTTCGTTACGATGTTGACGATTCCCCCTGTTCCTTCAGCGTCGTATTTTGCGCCGGGCTGTGTAATCACTTCAACTTTTTCAATGATGTCGGCAGGAATCATTTTCAATGCATCAGCTACACTGCTAGACATGATGGTAGATGGCTTGCCGTTGATCAATACCCGAATGTTACTGCTTCCACGCATGGACAAGTTGCCTTCTAAATCAACGGTGAGCAGTGGAGTCCTTCGCAATACATCGGCGGCAGTGCCCCCTTTTGAGGTGGCATCTTTTTCGGCATTGTAAACCAGACGGTCAATTTTATTTTCAATCAGATCTTTGGTTCCTGTAACAGTAACTTCTTCTAAATTGGTAATCGTGGGTACCAGGTAAATTTTACCTAAATTATACTCTTGAATGTCTTTGTTGATTTTAAATGGTCCCATGATTTTAGTCTGGTAACCCAAATAGGTTGCGATGACATTGTATTTAGCATTTTTTAATTCCTTGATTTTAAACTTCCCGTCATCATCGGTTAATCCACCATCTACATCTTTTTTTTCCAATGCTTCCTGAATTACAATGTTTGCAAAAGCAAGTGGTTTTTTACTAATACTATCAAGAAGCTCTCCCTGAATTTTTCCTTCCGGAGGAGGTCCGCTGGGTGGACGCATTAATTGACTGTTTCCTGTCTGAATTACAAAAATCAGCATTAAACAAAAAGAACAAAATTTAGATAAAAATGAGTTCATAAGCATTTATAAAATTGAGAGTTATTCCAACAAGGAAACCCTTAATAATTCGAATTAGTTTCAGGTACATTGAAAATTCAACTGTTAATAGATGTTGAATACTAAATCACCGACCAAGCAGGCAGAATAAAAGACTAAATTTTCCAATAAATCTAAAAAGATTATTGCTTTTTGTTATCTAATCCATGGATCATGTATCCTAAACCCTTTTGATAAGGAGCTTTAACTATTTCCATTACTTACAAAGCCACCACCTGGCAAGATAGGAGTTTAGAAGGATGTTGTAAAAATGATGATGCTCAAATCATTCATCTGAACCCCAAACCCCTTGGAAGGGGCTTTAATCCGTTCCAAGAAGTAATAGCTTCTTCGCAATAAAAAGAACTGATGGTTCAGCAGAATAATGAATTACATAATGGTAACAATATTATTCATCTGAACCCCAAACCCCTTGGAAGGGGCTTTAATCCGTTCCAAGAGGTAATTGCTTCTTCGCAATAAAAAGAACTGATGGTTCAGCAGAATAATGAATTACATAATGGTAACAATATCATTCTTATGAACCCCAAACCCCTTGGAAGGGGCTTTAATCCGTTCCAAGAGGTAATTTCTTCTTCGCAATAAAAAGAACTGATGGTTCAGCAGAATAATGAATTACATAATGGTAACAATATCATTCTTATGAACCCCAAACCCCTTGGAAGGGGCTTTAATCCGTTCCAAGAGGTTGATTATTTTTACGAAATTTCTATTTCTTCGGATATGCCGGAGGTGCGGGCTCCAGATACGATTTACCTTTCATTTGTTCTTTAATCAGTTCGATGGCTTTATCCAGTTGTTGATCTTCGCCAATAAATGCTTTGTAGGGATCATTTTCAACAACTATATCCGGATCAACACCATGTCCTTCTATTTCCCATTGGGTGCCTTCCACATTGTATCTTGAAAATTCCGGACGATTTAGAAATCCGCCATCTACGATGGGCAAACTTCCACGGATCCCAACAACACCACCCCAGCTTCTTTTTCCAATTATAGTCCCTAATTTATGTTTTCTGAAACGATACGCAAAAATGTCTCCATCGCTTGCAGAATACTCGTCAATTAAAGCAATTTTTGGACCGATGATTTGTTCGGCAGGTTCAAAACTTGGTTTGCCATTTCGGCTTACGGTTACTTGTACCGGTTCCCTGCGTAAACGTTCGATAATATGTGGAGATACATTTCCTCCACCATTGCCACGATCATCTACAATTAATGCTTCTTTATTTAATTGTGCGTAATAGTATTTTACAAATTCATTCAATCCTTCTGATCCCATATTGGGTATGTGCAAATAACCCACACGGCCATTGGTAGCAGCTGTAACTTTTGCAATATTTTTTTGTACCCAGCTGTAATAATATAATTTTTGCTCGTCTGCAATTGGAATCACGGTAACATCCCGTGAACCCGTTTCACTTGCTTTTGAATTTACTTTTAGCCGAACTTGCTTTCCTGCTGTACCAACTAACAACTGATAAAAATCTGAAACATTCTTAGTTGAATTTCCATCTACTGCTAAAATAAAATCACCTTCCTTAACATTTACACCGATTTCGGTTAATGGAGAACGGTTATTCTTATCCCAGTTTTCGCCTTTCAATATTTTTACAACTTTAATATAACCCGATGGATCTTTGATAACTTCTGCCCCTAATAATCCCATGGGGATACGATCTGCTTTTGGATAATCACCACCTCCCACGTAGGAGTGACCCAGATTTAATTCACCAATCAATTCGCCGATTACATAGGTCAGATCGGTACGATTGTTTACATAAGGCAACAACTGAGCATAGTTGGTTTTTAATTTTTTCCAATCGACTCCATGAAGGTTTGGATCATATACAAAATCCCGCATTTGCCTCCAGCATTCATTGTAAATCTGGTTCCACTCTGCGCTGCGGTCTACCCATAATTTCATATCATCCAGATTTAAAGGATTTTCGAGATTGGGTTTTGCAGATGGGATATCTATGATATAAAAATTCCTGTTTGCTGCAACCATAACTTTTTTACCATCCGCTGCAAATGAATAGCCATTGACATCGGTACCCAATTCGGTTTCTTTTTGAGAATTCAAATCATAAACAAACCACTTCATTTTATCACGCTGTGAAGCACGGAAATAATAGAGTTTATCATTTCCCGTTTCCAATCCAAAATAATTTCCAGGACTTCCAGGAATTTCTACGACTCGTTCTGTGATGCCATCAAAATCTATTTTATTTGCATTTGCATCTTTTTTCGCTGTATCTGATTTGCTTGATTTTGCATCTTCCTTTTTATTGGCTGTATCTTTTACCATGACTTCATCCGATTTGGGTTCGAATGGATTCTTTAATTCTTTGCGAAGAGGAATGCAATAGATTTTTGCCAAATCAAAATAGGCGTAATTCCATTCCACATTATTATAACTTGGATTGAAGCTGCGTTCTGATACAAAAAATAAGTATTTTCCATCCGGACTAAATACCGGTCCATACGATTGAAACCAATTTTCTGTGACTGCATAATTCTTTTTCTCAGCCATAGAAAAAATATGAATGGTTGAATTATTTTTTCCTTCCGGATTGGTGTAGCAAACAAATTTGCTGTCAGGGGACCAATTGTAATCACGGATTTCAAAATAGTCGTTGGCTTGAATTTGAATAACATCTTTACTCATTACATCTACACTGTACAAACGTTGTTTGCGATCACTGTACAAAATCATTTTGCTGTCAGGGGACCACCGAATGCCATATTTATAATTGTCACCGTTTTTTGTAAGTTGAACAGCAGGTAATGTCCCATCGGCTTGTAACAGATAAATTTCATCCTCACCGGATGCATCACTGATGTATGCAATGTATTTTCCGTTGGGGGACCAGGCCGCATCGCGATCGTGAGCGCCTGAAGATTTGGTCATATTGCGCACGGCACCATTTTTCGCAGGTATAGTAAATACATCCCCGCGAGCACAGAACACAGCCCGATTTCCATCCGGACCGATATCCCAATTTTCGATGTAATCTTTTGCATTGACGTATTTGGTTCTTCCGGATGCAAAATCTTCCTGCAAGCTGATGCTTATTTTTTCATATTTATCTGTACTTGCATTTAATTTATAAATGTAACCTCCATTTTCAAAAACTATCCAGTTTCCATTGGATGATGGAAATTTGCAATCAAAGTCTTTAAAGTCTGTTATTTTTTTTGTTTGCCTGGTATTGATATCATAGCAAAATAAATTCATCCGTGCATCGCGATCTGAGAGGTAATAAATTTTAGAACCCACCCACATCGGGATAATATCCTGTGCATTGTTGTCGGATATTTTTGTGCTTTGTTTGGTTTGAAAATCAAAAATGCGAATGTCATCTGCCTGACCACCGCGGTAACGTTTCCAGGTACGAAATTCACGAAATACATAGTTGTAAGCCATTTTTGATTTATCTGCATTGTACGAACAAAATCCACCGTGATCCAGTGGCAATTGTTCTGAAAGTCCGCCTTTGATATTGCAGAGATACAATTGACCTTTCCAGTCATTAAAATCGCGCCAACGACCCCGGTAAACAATGGATTCATTGTCTTTCCAGGTCATACACAAATTATTTGGACCCATCCGGTCGGATACATCGTCGCGGTTAAGGGTTGCGGTATAGGTCAATCGTTTGGGCTCACCTCCATTGGCAGGCATGATATAAATTTCAGAATTGCCATCGTATTGGCCGGTGAAAGCGATGTGCTTGCCATCCGGAGCATAGCGTGCAAAAATTTCCTGACCCGGGTGATTGGTCAATTTCCGGGCAGTACCGCCATTGGCAGAAACGGTGTACAAATCGCCTGCATAACTAAAGGCAACCTGATCGTTAAAGATGGTTGGAAAGCGCAACAGACGACTTTCCTGAGCCGAAAGCAAACAATAAATTGCTAAAAATGAGCAGGTTAAACTACTTTTTACATTCATAATTAGTGATTAAGAGGGCGAATGTACGAATGTTTTCGTATAGATGTAATTTTAGGTGCTTAGACTTTTAGAATTTAGTCTTTTAGGTTTGGAATGGAATAGAATATTGATTGGACTAGAATTGCACCTTCTCCATGAAAACTTGAAACTTTAGACTAGGTTTTAGCGATCATTATTGGGGAGTACGAAAAACTTTAGCTCTAAAGGATATAAAATTTAGTGCTTGCTGATCATGAACCTGTGTGACAAAAAAATATATAGATGTCAAAATAAATCTTCCAGTCATTTAAAGATCCAACCATTAATCCTGATTCAACTTGCCTAATTAATGATCAGTTTTTTTATGAGTTTTTTATGTGTTCCTAATTCCAGTTCCAAAATATAAACGCCATTAAGATTTATTGAAACAGGAAAACTAATTCTATCCACTAAAACCCTACCTGAAGCTAAGGTGGTTCCATTTAAATCAATTAGCTTCCATTTGGCTTTATCATATTCATTGGATTGCAATTGAAACTCGGATTCAGGACTTCCCGGATTGGGAAACAGTTCGATAACGTCAGGCAAATCCAGTAATTCATTAGAAACCAACTCTCTTGTAATTCCAACTTCATGAAATGTATAATTGGTACTAATGGGTGGATTAAAATCGAAAAATATATCTGCCTTGTTTTCGATTTGTGTACCAATCGCATTGTTGGGATTTTGTTTTATTTTAAATGAGACAAAACCATGAGATTTGGGCTCATTTGCAAAACTATCAACCAAAGCAATCTTGTTAAATTTGAACACAAGTTTCGCTTTAGGAAAAATTTCCAATTGAAATGGATGGCTTGAGTTCAAACTGTGAATGGACTTAACATCTAATGCTGCTGGCAATTCATCCTCTACGATAATGTTATAAGCTGTATCATTTCCTGTATTTTGAAAATGGATCGTATACTCTATTTCTGTATTTAAATTTATTAAATGGTCAGGTCCATTGCCTCTGGGAATTGCTTCCTTTTCATTGGGATCGTATGCGCCACGAACTTCTCTGCAGTCTTCATCTGAAGCAAATCCTTCTTCTCCAATTGGAAAATTTAGAGCAAAACCTGTGTTAAAAGTCCCATTACCAGAACAGGCTTCATTTGTTTTATACACAATAGAATTTTTTGGATTATATGCCTCCTGATTGGCTTGTACATGCCAGGTTGAACCATCAGCAGGTACTATAATGGTCTCTGTTTTTCCTTTAGCTAATTGAAATTGTGCCGAACGATACAGTTGATCATCTTTAAACACGAGATAGGTAGATCGTTTAGTCATATCGCCAGTACCGTTGTTATGAATATCAAAAACAACATCCCGATAGGTACAAGTATCTTTAATTATAAGATTAGCTCCACTCCACAAAGCACTTAATTCCTTGCAACTGGTATCTGGATATGCGTGGGCACTATAACACAAGGTTTGACCTAATTGTGCAGAATCGCAAGAAACTTTTGCAATGAATTTTATTTCAATACATTGATTTGATTTTATCGTGTTCAAATTAAACCGATATAAATCCGGATTCAATAAACTGAAATTTATATTGGTATTTTCGATTGGGTCGAAGAATTTTGCCAATTTAACATCCACAAATGCATTTTCTGCTGGCAAGGTTCCCAAATTACAAACTTGGACTGTAAAACTTGTTGGAAAACATCGAATCAATCGCGAACTGCTTATTTCCGTATGAAGTTCCACACAATCCTTAATTCCCTTTGCTAAAAAATCAACTGTACTGGTATCTCCTTTCCCTGTTGAAATTATCTTTTCTCCT
The DNA here is from genome assembly GCA_016714025.1 of Saprospiraceae bacterium. Lineage (NCBI taxonomy): Bacteria > Pseudomonadati > Bacteroidota > Saprospiria > Saprospirales > Saprospiraceae > Saprospiraceae bacterium. The sequence continues at coordinate 1,798,931 of JADJOB010000002.1, read as the reverse complement.
TCACAATCAAACCAGGAATTATTGGGCGAAATTAAATTGAGTTTATATGGACTGTTCTCTGGATTTAAAAAACTATAATAATAACCTTTTTCATTTGATTTAATTCGATATTGATATCCTGTTTTATCCTCAATGTTGATACTCCAATAAGACAAACTTGATTCTATAATATCCGATTTACAATTTGTATTTTCATCATGAATCAACCGGCCATTTAAAAAACTAAAACCTTCCGGTGAATTCCCAATAGACAATACAACCGATTCTTGATTCTTGACTGCTTCAATTAAAGGAGCTCCAACTTCATTTGTAACAAAAAGTACAGGAATATGTACTTGATTTCCAACAGCTCCTGCTCCCATTGTTAGGAGAGCATTTTCAAAATTAACTATGATGACGGCAATCGCACCTAAATTTTGGGCATGCAAGGCTTTCGTGCTAAATTCACATGTTCCCCGATTGATGAGTACAATTTTTCCATTAAAATCTGAATTATCACTGTTGCATAAGAATGCATCTGTTTGGGGTATTGTTGCCGAAGCAACTAAATTTGGGCCTTGAATTAATGCCCCCCAACTACTTGCAGCTCTAAAGTATGAACTGTCTTTATGATAAACCTTAATGAGTCGATTTGGGCTTAAAACAGTTAAATAAGAAATATCACTATTCTGTGCTTTGGAAGCGTAATTCCAAAAGCAAACAATAGATGCAATTAACAAGAAACTTGATACTTTCATTTTCTTTCAATTAAAAATAAAACAAGAACAGGCCAAAAATGCTGCTCTAAGTTACAAAATAATTTGAAAGCTTTTTTTATGAGATCTGGACGAAAGAAATTTGTATCACACGTTTCAATAAATTCGCAGCCCGACCCGATCCATGTGAGTTTTAATACCTCCTATTCAAACTTTTAAGAATTTCCAAAGTGAAAAAGTTCCATCGTTACCCAACACTGGTTTGAAACCCTGTGTTGTGGAAGGATGGGATTGAATATTCATTCTTACATTTAAATTAAATTACCTGCAATTGCTTACCAATTTTTGTAAAGGCTGCTACACATTTTTCTAAATGTTCTGGTGCGTGTCCGGCAGAAATTTGAACGCGGATTCGCGCTTTGCCTTGTGGTACCACCGGATAGAAAAATCCAACCACATAAATACCTTCTTTCAATAATTCAGCTGCCATTTTTTGTGCAAGGGGTGCATCGTACAACATGACCGGAACAATGGGATGTTCACCAGGAAGGATGTTGAAACCTGCCTGAGTCATTGCATTTCTAAAATACTTTGTATTGGTTTCAAGTCTATCGCGCAAAGAGGTTGTTGAGGAAAGTAAATCCAATACTTTAATGGAAGCTCCTACGATAGAAGGGGCCAAGGTATTGGAAAATAAATAGGGTCTGGACCGTTGTCTCAACATGTCAACGATTTCTTTTCGCGCCGCAGTAAATCCTCCGGAAGCACCGCCCAGTGCTTTGCCATAGGTACCAGTAATGATATCAATCCGATCCATTACATTTCGGTATTCATGAGTCCCGCGTCCTGTTTTTCCCATAAATCCGCTGGCATGACATTCATCGATCATCACCATGGCTTGATATCGATCTGCCAGATAACAAATTTTATCCAATTGTGCAATGGTGCCATCCATAGAAAAAACACCATCCGTTACAATTAATTTTCTTCTGGCTCCTGAAGCGGCTTGCAATTGCATTTCCAGGTCATTCATATCGTTGTTTTTGTAACGATAGCGTTGTGCTTTGCATAAACGAATGCCGTCGATGATCGAAGCATGGTTTAATTCGTCTGAAATGATGGCATCCTGTTCAACGAGGATGGGTTCAAAAATGCCTCCATTGGCATCAAATGCTGCAGCATATAAAATGCAATCTTCCATTCCTAAAAATGCAGCAGTCTTTTTCTCTAATTCTTTATGTTGATCCTGAGTGCCGCAAATAAATCGAACGGACGACATTCCATAACCATAATGATCAATAGCATCTTTTGCCGCCTGGATCACATCCGGATGAGAGGACAATCCTAAATAATTGTTAGCACAAAAATTGAGGACTTCCCCACCCTCTTTGGTCTGAATAACGGCACCCTGCGGGGATGTGATGGTGCGTTCTCGTTTATAAAGGCCGGCTGATTCTATTGTCTGCAATTCATCGGCCAATTGTTTTCTGATATCTCCAAACATATTGTTTAATTTAAAACAATTTAGGTGTTTAATTTAATTCTCAAATGCTCCAGCATATCCGCTGTTAATGAAGCCAGATCATAGGAAGGCTTCCAATTCCAATCGCGACGGGCTACTGAATCATCAATACTTTCTGACCAGGATGCAGCAATGGCTTGCCTAAAATCCGGTTTATAGAATATTTCAAATTCCGGAATGTGCTTTTTAATTTCTGCTGCCAATTCAGCCGGAGTAAAACTCATGCTGGCTAAATTGTAAGAGGTTCGTATGTGGATCAATTCTTTGGGTGCATCCATCAATTCCAAGGTAGCACGAATGCAATCATCCATGTGAATCATTGGCAAACGGGTGTCCGCTTCTAAAAAACAGGTGTATTTCTTTTCTTTCAAAGCGAAATGGAATATTTCAACTGCATAATCGGTGGTACCTCCTCCCGGATCTGATTGCCAACTGATAACCCCCGGATATCGGAGCGATCGAACATCCAAACCATATCGGGTATAGAAATAATTACACCAATGCTCCCCTGCAATTTTACTAATACCATAAACCGTAGCAGGTATAAAACTGGCTTCCTGAGGGGTCATGTGCTTGGGCGTAGAATGCCCATAAATTGCAATCGTACTTGGGTAAAATAGTTTTGATATTTTTTTATCTACCGAAACCGTTAAAACATTCATCAATCCATCCATATTGATCTTCCAGGTATTCTGTGGATCTTGCTCTCCTCTTGCTGAAAGAATGGCTGCTAAGTGATAGATCTGTGTAATCTGGTATTTAGAAACTATTGCTTCCAATCCAGGTTTATCCAATACGTTTAAAATTTCATGGGGGCCAGTTTGCAGCTTAGATGCCTGGAGGTCTGAACTGATGACCGAATCATTGCCAAATTTGGATCGAAGTGAATGAGTCAAAACGGTTCCAATTTGGCCATTGGCACCGAGAATTAATATGCGTTCTGATGACATAATTTTTAAATCAGGTCGAAAGATAATGAATATACGAATTGGGAGAAGTTGATGGGGTGAATGGGAAGGAACTAGGATCAATTAAGAATTAAGAATTAAAAATTAAAAATTATGGGAGCGTAGCGGACATCCCGCGTAACCGCGGGACGAATTGTGGGAGCGGATCGGACATCGTGCGGATTCAGGGGATGAACTATCTATTTCAAATTTTTTGAGTATTTCTTTCATTCTGATTCCGGTACTTTGAAAGTATAAATGATATATTATTGGTTATCATATGTTTTAATATTAAACAAAAATATAATGTATTGATAATTTGCTGAAATTTCTCAGTGGAAAGTGCTTCGGACTGAATTCGTTACCTTTGCAGTTCAATTTATTTTATGCGCCCGGCAGTTTATGTAGATTCCGAAATTAAGCCTTTAAAGAAATTAATCGTCCATAATCCGGATGAGGGCATAGACCGAATCAGTCCTCGTCGAGCCGGTGAATTGCTTTTTGATGATATTGTCCATTTACCCACCATGCAAAACGAGCATCGGGTATATCAGAATGTACTGCGCCGTTTTATTGGGAGCGAGCACGTGTTGGAAACCCAAACGCTGATTAAAGAATCCCTGGATGCAGATTCAAAAATCAAAGAAGAAGTTTTAAATCTCATAAAGGATTTTGAGGAATTGCCTTCAAACACCTATAAGTTATTGTTGGATTTGGATCATGAAACTTTATCGGAAGTTTTGATTTCAGGATATTATAAAAAAGAAGAGCAAATCGTTTTTGACCCGGTTCCTAATTTTATTTTCACCAGAGACATTGCAACGACGGTTAACGATCACGTAGTGATCACAAAGGCTTCCAAATATGTACGTTATCGGGAAAATTTATTGACGCGATTTATATTTCATGCTCATCCTTTCTTCAGTTATCTGGCAAAAGAAAATAAACTGATCAACTTAAATGTCGTTGATGAATTTCCACCTTCAAAAAAAGGAGAACCCATTTCAATCGAAGGCGGGGATTTAATGATGATCCATAAAGATTACTTATTAATTGGAAGCAGCGAACGTACTACAGACCATGCATTGCAATCATTAAAACGTGTATTGTTTGAAAAAAATATTGTTAAAAATGTTGTAGAAATTGATGTGCCAAAAGAACGTTCCTTTATGCACATAGATACCATTTTTACCCAAATCAATCAAACGCATTTTGTAGGTTATAAACCAATTGTAAAAGATGGCTTGGGTTCTTATGTAACCATACACCGAAATGATGGCAGTTTGGTTGAATATCCTTCAGTCCTTGATTTTTTACATGCTGAATTGGATCCAGATATCCAATTTATCTGGAGTGGCAATGGAGAATCTCCTTATCAGGAACGCGAGCAATGGACAGATGGCTGTAATTTATTGACATTGCGTCCCGGTGTTGCGCTTACGTATGACCGAAATCCTAAAACGGAAATCGCATTTAAAAATGCGGGTTATCAAGTCATTCATGCTACTGACTTTTTAAGTATGGACTTAGACCCAGCAGGCATTGAAAACACCATCATCACTTTACCTTCGAGTGAACTTTCCAGAGCACGTGGCGGACCCCATTGCATGTCTTGTCCAGTTTTAAGGGAATTGTAATTTAAATAGTCATGTTTACACATCAGTTTCAATTCAGGGTTCGATATGCAGAGACCGATCAGATGGGCTATGTGTATTATGGCAATTACATGCAGTATTATGAAATTGGGCGCGTAGAGGCCCTGCGAAGTCTTGGAATTTCGTACGCAGATCTGGAGAGTCGTCACGGTATTTTTATGCCGGTTGTTTCAGTTTCTATCCGTTATTTGCGTCCGGCTTATTATGATAATTTGCTGACCATTAAAACCGCTATTCAGAAATTACCGGAGAACAGCATACATTTTGACACCAGTATTTTCAACGAAGAAAAAGAACACATCAATTCCGCTCAGGTCATTTTATGTTTTTTAAATTCAGAAAGTAAGGTACGAATATCCACCCCTCAATTTATTTTAGATAAACTGTATCCATATTTTGAAAAAAAATAAATTGAGCATATTTCAACGGATTGGCCAGCTTCCTGTAACAGGTCAAATTATTGATTGGACCAAAACTCATTCGTTTCCAGGATTTCGGGGCGTACCAATTTTCCAGGTTTTTGCATTTTTAGTTCATGAAGCCCGCAGGAATGATTTGAATATGCGTGCAAGTGCAATGACCTATCATTTTTTTTTAGCCTTGTTTCCATCTTTGATTTTTTTCTTTACGCTGACAGCCTATTTACCAGGGAATCTTGATTTTTATAAGAACCTGGAGCATTCCATTTTATCCATTTTGCCTTCCGGAGCCAAAGAATATGTTATTACAGATATGATCAACAGCATCCGGCCACAAGCAAAAAGTGGCTTGTTGTCCATTGGTTTTATTTTAGCGATTTGGTTTGGATCTGAAGGTATCCTTTCTTTGATGCGTGGATTTGATAAAACGTATAAATCAAGTTTCAGAAAGCGCAATTGGTTGGAGCGGCAACTGACCGCAATTGCCATTACGTTTGGCTTTGGAATTTTAATGATATTCTCTGTATTGGTCATCATCTTTGGTGAAAAGATCTTACGGCAATTTTTAAATTATTTTAAAATGAATGCCTTCACCAAAATCAGTATAACCAGTTTAAAATATGCTGTTACGCTGATTTTGTTTTATTCAGTAATTGCCATCGTGTACCGATACGGCCCTGCTATAAAAAAACCAATCAAGGGGATTTCTCCCGGTGCTTTGTTTGCAACGGTAGCTTCTATTATTACGTCTATTCTCTTTGGAATTTTTGTAGATCGCTTCAGTTCGTATCACAAAATTTATGGTGCAATCAGTGCTTTAATTATTACTCTGATTTGGATGCGATTAAATACCTTGATTTTAATATTAGGATTTGAATTGAATGCTGCTATTGTCGTAAACAGGGATCTTATGGTTCAAAAAAATTTAAACCAGCGCATTTACAATTCTGAAGACTTATAGCTTGATCTTACGCTTCCAGGGCACTTTGAAAAAACTGATTTAAAGGCCTCGCATCTTTATAACAGTTTATCAATTCTTTGATTAATTTATCAGAAGTAATGATTGATTTTTCCAATTTACACGCACAATAAAAGTGTTTGTTGTAAATTAATTGTTGTTTTGCGGCTGCTTCCTTTAAATCTGAAGGGATTAGTTTGTTTTTTTCACCCTGAATGGTACCATAGCGTTTAACAAATGCCTTTTGTTGCAATAATTTATTAAACTCTGTCAGATGTTCCGCAATGAAGTACCGGATATTGGCCAATTGTTCTTTATTTGGCTCATAGACTCCCGTATAAATTTGAATTCCATCTTTTCGAAGCTCGAAATACAATCCAGGAGTACTGTGATCTTTTCGCCCGTTTTTTGAAATGAGCGCCGCCATGTATTCTTTGTAAGGAGTTTTATCTTTACTGAAACGAATGTCTTTGTAAATTCTAAAAACGGCCTCTTTAGCGCTTATTTGAATTTTAGGATCCAATTCACGTAATTGTTCAATCAAATCATCTACAAATTGGTGGAAAGGCTTTTCAACATAAACCTTAAATATTTCTTTATGTTCGTTAAACCATTCCCTGTTATTATTTAAACTTAAATCTCTTAAAAAATCAGTGCATTTTTTTGTAAAATAGCTGCCCATGCTTTTTTTTGATAAAATTACATTGCCCGACCTACATTTGCAAATAATCTGTTATGATCTATTCTTATAAAGATTTTATTCCTGTGATTCATCCAAGAGCCTTTGTGCATCCACAAGCAGCAGTTACCGGTTGTGTTTGCATTGGAAAAGACGTGTACATCGGTCCTTTTGCGGCCATCCGGGGAGATTTTGGAGAAATTATTATTGAAGATGGATGCAATGTACAGGAAAGTTGTACGATTCATATGTTTCCGGGTGTACAAACCATTCTTAAAAAAAATGCACATATTGGCCATGGTGCCATTATACACGGTGCCACCATCGGTGAAAATTGTTTAATTGGAATGCATGCAGTTATTATGGATGATGTTGAATTAGGTGAAGGATGTATCGTAGGTGCCTTGAGTTTTATAAAAGAAGGATCGAAAATTCCAGCGCGAAGTCTGGTAGTTGGTAATCCTGCTAAAATTATAAAACAAGTATCCGATGATATGTTGACCTGGAAAACTAAAGGCACTCAACTATATCAGGAATTAGCACGCAATGCACATCAGGATATCAAACCATGCGAACCATTAACGGAAAAACCGGAACATTATAAAACACCGGAAGGAGAATTTAGCTCCTGGAATAAAACAAAACAATAAACTTGAATGAACATGGAAGCTTTTGTAAGCAGCACGATAGAAAATCGATTGGCAACGATATTTTTTTTTCATCCAGCACAAAATTCATTGCCAGGTACAATTTTATCACAATTGGCCCAGCGCATTCAGGAATGTGGAATCAATCCTGCTGTTGATCTGATTCTCATACGCAGTGAAGGAGATAAAAGTTTTTGTGCAGGGGCAAGTTTTGATGAGTTGGCAGCTATCGAAGACTTTAAGACCGGACAACAATTTTTCTCAGGTTTTGCAAATGTTATTTTGGCAATTCGTAAGTGTCCGGTTCCAGTTTTGGGTCGCATCCATGGTAAAGCAATTGGCGGCGGTGTTGGACTGGCAGCTGCATTGGATTATGCGATGGCCAGTCAGTATGCAAGCATTCGACTCAGCGAATTAGCGGTGGGAATTGGACCTTTTGTTATTGGACCGGTAGTAGAGCGAAAAATGGGATTGGCAGCTTTTCAAAAAATGGCATTGAGTCCGGCTGAATGGCAAACAGCTCAATGGGCTAAAGACAAAGGACTGTACACCGAAGTATTTGAATCCGTTGAACAATTAGACCGTTATATTGAACAATTTATTAAAACCCTGTTGAATTACAATCCTGAAGCGTTAAGACAACTTAAGAAAGTTTTTTGGGAAGACTGTCCATCATGGGATCAAAAACTCTTAGACCGAGCGGCGATTAGTGGCCAATTGGTTTTATCTGACTTTAGTAAAAAAGCCATTGCTGCATTTAAAAATAAAAGTTAGCTTGCATAAAAAATAACTAAGGACCTATCTACATCCTAAATTTAAGTGTCAATAAATTTATGTAGACGCGCTGTGCAATGCAATTAAATGTTTAAATTACTTGTGCATACACTTTGCTTAAGAAAATAAGCAAGTTTATATGCGGCCGCTATCCAGCTTGGGTTAAATCTTATAAAATACAGCTAATTGAATGCCCGGTTCGTATTTGTTAATAAATGATTGATTGCTGTTGTTTTTCTGAAGGTTTACTCCCAGCTGACAATTCAATTTATTAAAACTCCTTTGAATGCCTGTTCCTAAATTAAATTGATTAATCAGTGTAGCCCTATTGGAGGCCTGATCAAAATCGTTTTCAGACATTTCTTGTTGTGTTACGTATGAAAGGTAATCAAAATCCATGCGCACCCGACTTGAAAGTGTTAATTGGATTCCACCTGAAAAATAAGCTGCATACTTTGAACTAAACGGAAGATAATATTTCAATTGAAGCGGCAACAACCATTCAGTTGCATTGATTCTTATATTCCTTATATTCTCGGAACGACTGTGACGAGGTTTAATTAATTCAGAAAATTCATCCGCAGTGGTTTCGGAAAAAGAATACGTATCGCTGTAGGATTGTTCAAAATACGACTGGCGAATTAAGCCTGTATTAAATGAAATGTATTTTTTAGTCTTCAGCTCAAAAGCAATGCCTTGATTGAAATGTTTTTCTGTAAGGAGTGTTAAAGCTCCAATTGAATATTTAAAGCTGTGCACAGCTTTAATAAATTTAGCATTCAGTTTAGGTTTAAACTCATTTTTTAAAGGGTTTAATTCCAAATTATCTAATAACGCAACTTCCGATACTTGTTGAATTCCGTTTTTTGAACAAGCTGATATTTCTAAGATGCCATTACCCATATTGACAGCATCACTTGCAGAGTTTGTTGGCAACAATGCTTCTGCATTGTTTGTAAAGCTTTCATTCGATGAGATTCCTGAAGCAGCTTCTGAAGATTTAATATTCGACTTTGTGGTATTTTTTAAATTATTTAAATCTACATTTTGATTTTGGCTAAATTGATTGGATTGATTGCGATTTAAATTCTTATCAATCGTCTGATTTTGTTGAGCGGAAGCTTCCTGCATGTTAGTAGATACGGAAGAAGTTTGTTCATTGGTATTTGTTAATTTCTCTTCAGCGGATGCATTTTCAATCCCTTGTACATTTTGTTGATCCGATGCGGAAGGCTTTATCTCTGTCAGAATCGGAGAAACGACCGGCTCTTGAATCTTCAAAAACCCTTTGAGCATTTGGAATGCATTCATTTGATAGGCCACTCCTATTGAAAACAAGAGCAACAATAAAAGCAAGAGGTATTTTCGATTTGAGGACTTAGCTTCCACTCGAGTTGACTGGGACTGGTATTTTGCATAAAAGCGATTCCAGTCTTTTTCTTCAAATACCGGATGAAGTTCATCTAGTTTTTGATTCAGGCGATGGTCAAATTCTTCTGGTTTCATATTTCTGACGGTAAGCTTAATTTTAATTCAGGAATTCCTGAATTTTTTGAATATTCATTTTGTAACATGTCCTGTAATTTCATTCGCGCTTTAGCCAGATTTGATTTGGAGGTACCTTCAGTAATATTCAGCAACTCTCCAATTTCTTTATGGCTATAGCCATCAACAACAAACAACATAAAAACAGAACGATAGGATGGACTTAATTTTTGAATTACGCCCATAATTTCATTTACGGACAAATTGCTGATGGTGTGATCATCAATACTCAATTCATAAAAATCATCTATGGATTGGGATTGAATTTTACGAGTGGATTGTCTGTAAAAATCAATCGCTGTATTTACCACCACCGTCCGCAACCAAAACTTAAATGGCCTGGAAAAATCATACTTATCAAGATTTTTGAACATCTTAATAAATGAATCGTCCATGACTTCTTCACAATCTTCCAATCGGGATGTGTAACGCAGGCAAATACTCTTAACATATGGGAAAAAGTGCTCATAAAGGCGTCTTTGACCCAGGGGATGTTGCGCAATACTTAACTGAATCCATTCATCCAAATCAGGTGGATTGATATGTAACTCTTCGTTGGCCAAATCGGTCCGTATTGAATCCTATTAATTAATCCTACGAAATTACAAAGAAATAGGTTGCCTGGATGGCGGTAAAATTGAAATTAAATAAAAATTACGGATGGATTAAACCTCAAACATACTTTTCTATCCAACTCTTCGTAATGTAATTGAGAATACATATTGAGCATATTGAAACACTATACCTATACTAATTTTTATTATTTAACTTAATCATTTATTCACCATGAAAAAAATTATGGGATTATTGGCACTCTGTGCCATAGGGATGGCTTCATGCCAAAAAGAAACGGATTCAGCTGATTTAGGCAGTTTAGATCAAGCTTTGAACGGCATTGTAATTACTGATTTGAACTCCGGCGAAAGCACCACTGCTTTAGAATTAGGGCAACGGAACCGACCGGACCGGGACAGTTCCTGCAGAAAAATTCCGATTGCTGATTTATTGCCGGCAATAACTGATTACATTGCTGCCAACTATCCGGGAGCAGACATTAAGCGAGCCGGAACAGGACGGGATGGTAATTTTATCGTTATCATCCAATTCGCTGATAAAAGCTTTAAAATCCTATTGTTTGATGCAAACGGGGCATTTGTAAAAGAACTCAATCCAAAAATCCACCGCAAGCACGGACCCAACAAGCATTTGACTCCTGTTGACATCACCAGCTTATTGGTTGAAATCACTGGATACATTGATACCAATTATACTGGTTCCACGATTGAGCGGGCAGGAATGACTCCGGATGGTAAGTTTGTTATTGCACTCACATTAAATGGCACTCGTAAATTGCTACTGTTTGATGAAAACGGGATTTTTGTCAAAGAACTGAAATAAACCCACCGTTCAACCTCAAAAATACCTCCTTCGGGAGGTATTTTTGTTGGTTTAAGAAGCAATTTATCGATGTTTCTATCCCCTCCTTATATTTGCAAGCTTAAATTATGCATTTTCAGTTTATGAATAAATTTATTCCATTCTTATCTGTAATTGTTTTTTTGTCATCATGCACAAATGAATATATCTCAGATGGTAGAGAAGTTTGTTTCGAGCAAGAAGTTTTGCCCTTGATTGTATCGACCTGCGCACGAGAAGGATGTCATAATCCAGCAACCTATGAAAAAGGGTATGACCTGACGCAATACAACGATATATTACGAATGGTTGAACCAGGTTCATATCGCAAAAGTGAATTGTACAAAGTGATCACCAGTCCATTCAGTCCAATGCCTCCAAAACCCTATGACAGATTGAGTAAAGAACAAATTACGACGATTTCACTCTGGATAGAACAAGGAGCATTGAATGCGGTTTGTATGGTTGAAGCATGTGATACGAGTTTTGTAAGTTATAGCAGCGTAGTTAAACCGATTTTAGATCTTTATTGTAATGGCTGTCATGCCGGACCAAGACCTCAGGGTGGCGTTGATTACAATAATTTTAATGGAGTTAAATTAACGGTGGAAGATGGATCATTAATTAGTTCAATAATCCGCGATGGCAACACGGTCAATATGCCAAAAAATGGAAACAAACTACCGGATTGTAAAATACAACAAATTAAAAAGTGGGTCCAGGATGGAGCGAAGAATAATTAATAATTACAAATTACGAATTACGAATTACGAATTACGAATTATGGGAGCGGAGCGTACATCCCGCGTACTCGCGGGACGAATGGCAATTACAAAACATGGGCGCAGCTTACATCCAAATTAGTTGCTGAACAAATTATAAATTAGGAGTTATTTAAAATATGTTTTTAATATCGATTCTTTAAATAGTGCTTAGACCTGAAAATTAAAAAATTTAAAACGTCAACCGTTTCTTTATGCAAAAATTAGTACTTGCCTTTTTTATATTGTTATGTAATAATTTCAACTTATGCTCTCAAGATTTATTGGATGCATTGGGAAATACGGATCCAGAAAATATTAAAGTTACCAATGCATTTAAATCTCCAAGAGTCATCAACAGTCATAGTATGGAAATGCTTGGAGCCGGCGTGTTGGATTTTAGAATTTTACACCGTTTTGGCCCGGTGAATCAAGGATATGAGGAATTTTTTGGATTGGATCAGGCAAGTATGCGCATGGGATTTGATTATGGGATCACTAAGAACCTGACGGTTGGAATTGGACGCAGTACGTTTAAAAAAGAGTTGGATGGTTTTTTACGTTATCGGATATTCTGGCAATCTACAGGTGCGAAATCATTTCCATTGAGTGTCATTTGGACTTCCGGAATTATACGCAACGGTTTAAAAAATCCATTGGTTGATCCAGAATTAGAAGTTACGTTTGCAAGAAGACTTTCTTATTATCATCAAGTCGTAATTGGAAGAAAAATAAATGATCGTATTTCAGTTCAGATTAGTCCGACCCTTGTTCATGACAACATTGTTGACAACCAATTAATTCCAAATAATCTGTATGCACTTGGTGCAGGTGCCCGTTGTAAAATTACAAAACGCATGGCCGTTGTTATTGACTATTCCTTACCATTTAATAGTTTTCCTATAGATTATTCTAACAATCCATTGTCAATTGGTGTGGATATAGAAACGGGTGGCCACGTATTTCAACTGCATTTTTCAAATGCAACGGGAATGAATGAACGCGCTTATATCAATGAAGAAAATGGTTCCTGGTTGGATGGGGATATCCAATTCGGATTTAACTTATCCCGGGTTTTTCAATTAAAAAAGAATAAAATTTAAAAGCAACCAGATCTATAAATTCTGCGTATTGCTATAGAATTACTCATTTAATGCATCAAATGAAACGTACGACATTCATAAGCCTTGTAGCTTGTATTGCAATTTTTGAATTATTTGTAAACTCATTACCTGAACCAAGAAACCCACCCCTGGGAAATACGGGAGCTCCGGGTGAAACCACCTGTATGCCTTCCGGATGTCATTCTGGTGGTAGCTTTACAGGCACAGTCTCCATCAGTGGCATTCCAGATACTGTATTAGCAGATCAGGTATACAATCTCACCCTTACCAACAGTGCCGATGCTATACGTTCAGGCTTTCAATTAACCTCTCTGGATATTAATAATAAATTTACAGGTACCCTTACCGGTAATACAGAAGTCAATGTTTCTAAAGATAACACTACCGGTAGAACCTATGCACGCCAAGCCCTTGCAAAAAACTTTAATAGCGGTCAGGTAAACTGGACTTTTAAATGGAAAGCACCTGCAAGTGTTACTGATAATAAACTTACTTTTTATTTTACCGGCATGCTTGCAAATGGCGATGGAGATAAAAGCAAGGACAATACGGTTAAAAGTTTAAAAACAGTTGTTTTCCAAATTCCAACTTCGACACAAGATGCAGTGAATCCATTTGAACAATTTAAAGCAGTTCAATTGGCCAACACCTTGCTTATTTTAGGACTTGAAAATCCATCGAACTATAAGTATGAATTAACTGCATTGAATGGACAACAAATACAATCCGGAACTTTAGAATCCACTATCTCCTTGCAAACACTGGTTGAAGGCGTATATTTATTACATGTCCATTCCGGAACGCAGCAGGTTACAAGTCGTTTGTATCTTCGTTAAATACTAACTTAGCCTCCAAAGGAATTGTAGTATACGACCTCTTTAATTCGGCTGGATTCATTATTTACAAGCAGAATCAGCCTGTTTTCTTTATAGTTGCAAATAGAATTAGACTTTGCTCTGACTACAGCGTTTCCAACATTTAATTTGACTGACTTATTATAGAAACTTCCTTTCTCAACACGTTGCAGTACAAATTGAACCTGTTTGTTTTTAGAGTATACATAGATTGTGGACTCCGGTAGGGATTTAATAGATACTTCAATTTGATCAATCAACTTGATTTGATTGCCAATGTAAGTTTGTCTGTGAAGCTTTACCCCATCCACCAATCTTTTAGAATTGATTAACTGAGGATCTAACTTGGCGACTTCAATAAAACAGAACCTTTTAAATAGCATGTCTTTATTACATCTGGATTGTCTGACCAACATACTGTCTGCAGAAAACCGGATAATTTTATCTAAAAGGGCTATACCTTCTGTAGTTTGATTTGATTTTAAATAAGCCAAAGCTAAAACCGCCCTACCCTGATTAAACTCAAAACCAGAAATTAATCCCATCAGTTTGCGCTTTGCCAATTCTGTCTCTTTAAATTTGGTAATTACTTCTTTATTATTGCCTATTAAATTTTGAACACACATAAGATTGAGCTCTGCTGTAAAATAATTGTAGTTGAGACGTAAAGCCTTGTTAAAATACATTTGTGCTTTTTTAAGATGATCCAGGCGCTTCGTTGCAACAGCTGCATCTTCCGTCCCTCTTACATTCCCCAGTTTACTTAAACGGCTTGTTGGATCAATTACAATCGGATAAATAAAACCACCTTCATCATCCTGCATATCCAATGCTTCTAACAAATAAGAAATTCCGATATTATTGTAAATTTCATAACTCGGGTAGTAAGTTTCCAGGTATAAATATGAATTGCGTGCTAACTGAAATTCCTCAGCGGCAACTAAATACGATGCATTTTCAAATAGCTGAATCATTAATTTAACCTGATCGACAAGTTCATAAGAAGTTTTCATTCGATCACTCAATGAAGGATATCCCTTCAACTTTTGCTCTAAACCATAACTTGAATAAATTTTTTTCAGCAAATCCGGAAGTATGGCAGATGCATTGAAATCTGCAAGCCAACAGGAAAAAAGGCCTTGCACATCTGCCATACGCTCGTCTTCATCAGGAGTTGAATGTTCATGAGACCGGGCTAGAAAATTGGTTTGGTAATTCTTGGTTTTGCTTTGAATAGAGCTGCAGTGCATTAACTCATGTCCCAAAACAAATGCCAGTGCATTCATGGAATCCGAACCAAACTCATAACACAATTGAAGCAACTTTCGCTCCAGGATGATAACATTTTCACCGGCCAAATATTGGGCAACTGCAAACTCCTTATCTGATATCCGGATTCCCGGCTTAATGAAAATCAGATTCCCATTTGCCTGATACAACTTATCCAGCACACGTTTGGCTGTTTCAATTTTCAATTCATTTCCATGTAAACCTGGAATCGTGAAAAGAATGTTTATTAGAATAACAAAGGTTCTGAAGTTCATATACTCTGAATTAAATAAGTTACTGGTTCATTTCAATATATGCTTTGGCTATTGGATGCAATCTGGTATTGGGATGATTCAACACCATTTTAAAATATTTAATAGCCAATTGCTTCGACTGTTTCCCATCAAACAACACCAGGCACTGTCCTAAATGTAATTGGGCATAATCCTTTAGCTCAAAATCATTGAGGTGAACGATCATTTTATAATTATCTATGGCCTTATCATAATTCTCGTCGCTCATTTCAATTTCACCCATTTTAAATATTGCCAGGGCATCATCCGGATAAAGCTTTAAATACGAACTGAATAATACTTTTGCCTCTTTGATTTTACCCAGTTCAAACAATTCAATTGCAGCCTGTAAGCTATCCAAACGATTTTCATCCATCTTGGCGAATCCCGGAGCTTGTAATTGATCCATATAGGCATTCACATCACGAATTTCCATCTTTTGAATCTCAGCAAAAGCTTCTTGACTTAAATCTCCTTTATTAAGGTAGAAGTATATTCCGGTTGACAATAACAGAAGCACCGCAGCAGCGGCCGCAAGTTGAAAATTAAAATACTTTTTCATTTTTTTTAGGGTTTTATGTGTAAAAAAATAGTTTTTCTCTTTATTTATAATTCTGCGAATTTGTTGTCTCATCTTGTTTTCTTCAGTATACTGAATACCTGCAACCATTTGCCTAAATAATCTATATGACTGAGAAAATTCCTCATCCACTAAAAGTCTTTCTTCAAATGCAGCTTTCTGCATTGCATCCATTTTACCGGTTAGGTACTGATCAAACAAATCCAATTGATTAATTTCTGATTTCATCATGTAATTATAATTTAACTAAATCCTGGAATTCTTCATGTTGAAGTAGTTTTTTCCGCAGTTCATTCATACACCGGCTCTTCTTAACTTTTACAAAATCTTGAGAATAGCCTAATACACTTGCTATTTCATTCATTGATTTCCGTTCGAAATAAAACAATTTCAACATTTCCCGACATTCTTCTTTAAGAAAGGTCATTGTACGCTCTACAATTGCATACTGAGCTTCCTGGTTATCACTTACCTCAAAATTATTATTTGGATCCATGTGATTATCCAATAAATCAGAATCTTCATAAATTCCACGACGACTTCTGAGTTTATACAACCACATCTTGGTCACAACAGCGTACAGGTAACTGGCAACTTTTACATTAAGCTCAAATGTTTGCTCCCGTAACTTTCTAACCAAAACGATCAATGCCTCCTGAAAAACATCTTCAGCATCTTCCCGTGTCCCACTGTTGTTGGTAACATAATGCAAGGTACTTGCAAAGTGTTCGCGAAATAAAAAACTGAATGCTTTGTCTTGTCCGTCGCGAAGTTCTTGAATAAGTTGTTCTTCTTTCATACGTTTTTGTTTCATTTAAACTGTTAACGAATTTTTGTATTGAATTGATTCCATAAAATCAATAAAACTGCATAAAATGGTTCTTTAGTAGTATTTTAAAAAGCAAAAGAAGCATTTAGAATTTTGACTTAAAAATCAGATTTTCAATACCCTAGCAAAACAGAAACAGTCCACAAACTATAGCATAATACACTTAATTTGAATACAATACAAATAGTCTTTACCATTAATGTATTTAACTGCTTCCTTATTAAAAGTATGCACAAAAAACTAAATGACTTCAAACTATCGCTTATCCAGGTGAATTCCAAAAGCACATTTTCAGGATGGCTTTTTATACAGCATACCTTTGAAATACAAATTTTACAACCATGAAGAAAATTATTTTATCACTTTGCATCCTGATCCTTTCAGCTTGTGCAATCGCTCAAGATAAATTAATTGAGTCCCTAAATAAACTAAGCACAACTAGAGAAGTTGGAATTGACTCCATCGCATCCTTCAACTATTCAAATGTTGCTTACAGCATTGACTTATGCGAATCAGAACTCTTGCCAGAACCTGTCAAAGCATGGTACTTCCTGGAAGATCAGGGTAAATGGGAACAAGCCAAGGTAATTTTAAACCATTTTATAGCTCAAGAGGCATTTTGCAACATGGACATTCAATCCCAATACTATTTACATTTAAGGTTAATACAATTGCAAATACATTTAAATGATTTTAGCGAAGCCTATGTAAGCTTAGACGAATTGATGTCTGAAATAAAAACATCAAATTCACCTCTTTCAGTTATCAACAGTCTGATTGCAATAAAATTACAAACCATCCTTAATTATAATAAAACGAAGGATAGTTCTTGCGTTCAACCTTTCGAACTTACGTTGAACCGAATTATACCCAAATCACAATCAGAGCAAGCTGAATATATTACTTGTCAAATAAAATTGGCTGAATTATTTCGGGAACAAAACCAAAAAGAGCAGGCTCTAAATACACTTCTCGCCACACAAAAGAGATTCGAAAACTACTTTGAATCAAACCCAGCAGGAAAATATTACCTACATATTGGTTTAGCAATTTCTTATCAAGCGCTTCAAAATTACGACTCAGCTAAATCTCAGCTTCTTGCTGCTGAGTCAAATTGCAATCAGGTCTTTGGAATGAATAGCATTGCCTATTTGCAACTTTCAAAAATTCAGGCCAAACTGCATCGCGAGCTTGGAGATTTAAATCAATGCGAAAACATCCTAACGAATGCCATTAAAATTGCAAAGGAAAATAATTTAGTACATTCCATAGCATATCATAATATCGTTTGCAGTCTTGCTTCTTTGTACAATTCATTTGGAAAACGGGAAATTGCAGAAACACTGGCAATGGAAGCCAAAGCAAATTTTGAATCCAATACAATGACCCACGGACCTGAATACATACAATGTCTGGAAATCCTTTCAACCATTTATTACAATGAAAAGAGATGGGACGAAGCAGAAGTCCTGTTAATTAAAAGCAATGTACTACGCCAACAACTTCATGGCTTGAGTCATTATTCAATCGCCGAAAACTTAAGCAGATTGGGAAGTCTCTATCTGATGAAAGAACAGTATGCTAAAGCAGAATCCCTTTATATTAAAGCAATCAGCCTTAGTAAGATTAATGCACATGAAATGAAATTCCCCTTTATTTCCATCAATTTAGGGCTATTATATACTAGAACCGGACAATATGAAAAAGCAGAAAAAACGCTTTTGCAGGTAAAAAACTACTACGAAACACATTTTGGAAACTATAATAAAACGTATTTATGGATTCTCGACAATTTAGCGGAGCTCTATACCAATATGAAACAGTATGATAAAGCAACTCAGATCTTTGTTGAAGCCAGCAAATTACGCAAACAGATTATATATGACTCATTCAAGTATTTAGCGCCTACAGAAGTAGATGGTTTCATTAAAACATTCAAAAGAGGAATCAATTTATTCAATGCCTTCTTGCTGAATTGCCCTAACCCGGAAACTGCGCTACTCGTAGAAGCTTATGATAACGAATTATTTTATAAGGGATTCAGCCTGAATTACCAACAAGAAATTCAACGGTTGGTTGGGAAATATAAAATTCATCAAGAATTATATGATAGCATTAAATATTATTGCAAGCTTTCAAATAAAGAATTTCTAAATCAAGCGCCCAATAAAGACTATATTACAAGTATAAATAAAACGATTGAAGCATTAGAACAACGCCTATGCAAAAATCTATCTGGTTACGAGCGCTTCACGAGAAATGTACAGTTCAGTGATATTAAATCCAAACTAAAAACTGGTGAAGCTGTAGTTGAAATATCCTTAATTAATACTTCAACTGATTTAAAAATTGACAGTCTTCAATTTATAGCATTTGTATTTAATGCCAACGCTGTAGCCCCCGGAATGGTAAAACTTGGAAGTGAATTTAAATTTACCCAATTTTTTCCTAAGAACGAGACCCTCAAAGCGGATTATGTGAATGCTATTTACAGTGTAGCTGCAAGAGGTTTTGAACCTATACAAGAAGCGAATGGAAACTATTTATTTCAATTCTTAATTCAACCGCTGTTGCCGGCTTTAAAAAATGTACAGACCATTTACTATGCTCCAACTGGCGGGCTGCACAAAATTAACATTCAAGCAATTCCAACAACTGATACCAAAGTTTTTGGACAAAATTACCAAGTCATTCAATTAGCTTCCAGCAGGGATCTCATGCATATTCATACAAAAACAAGTACTCTTAAAAATGCACAATTGTTTGGTGGAATCAATTACATGGAAAAAGACACTACCACAAATAACCAATCGACATTTCAAGGAGCAATCGCCAGTCGTTCAATGCCTGCATTTACAACTCAGAACATGAATGCATCAGAATGGCCGGATTTAAAACACACCCAAACTGAAGTTTCATTAATTAGCAATTTATTAAAAAAATCCGGCGTAAAGGTGAGTGCCTATTTAGGTTCCAAAGCAACTGAAGCACAATTTAATAAATTGGGGCTCGGAAAAAAATCACCAGATATCATACACCTTGCAACCCATGGTTATTTTATTTCTTTAGAACAACTTAATAAATTAAGTAATACTACCGATTCATTTCAAGTCATTAAAAAAATGCCCATGTTGCGCTCAGGCTTACTGCTTGCAAACGGATATAATACATGGAAATCAGGACCAAAAGAATTTTTAAACACGAATGATGGGGTCTTGACTGCATTGGAAGTGAGCCAGATGGACTTAAGCAATACGAAACTGGTAGTATTGTCAGCCTGTGAAACAGGACTTGGTGATATAAACGGCAATGAAGGCGTACTTGGTTTACAAAGAGCCTTTCAAATTGCCGGTGTGAATAAAATCATCATGTCTCTATGGGAAGTTCCGGATTTTCAAACTCAGGAGCTCATGCAACAGTTTTATCACTATTGGATTACTAAAAAATATGATATCCCGACCGCATTTACAAAGGCACAAATGGGCTTAAAAGAGAAATATGGCAATCCCTATTTTTGGGCAGGATTTATTTTAGTAAATTATTAAAATAATCCTTCCTAAACTGATTACCAACAGCTGATTTTGCAATTACTAATTGAAACTAATTTTATTCACCCTAAATTTTATTACAATGAAAACGTATTTTAAATTCCAGTATTTCCTATTTGCAAGTTTGTTACTTACATCCTTGTTTTCCTGTGATTCTGAAACTGCCGTTGAACCATTAGATTTTCCAGAAGTAGATTACAACATTTTACCTGTAGCATCTGAAGATTTAGCCATTCGTTCGAATCCACTTTACAACAGTCATGGCGAAGACTTTAAATATCTAACCTTGTTTGATGATGCCAAAAAAAATGGAATTGCTATTAAAATTACCACAAAGGATCCAACGCTGTTACATGCTCTGACCAGTGAAACCGTTAAACTCTATTTAACTGATAAATTGGGATACAACGAAAGTAAACCTGAAGCTGTCAATACCTTTACACTAGAAGACCGCTCCGGATTACAAGAGGTAATTATTGAAGTAATTGAGGTTCACCTTGCTAAATGGGTAAAATTCTATGGAATCGAGTTCGCCAGGCCTGATTTACTACCAGGTTCGAACGCCTACAAGTTTACCTATAAAAATCACGGCGTAAATGCTGTTTATGTAGCAGGCAGAGTAAAAGCATCAGATGCATTCCGCATCAATTGTGCATCCAGCCTCTGTGCTGATTGCAATGTACAATACCTTGCACCAACATTTTCACTTCTTGATCACACCATCAAATTTACGAATAAGGTCAAATCCAATTTAGAACTAAGCCTAAGCAATACCTTTTCAAAACCAATTATTATACTCTGGTAATCGCAAGCATACTACTATTTCATCACAAGAGGTCCGTAAGCCTCTTGTGATTTTTTATTTGCTTTGAACAAATGGTGGTTGCTATTAATCAATTTGAATGATTATACTATGTACTTGTCTTACATGAAAAAGTGAAATAGCAGCTCAAGCAATGAGCCTTCATTTCAAAAAACAAGACAAAATAAATCAAGTTAAGCATGAAATAAGCTTAATCCAGAATTTACGAAATTAATAAAATGTATGTATGCTATGATAACATAAATTAATTTTTGCAATTACTATCAAATTGCATATTGATCACCCCTAAAATTAAATTATGAAAAATCTATCTTATTTAAAAAACTATTTGCTTGCTTCCATACTTATTTTTATAAGTTCGTGCGAAACCAATGAAAGCAATACTTATCATCAGTCACTTCCTGATGACTTAAATCAATCCATACTTAAATATTCCGAAGAGTTAAGTATTTTTGACAATACAGGTGAAAATTCCATAAGAATTAAAATCCAATCTGATAATGAATTATTTATTCAAGAGATTAGTAAGAGCCATTTTGAGTTGGTGACATTAAAAACAAGTGACCACATACTTGAAAATGATTCTGAAGTTCCCGGCCTTCAAGCAATAAATCAAAATCAAGAAATGGACCATGTTCGATTAACTGTATTACAGCAGCATATTAAGCCAGATGTCATTGCATTTAGTATAAAACCAATTCAGGCTTCCCTTTTATTAACGGAGCGAAAATCAATTCGGTTGATTCAAACAGAATTCCTATCTCCTTATGCCTCAATAGGAGGTTATGTTCAAGCTTATTTTAATTCCTTGAGCAGCAAAAAGAATTTCAGAGTATTGGTTGAAAACAGAGAAGATCCTGAGCAGAGTCCGGCAATAAGCATTTTAAAAGGCAGTCCTACCGATCCCCTTTTGATTACTGGATTTACAGATCCATTGGGAATTGCAAGGCTTTGGCGTGTGCGTGTAATTCACGAAACAGGCGTGTTTCCATTGGTGTTTTGGACAGGAAGTTTAAGTATTTAAAATAAATGACCTAATCTGCACAACAGGAAAGAAATATGCCACATCAGTAGTAGCATTTATTCAATAAATATAAATAATTTGCTCAATAATAAAATTAAATGAAGCTCTATCAAATTCTCAGCATACTATTTATCGCAGCAGGAAGCTCCAATGCACAATCTCAAAGCAGACCCTTAGATACTAATCCCGGGTATGCCCTGTTAATTGGTATTGGAGCTTATCCTCCTGAAAGCGAATGGGAGGCATTGCATGGCGATGCGGATGTACAACTTGTCAGATCCACACTAATTAAACTTGGCTTTCCCAATTATAACATCATTAGTTTAATCAATGAAGAAGCTACAAAATCGAAAATCTTACAAGCATTTGATTTATTAAAAAAACAAATCAGTCCAAAATCTATAGTGCATGTACATTTTAGTGGACACGGGCAACAACTTAAAGATAAAAATAATGATGAAATAGATGGATATGATGAAGCGTTTGTTCCTTTTGATTCCCCAAAATATTTTAAATCAAAAGTGAATGAAGGACAAAATTTATTAACAGATGATCAACTGGATTCCCTGATAACCGAAATAAGAATTCAAATCGGCAGCGAAGGGCAATTATTTGTAAGCACCGATGCATGTCATTCCGGAACCAGTACACGAAGTAAAATAACAGGTCGGGGAACGGATGTTATCATGGCAAATGCCGAATACATCACGAAACATATGAATTCAAAATCGGATAGCAATGGGCTGTTGATTAAATCCAAAGGAGCGAACGCTAACATGGCACCTCTTATTTCGATGTCAAGTTCAAGTCCCAACGAAAAATCTTATGAAACTCCCCTTTCTTTATCTCAGCCTTATGGATTATTTAGTTATTTCCTTTGTAAAAATCTATTAATAAATAAACCTTGTTTAAGTTATTCCGAACTCCATCAAAATATTACGAGCAATGTAAGAGCATATACCGGGCTCCAACATCCGCAAATTGAAGGTCCGGAGGAATATTGTGTTTTTAACAATCAAATAAAAAAATTGTCAAAATTCATTAGAGTCCGGGATGTCATCAGCAACAACATGGTGCTAATTGATCAGGGTATATTACACCATATTTATGCAGGCAGTGAAATTTTATTCTATTCTGCATCGATTCGTGACACCACTGGCCAAAAATATATTGCTAAAGGAATTGTTGATGAAAGTGCAGCATTGGATGCAGATGTTCTATTAGATGGAAATATACCCGCAGAAGAACTTCGAAATGCAAAAGCTGTTGTTTCTAAAATAGTATACGGCAATGATAAAACACGGTTGCAATTGTTGTTAAAAGATTCATTGCTTAGCAATCGCATTCGGGATGCCCTATTCAGCTTAACAAGCTTTCAAGAAGTTGATACGGATCCAGATTTATACTTTGAAAATCCTGAAGGCTTTGCAAACTCAGCGAATCTGAGTATTTATAATCGAGATGCCGAAATTATTTACCAACAGCAATTAGATGCCAGCAATGAACAAGCTGAATTTAATGATATTAAACGTTTATTAATTAAATATCAGAAATCACAACAACTTAAGAAACTTGAATTAGAAAATGGTCAACTGAAGGCTGAATTAACGATGTCAGGTCAGGACCCTGGAACTGCACTGAAAGACCAGGTATTTAATTTAAATTTAAACGATACCATTTCATTTACAATAAAAAATACAGGGCCCCAGAATTTTTATTTTTCACTTCTGGAAATCAGGCCAGATTTTAGTATCCAGCGGATATACCCGGAACAATCAAAAGCCAGCAGCGATTATTATTTAGTCTCTGGTAACTCCTATCAATCCCCTTCATTCAAAATTATTCCGCCGAAAGGATCCTATTTTTTAAAACTCTTACTCAGTGCAAATCCGATTGACTTTAATGGCATGGATGCCACCCGATCTCTAAAAACAAGTAATCAGGCTGAATTGGGAAATTGGATTAAACAAATCAGTCAGGGCGCAGGGAGCGCAGAAACCTCATTTGGAATTCCAACAAAAGATGAACTTAGTATCAGCACCTATTATGTCAAAATAAATTAATTTCTAAAAATACAGACTGGGCAGGATTTCTTTTATGTTACTTTTCATTAAAGTACACAATTGGATTCTTAGTATTCAATTCAAAAAATTATTACAATCCAAAATGATACCCTACCATTAGAGCCTTACTAGTTAGTATGATTTGCATATTGTATTTGATCAAAAGTAGCCTATGGTTTATGCTTAAAGCAGCAAATTATAGATTCAAATGCTTCGTTCTCATTTTTATTACATGCCCTATAAAGCCAGGATACTTTTTAAATTATTTTATGAGTATACTTCGCAACAGACTCAAGCCCTAAGCATCTTATTGTCCTCCGTATTTACATGAAATATTTTATGTTAGCAATGAATTGCCATTCAAATGATCCTTAAAATAAAAACAGTGATAAAACAATTCCAGATAATATCACGCTACATCAGGTCTTAAAAATCCAAAAGATATTGAATCGTTGCATGAATTTCATCCATGCCTGGCAACATTTCTTTTTCGAGAATGCTATTCAATGGAATGGCTGGCAAATTTTTCGAACCAATGGATTTTACCGGCGCATCCAAATCTTTAAAACAGCGCTCACTGATTTTTCCTGCAAGTGCCTGAGCGAAACTATTTTCAAGGGTTTCTTCTGTAAGTACTAAACAGCGGTTGTGTTTTTTTACAGATTTAAATATCAATTCTTCATCCAAAGGCACTAGCGTTCGTAGATCAATGATCTCAATTCGGTCTTTAAAATTTTTTGCTGCGTTTAATGCCCAATGAACCCCCATGCCGTAGCTGATAATAACGAGAGTAGATTGAGGAGTATCTTCATTTGCTTGCAATGCAATCCTGCCTTTTCCCAAAGGAATTTTATAATCTGCATCAGGCATAATTACTTTGGCAGCATCGGTGCCCGGCACTTTAGACCAATACAATCCTTTGTGCTCAAAAATGACCACTGGGTTTGGATCTTCATAAGCTGCCTTTATCAAACCTTTTAAATCAGCTCCATTGGAAGGATATACCACTTTAACTCCCTTTATATTACAAACAACTGATTCAACACTTGATGAATGGTAAGGTCCACCACTGCCATATGCGCCAATTGGAACGCGCAATATCATACTCACCGGATATTTTCCATTTGTTAAATAACACGACCGGGCAACTTCAGTAAATAACTGATTGAGGCCTGGCCAAATATAATCGGCAAACTGAACCTCAACGATCGGTTTTAATCCTACAGCAGACATGCCTACGGTACTGCCAACAATAAATGCCTCTTGAATTGGTGTATTGAAAACGCGATGATCTCCAAATTTTTGAGCTAAAGTTGCAGCTTCTCTAAACACTCCTCCCAATCGCTTTCCGACATCTTGTCCATAGAGTAAACACTCCGGATGTTTCTGCATTAATTCATCGATCGCAAACAAGGCACAATCCACCATAACTTTTTCTTCCCCTTGATCGGGTTGTCGGTTGCCGGTTTCCTCAAGAACGACTGCAGGAGCAAAATCATGCAAGTATAAGTCAGAAGGTTCCGGATCGGGTGCAGAACGTGCACGTTCGAAATCAGATTCAACGAGTTGCTTGCATTCGAATTCTAATTGATTAAGATACGCATCACTGAAACCATTTTGGTGAAGGTAATTTTTAAATTTTGGAAATGGGTCCTCCAACTGTTGTTGTTCAAGATCGTCACGATACCACTCTTTGCGCACCCCACTGGTATGATGGTTTAATAAAGGAACGGTTGCATGTACTAAAAAAGGACGTTGTTCTTTACGAATTTTATTTAAGACTGATGTAAATGTTTCATAGCACAATTCGAAATTTGTTCCATCAACACTTACTGCTTCCAATCCAGGAAAACCTTTCGCAAAATCCATTGCATTTCCTTTACGAATTTCAGATGCATGTGCACTGATATCCCATTGATTATCCTGAACTAAATACAAAATGGGTAATTGTTTTAATGAAGCCATGTGAAATGCTTCTGCAACTTCACCCTCTGTGATTGATGCATCCCCCAACGAGCAAATCGAAATCCCTTTGGTAGGATTTATTTTTGCAATAGTTCGATATTGTAAACCCATTGCGACCCCTGTTGATGGAATGGCCTGCATTCCGGTAGCAGAAGACTGGTGCGGAATTTTTGGCATCCCATCTCTTTTTAAACTGGGATGTGAATAATAAGATCTGCCTCCTGAAAACGGGTCATCCCGCTTTGCCATCAGCTGCAACATAATTTCCCAGGGTTGCATTCCAATCGCCAACAACAAACTATCATCCCGATAATATGCAGATAGAAAATCATCCGGAGTCAATTGCAGACCTAAAGCAATTTGAACTGCTTCATGTCCTCTGGAAGTTGCGTGTACATATTTTGAAACAAATTTAAAATTTGCCTCATAATGTTCGGTCAAGCATTTTGCAGTGCACATTATACGAAAGGCCTTTTCCAGAATTTCTTTATCTATTTTAAATTTACTTGTTTTCGCCATAATTTATTCATACAAAAGTATTAAACCAAACTTTGTTTATTGAATCTATTTTATAAATATCTTCCAATCCTAAACCTGGAAAATTTTATTATAAACTGCCTGAGCTACCCGCTGACCATCCATAGCAGCAGATAAAATTCCGCCGGCATAACCTGCGCCTTCACCCGCTGGAAACAAGCCGTTGATTTCAGGGTGCATGAGTGTTTTTGGATCTCTTGGGATTTTTACAGGTGAACTCGTTCTGGATTCTGGAGCTACCAGGATTGCATCCGGATGCAGAAACTGTGACATCCTTTCACCAAAATATAAAAATGCATTTCTCAATCGTTCAGAAATTGTATGAGGTAATTCTTTATCCAGTGAAGCAGAAAAGATTCCGGGTATATACGAACAATCCGGTAAATCAGAACTTTTTCGTTTCTCAATAAAATCACGAAGTCGTTGTGCTGGAGCTTTTTGCGATCCATCACCCAGGTCAAACATTTTTTGTTCAACTTCCTTTTGAAAATACATACCCTGTAAAGCATTTTGATGCTTGTAATTTTTAAAATCGACCGCATCTACAGAACACACAAAACCACTATTGGCAAAGGGAGAATCTCTTCGAGACAATGACATTCCATTCATAACCAGTTCGCCGGGCGCAGTAGCCGCCGGGACGATCAGGCCTCCAGGGCACATACAAAATGAAAAGACCCCATTTCCTTGAATCTGACAGGACAAACTATAACTCGCTGCAGGCAATTTTGCATGTCTTGGATTTTGTTTATACTGTATCTGATCAATTACCTGTTGCGGATGTTCGATCCGAACACCCAAAGCAAAAGGTTTGCAATCAATGGTGCAATTTTTATTTTGCAATAATAAAAAAATATCACGTGCAGAATGACCGGTTGCAAGAATCACATCAGTACATGGATAGGTATCCTTATTTGTAACAATTTTATGGAGTAAGTTATTTTCAATTACAATATCCTCAAGTCTTGTATTGAAATAAATTTCGCCACCATATTTCAAAATGGTATGTCGAATATTTGCTACAATCTCCGGAAGGCGATTGCTTCCAATGTGCGGGTGAACATCGACTACGATTTCCGGATCAGCGCCATGTGCAACTAAGGTATTTAATACAGATTGAATACTTCCTCTTTTATCAGAACGTGTATATAATTTTCCATCTGAATAGGTACCTGCTCCACCCTCTCCAAAACAATAATTTGAATCCGGATTAACAATTCCATCCTGTTGAATCCCTTTTAAATCTCTGCGTCGGTCACGCACATCTTTACCTCGTTCTAAAAGAATTGGTTTCAATCCCAACTCAATCAATTTTAATGCAGCGAAATATCCACAAGGTCCGGCGCCTATGATGTGTACCGGCTTTGCATCTGATACATTTTTGTAATTAAATTCAACAGGAATTGAATCAGGAATCGAATCAGGATACACTTCTGCGCGAAACACGAAATATATATTTCTTGCACGCGCATCAATATTTCGCTTGACTATTTTATAATGAAAACCAGTACCTTTCGTTTGTTGCAATTGTTCGGCGATGGCTTTACGATGTGCCTCTTCGCTGTCAATGGTTTCCGGAAGCAAACGATAATCAACCAGCTGCATATTAATCAATCGCTTTGCGAATTTTGCAAAGTTTCTCCAGCAGCGGTTTTAAATATTCTAAACGCAACATATTTGCACCATCGGATTTTGCGATTTCTGGTTTTGGGTGTGTTTCAATAAATAATCCATCTGCACCAACCGCTATGGCTGCTTTGGCAATTGTTTCAATCAGATCCGGACGTCCTCCAGTAACGCCTGAACTTTGATTTGGCTGTTGCAATGAATGGGTACAATCCATAATTACGGGAACATTAAATGACCTCATTGCCGGAATGCCCCGATAATCAACCACTAAATCCTGATATCCAAAAGTAGTTCCTCGTTCGGTCAACCAAATCTGTTGATTGTTTGCTTGCCTAACTTTGTCAACTGCATAACGCATCCCTTCAGGACTCATAAACTGTCCCTTTTTTATATTCACTACTTTACCAGTTTCTGCTGCTGCAACCAACAAGGAGGTTTGTCTGCATAAAAAAGCTGGAATTTGTAAAATATCAACAAACACAGATGCAATTGCTGCTTCTTCGTCGGTATGAATATCCGTTGTCACAGGAATCTGATAGGTTTTTGCAATGTGTCTTAAAATATCTAAACCCATCTCATCGCCAATTCCTGTAAAAGAATCTAAGCGTGAACGATTGGCTTTCCGGTAAGACGCTTTAAAAATGTATGGTATGCTCAAGTCATAACAGATTTGTTGAACAGTTCCGGCAATTTCTTCACACAAATCTTTTGATTCGACCACGCAGGGGCCGGCAATCAGAAAAAAGTTATTCAACCTTGTTTGTTGAATGCTGTTTATTAGTGAATTACTCATAGCTTGTTAATATTTTAAAACCCAGGCATCCGGATGATAGTGTTTTTTTAATTCTTCCAATACTTTTTTTAAGTCTTGTTTAAAGCAATCGAACTGCACCCCTACTCTATTAAATTTTTCATATTGACCGCGGTAAACTTTATAGTGATCTCGTTTCAATTTTTCCGAAAGCCTGTTGGCATTATTGATTTTAATAAAAGAACCTACGATAATAACACAAGGTTTATTTTGAATGCTATCATTTAAATGTTGCACATTTGATTCATCGATTTGAATTTCACTTGTCAAACTGTCCTGATTTGAAATCGGTTCTTGCACAAGGGCAGCAAGCGAATCTAAAGCAGTTGCTTCTGGCTCCAATGAATCCTGAATTTGAATGGCCTGAGCTCCATTTGTAGAATCCCCGATTGAGCCCTTTATGATTTCTGTATTTGATTTTCTATTTGGACAAAAGTACAAGCAAAGAAAAATTAACCATAAAATTCCAAGTGCTATTAAAAGCGATCGCAACTCATAACTTTTCTTTGGAGTCTGAATTAAAACCTTAGTTTCAATAGGAATTTGTTTTTCCTCATTTTTAAATTGAATGGGCTTTAATGATAGTGGTGACTGTTTATAAAAATCCTGATGAATGTTGTGTTCGCTTTGTTTAAAAATCCAATTGCCATTCAGTTGGTACAAAGTACCAAAGGGCTCAAAGTAAACTGATGGTGCCCCTTTTAATGAATCTTGAATAAACTGACACAAAGCTGCCAAATGTTCTTCTAGCAATTCTTGTGAAAAACCTGTTTCCTCTACCAGGTGGCTGAGCATTTGTTCGGTATTGGATGTAATACCCGATTCAAATTGCAGGGTTATAGATCCCGGATAAATCTTTTGTTCGATATGATGAATGTAAGCCGCACGTTTCGTTCCATTGAAACGGCCGATCCCTGGCAACTCAAACCAATGGTATTGATTGAGATGCCAAAGTAAAAGGTATACAATATTTGGATTGTTGGCCAATTCGTTGTTTTTGTGATGGGGCTTTGAACAAAAATAATCAAAGCTTTTTCAATTCAGCAATCACTTCCTGATTGAATTTTAAATAATTGGCTATTAGATAACTATATATTAGCGTAAACTTTTATAAGAATCCTAAAAGTACTGGATTATTCAGTCTCTTTCTTTTTCCGCTTAATCTTAAAAAGGTCTACCAATTCTTTCTCTGTTAAAAATTCCAATTCTGTAAAACCAGAACTTACCGCTTTTTTAACTTCCTGATACTCCTTACTGCGTTTGTCTTTATAGAAAGCGAGTAAACGTTTTACATAATTCATGCACATGCTTTCAGTTTCCTGATTAAATGCAGAATTTCCAAATGTATTAATATAATCCGCAAAGGTCTTTTGCAATTCAAAAAACGAATGATACTCGGGCTCTGTTAAATTATCAACGACCTTATGGAATAATTGTAAAATTTCCAATCGAAGACATTCATTATTAATTGACATCCCTTCATACTGAGCATAAAATGCATTGACCGCATCCAGTGCATCTTCATGAATAAATCCTTTCGAGTGAATTGTTTCTAAAAGATTGTAATATTTAATCAGATCATCTCCTTCATTCTTATTGAGCAAACCAAAAAATTTGCGATCTGCTTCAGGACCAAAATGAACGCCTTGTTTGTAGCAATTTTTCAAAAATTGAAAATAGATTTGATTGAATTGGGTATTCTCGTATCTACAGGAATTCAATGCATTTGAAAGATGTTGCGTTTCAGTTTGATTTAGATTTATAAAATTAGAAATTATAGCAATTATCTCAATAAACTCCGGTTCTTTATAAAATGCTTTTTGTCCAATCAGTTTATGGATCTCATCGATGTAACTATCATGACTGTTATGAAAGGCGATCCGGTTTAACAAAAAGCTTCTCAATGCGGTAGCCTCCATTTTTAATTCAGAAACAGTTTCTGGAAAACTGGTGTATAAAAAATTATAATGTGTAAACTGTTTTTTATACCGGCTCAATAAATTGCGTCTTTCCTCCAGATCCCGAAAACGATCGTGAATCATGGATTGTAAAAATGCCTTTACTTTTTTATTATCTACTTTATCTAATAAGTTCGCTATCCAAATATCGCTGCTGAGTGCAAAACCCAACTGGACTGTCTGTCCGATCCGTTGGCGGATGGCATCAAAATTGGTTGAGTTTGCAATTGCCAATAGTATTTTCTTAAACGCTTCTTGTGGACGTGCGTATTTTATTTGATCATTGATTTCACCGCGTAAGACGTTGTAGCCAAGTATACGTGGTAAAAACAAGCCTTCAAAAAATGGATTCATCAGGACTAGTTCCAATTCAGGTAATTGCAAAGGATGTTTATCAGCTACTTCCTGATAAATTTCTGCAATCAATGGTTCGTAAGCATCTTGAAGGGTTTTATAAAGTTCAGGAGTTTCTTCTTCCAGATAAGTGGCTAATTCATCGGAACCCTGAATCAATTCGGCGACCCCTTGCAGGCGTTCTTTGTAATCTTGAAGTAAGCTTTGCATGCTTCTAAATTTATGTTTTTTCAATGAAAGAACCCGGACGGATTTGAGCCCAGTCCAGGTTCAGTTAATTTGGAATTTTTATTAAAAACAAAATTTATACTAAAATAAATATTTGTTTTTAAAATTATATTCTTATAAATTTACTAATAAACTTATTTTATTCCTCTTCAGTTGAAGCAACAGGAGCTGCTTTTGTTTTAGCTTCTCCGCTCAATTTTGTATGGAAATCGGTAATTTCCTGCTTTCTTGCCTCTACTTTAATAGCAATTTGACCTTCTTTAGCTGCGATCCAATCCTGGTACATTTGGTCAGCTTTTTCCTGAGTAAGTGCACCTTTTTTGACACCACGAGCCAGGTGCTTTCTGTAAAGCACTCCTTTGTAACGTAAAATTGCATTGATTGTGTCTGTAGGTTCTGCACCTTTCATCAACCATTCGAAAGCTTTATCTCTGTCTAAATCGATGGTTGCTGGCTTAGTAATTGGGTTGTAGATACCAATTTTTTCAATAAATCTTCCATCCCGTGGAGATCTTGAATCGGCAATAACAATGTGGTAAAATGGGGCTTTTTTGCGACCCTTACGCTGTAATCTGATTTTAACGGCCATTTGTTAAATTTTTAAAAGTTTAGACCTCAATCGGCCTACTCTGAAAACAGACACGACCGACTTTAAGGGCTGCAAATATAAGGAGAATTAATAGATAATTGTTAATTGTAGAGGGTAATTTGTTAATTGAGGCGGCTTGGAGGCCTGAGGACTTGCCTTAAGGTTTAACCTACAATGAATCCGCCAAGTGGGTTTATCCCAAAAAAACAGCCTAAATTGCAGTACAATCCATCTTGCCCATTAATGATATGAAATCGTTCTACATTCCAATATGGGTTTGCAGTTTATGTTGGATGCTCCAGGCTTGTGCAGTGGAAGAAATTCCATCTCCAGCTCGCGCTAAATTTATTTATACAAATAGTTTTGAAACGGAAGCCGATTTAGAGGAATTCCAACATGTAGATTTTTGTTGGCTTTCTGATACGGTAATGGGTGCTTTTGGGAAGCAATCAGCAGTATTTGCTGGCGGCTGTTTTTACGATCATTTTAAAAAAACATTTCCAGCTCTAGATCATGATGCTACTATAAATGTGATGATCATTGCGAAATCACCTGGCTTTTCTAATCATACCGACATGTATATTGACTCCTTTCATTACAGTTTATTTAGCACACTGCATGGATGGCAAGCGATCCAATTTAAAGAAAACATCTTTTTACCTGCGCATACTCCGTTTACTTTGGCTTTGACCAATCAATCTGGAACATATATTGATTATTTGCAGATCTTTGAAAATTGAATATCCTGTTTTTTTCTTCGGTTGAAATTCAAACTAAAATCAAAAATCCATTCTCAATTTCAAATTTATCCTCCGCGAACTGAGATAATTTGGAATGGCAAATTGGTAATTGTACAAAGACTTTATCCAACTCACAGATGCTTCGTTTTTTACTTTTAGTAAATTGAATACTTCCAAACTTAACCAAGTTTGTCTGGTGAAATTCATAAATCGGAATCCTCTGTTTGGTGTGTTTTGATCCCACATTAAAAAAGAAAAACCAATATCGACCCGGTGGTAAGCTTTGAGTCGTTTGTCGTTTCTAAAAATAAGATTGTCTCCTTTTAATCCATAAGGCAAACCTCCTGCTACATTAATATTTAAATGCATTTTAAAACGATCGTTTTTAGGCAGGTAATCCTGAAAATACATTCCTAAGGCAAACAATTGATCGGTTGGCCTGGGGACATCCTTAATGGCATTGCCATCTGGATTTACTGCATCACGTTCTTTGTGCTGAATTCCATTCAGCCGCTCACGGGTTCTTAAAAATGAAATATTGACCCAGGATTCTGCTCCGGGTACAAATTCACCGTAAATCCGATTGTCCCATCCAATGGCATAGGCTTTTGAATCATTGATGCCAGAATAACGAATGCGTACATTTTCCAAATCATAGGATACCACATCCCACATGTTTTTATAATAGATTTCTGAAATCCATCTGAACTGAGACGGACTGATTTTTGGCATCCTAAAGTCTCGTTGAATGCCTAAAAGCAATTGATTTGATTTCTGAGCTTGTTGATTAAAATTTAAATGTCCGTTTACCAATCGCATCTCTCTATAAAAAGGGGGCTGATAATACCAACCTCCTGCTAACCAAATATGCATGCGGTTGTCGTTTTGCACTGGAATCCATTCCAGTTTTAATCTTGGATTTATAAAGGATTCACGATTTAAATCGCTGTGGTGAAATCGCAAGCCCGGTGTGATTTTTAATAATTGCTTGCTTGCAATCAACCAACTCATATCATCCTGTACCCAAAATCCCATTTTATTATTGGTAAAATTATTTTGGGTTTTATACACGTAATTTAATACCAGACGGCTCTCATCATAGGGAAGTGAATATCCTGCTGAATCCAATCGTTCCCACTCATTGATCTTGTCTTCGATGTGTTCATTTTTCCAAAAGATACCTGCCTGCACAAAATGTTGAATGGAATTAAAATTAAATTCAATTCCAGCACGTGCCTCCTGATTCCAAATTAAAGTATTTAAAAAATCACGATTGTAAAGATGCTGCGTTCCTTCACCCCATAGCTTGACTTCTTTTCCTTTTTCGTCTGTATTTCCTGCTTCAACTTCAACCAATCGATAATATCCTAAAATGTCAAATTGCTCGGCCTCATATCCCTGGTGGATCGATGAAATCAATTTAAAAAAATATGGATTCCTTTTGTTGTCAGAAAAATAATTCAAACTCAATCCACTCATGTTTTGCTCAAACACATCTTCTTCTGCTCCTTCAAAAACTGTATTCAGGTTGATCACCTGAAAAAAAGAACCTTTTGCAACACTGGAAGATTCAGGAATTAATTTAAAAACACTTTTATTAAAATTAGCGATCCATGATAGTTTCCAGTGTTTATTAAAACTATAAGTTAAAAACGATTGGATGTCTAAAAAATTAGGTTGGTACTCCCCTTCTACATCCAAACTACTCAATAAATATTTTGTGGTTTTATAACGCACTCCCAACAGGTAACTAAACTTTTTTACAGCATCATTCGAAAATAATTTTGAGCCTTCCAGGTGCGCACTTGCACCCAATGGACTCAACACTAAGCTCGAACGAAAACGATCGGGTGTTTTATAACGTATATCCAGAACCGATGACATTTTATCTCCATATCGCGATTCAAATCCACCGGATGAAAATTTTAAATCTTTGATTAAATCAGGATTTGGAAATGAAAGTCCTTCTTGCTGTCCGTTGCGAATGAGTTGCGGACGAAACACTTCAAAATCATTTACAAAAACCAGGTTTTCATCATAGGACCCCCCACGAACACTGTATTGTGAAGATAACTCCCCACCGGCACTGCTTCGCACGCCCAAACCTATCACCGGCAAAATACTTTCCAAATTTGAACTTACACTAGGCAACAATTGAAATGCTTCAACTTGCTCACGAACGGTTGCGCCCTCGTTGTCTTTCTTATCTACAATTTCAATTTCTTTGCTGATCGATTTTTTAAGGGATAATTTTAAAATGAAATCTGAATGCACATCTGATTTTTTTACCAGGAGCTCTTTGGTTTGATAACCCAGGCGATTGAATTTTAAATTCCATTCTGCCTGATCCGGAAGTTGGATGCTAAAGCTTCCATCCAGTTTAGATTCTGAATAAAAAGACCGTTCCGGTATATAAATAATTACCTGTTCAATCGGAGTTCCTGACTCTTCATCAAGGATGATTCCCTTTACAAGAATCGTTTGCGTTTGTCCTTCCGTTTGAAATAAACTTAGAAGGGTCGCTATAAATACTAACAAGAGTTTTTCCAAAGGAAAGTGATTGCGGATGTTGACGATGCGGTTCAACAAAATTTTCAGCTTAAAACTCAAAGGAATTAACGGAAATGGATTTTAATTGGCTGATCACTCCGGCTGGATTTTGATCTCCAAAAACTGCATTGCCTGCAACCAACACATCTGCGCCTGCTTTTAAAATCACTTCTGCATTTTGCAGTCCAACACCTCCATCGACTTCAATCTTGGTTGAAAGATTTCGTTTTACAATTTCTTCTTTGAGTTCTTTAATCTTTTGAAGACTTCGGTAAATAAATTTTTGTCCGCCGAAACCTGGATTAACAGACATCAAACAAACCACATCAACGTCTTCCAATACATCAAATAAAGCTTGTACGGGACTGTGTGGGTTCAAAGCCACTCCCGCAAGGGCGCCACTCTCTTTGATTTGTTGAATGACCCGGTGCAAATGGGTGCAGGCTTCCAGGTGCACGCTGATGCTGTCCGCACCAGCTTTCCTGAAATCTGAAATATACTTTTCAGGTTGGAGGATCATTAAATGCACGTCCAGGGGTTTAGTTGCTCTGCGTTTGACAGCAGCAATAACAGGCAATCCAAAACTGATATTGGGTACAAATTGGCCGTCCATCACATCCAGATGAAACCAATCAGCTTTACTTTGATTGATCCAATCAATTTCTTCTCCGATCCGGAGAAAATCACAACTAAGTAAGGAAGGAGCTATTAAATGCATTTCGAATGAATGCAAAAATAGGTCTAATTTTTTAGAAACCGGACGAGTTCATCTTGAACCTGCAAATAATAAATTCCATTTGGCAATTCGCTGAGGTCTAAGGTTTGCTCGTCGATGAGTTTTAACTGGAAATTTTGTCCATGAATGTTATAAAGCTTCATAGGATTCCCTTCAAGTGCTTGTACATTGAGATGAATGGAATTTGAAGCCGGATTCGGATAGACTTCTAATTTTTTGCGGGTTTTATCTTTCAGACTCACAATTGGGCTAAAACTTTCCGAGCCATCGCGATCAACTGTTTTTAGACGGAAATATTGACTGGTACTCAAATTACCGGTTGGATTCGTCTTTAACTGATAAGTATAGCTTTGTAATGAGTTACTTTCACCGGCAGCTTTCACTTTAGCAACTTCAATAAATTTTTTAGAATCTTCACTTTGCTGAATTATAAAATGAGACACATTAGACTCTGTAGCTGTTTGCCATTTTAAATCAACCAAACCGATCGAAGAATTTTCTGCGCTAAAGCTTATCAGTTTAATAGGCAGAATAATTTGTTCATCGACCGCACCACAGAGGGTGTGGTTGACTGTTTTTCCGTGTGCAGCGCAATAAGCAGTTGAGCTGCAATCGGCAGTAAATTCAAACACTTCACAAATTACCGAGCCAACGGAAACATTGGAAACATAAATGGTACGAGTTAGTGTTCCATAACTATACTTGATGGTATACACGATGTGATGTGCTTGTTCGCTCACTTTACGGACACAAAACTTAATTTTAAAATTACAATCAGAACCAGATACAAAGGTTTTACTGATTAAAGTCAAGCCATTGGTAACGGTGTCAATGCATTTTTGCGAATAGGCAGAAACGCAAATAAAACAAATAAGTGTAAGTAAAAGAGACCTTTTCATAGCGGGGGATTCAATCGATTCGTCTTAGGTAAAGATATAACCCAATCCATTCATTGTGAATGGTTTATACGAATAATTGTTTTGCTAATGTATTAGTTACTTAGAATCTGTAAAATGCA
Source organism: Saprospiraceae bacterium (assembly GCA_016714025.1). Classification (NCBI taxonomy): domain Bacteria; kingdom Pseudomonadati; phylum Bacteroidota; class Saprospiria; order Saprospirales; family Saprospiraceae; species Saprospiraceae bacterium. Next base: position 1,761,391 of record JADJOB010000002.1, on the reverse strand, counting down.
CGGATTCAAAGGGAATGGTTTCTTTGAGCGACATTTTCAAAAATACATTGGCGGTGACCCAAACATCTCTGGAACAATATTCCCCAATTCGTTTTAAATCGTGGTCTTCGTAATAGACTTTTCCAACCATTGATCCATCGATGTCTGATTTTGAAGTTTCTAAATTGAAGCAAGCCGTTAATAATTCGAGGGAAACATAATTTTTCTGATCGCCAAATTTCCACATATCCAGCGTATCGAGCAGGTATTTTAACTCCCAGGGTTTTTTAGAAGAAATATTGAAGAGGGCCGGCAAGGCTATCCCATTTATCAAGGCACGACGACAGATGTAAGGAACATCAAATTCTTTGATATTGTGTCCGCAAATGAAATGTTTGTCTGGATTATTGAAATGACTTTGGACGATTTGGAAGAACTTTTCGAGGAGTTCAGCTTCGGCATCTCCACAAAGGGTTGTGATCCTCAACTGGCCTTTATGAAAAAAGCCTAAGCCGATGCAAACGATCTTTCCAAACTCAGCATAAATGGCCGCTTTATCATGATATAACTGATCCGGGGATTTTTCGGGCTCTTTTTCCTGAAAATACCGAATCTTTCTTTCGAACATAGATTGCCACTTAAAATCGAGGGATTCGTAGGCTTGATATTGACTTACGGTTTCAATATCAATAAATAATATATTAGATAGTTCCATAATGTTATCAATCAGGGTAAACCCTGAATTTTGCAATTCAGGAACTAAAAATAAGAATTTTTGCGTTAAAGCTGTTAATTTTACACTACAACAAAAACAATCAGACATGGCCAATTCCAATCAAAGTATTAAAGCCCTTGTAATTATCCTTTTAGTAGGCTTATTTGGCTTGAACGTTTACCAGTTTGTAAACAACTCCAATCTTCAAAAAGACAATGTTTCTAAAGAAAATGAGCTGGTACAATTGGAAGATGCTAAAGCTAAACTTGACAAGGAGTATCAACAAGCAGTGAGTGATCTCAATGACATGAAAACCAATAATGAAGAATTAAACAAAGTCATTGATGCGCAAAAAGAAGATCTCCGCATTCAAAAAGAAAAAGTATCTGGATTATTGAAAGACAGTAAGAACCTTGCAATTGCCCGCAAAGAAATGGAATCAATGCGTACCAAAACCCAAGAGTATATTACAGAAATCAATCGCCTGAAATCAGAAAATGCAAGCCTAAGTTCTTCCAATACTGCTTTGTTATCAGACAAAGAAAATCTTACCAAAGATTTACAAACCAAGTCTGCAGAAAATCAGCAATTAACTGAAGCTAAAACAACCTTAAGCAGTGAGAAAGAAAATCTTTCTAAAGAAAAAGATCAACTCAGTAGAAAAGTAAATCGTGCAACATCCATTCCTGTGCAAAAGATCAATGCAGATGCATATCAAAACCGGGAAGGTAAAAAACCAAAATCAGTATCCAGAGCTAATGAAGCTGATTTTGTAGAAGTTTGTTTTAAAACCACCGTTAATAAAAATGCAGAAGCCGGCAGTGAAAAATTTTATGTCCGCATCATCAATCCAACAGGAGAAACACAAGCAATTGAATCTGAAGGTTCCGGTGTAATTCGCAACGATTCAAATGGTGAGACCATTAAATATTCAACAGCTGTTATGGCACCTTATTCACATGATGAAAAAGAAATCTGTGCTAAATTTAAAAATCCAGGTGGATTCAGTGCAGGTGTATATCAGATTGAGGTTTTCAATAAAGGCTATTTGGCTGGTACTTCAACACTGAAATTAAAATAAAGGAAGCAGTTAAAGATTGAAATTTAGGCTCAAAGATTTTTGAGCCTTATTTAACCACGCTCTTATTGCTATGGATAACATCGTTTTTACGATTGGTACTTACGGGGTGAGTGCCCTTGAGTTGTTTTCAGTGATTGCAGGCATTTGGGCAGTTTATCTGGCAGCTGAAGAAAAAATACTTACCTGGCCCATCGGCATACTCAATATCGTCAGTGCTTTTTTTATATACTTCCACGTCCGTTTGTATTCGGATATGTTTTTACAAATTTATTTTTTTGGGATCGCCATCTATGGTTGGATTAATTGGAAAAATGAAAAGCGTGCACAGCTTCCTTTAAAATGGCTCACAACGATCCAACGAATTTACTTAGCCATATTGATAGCAATTTTTACAGCAGTACTTGGTTATTTTATGAGTCAGATTCATATCCACTTTCCTGCCACATTTCCAGAAGCTGCTGCCTATCCCTATGCGGATACCTGGGTTGCAGTAACCAGCATTGTAGCAAATACCCTAATGGCCAAACGAATTATTGAAAATTGGATTTTATGGATTGCTGTAGATATCTTATGCGTATATCTCTATTTGCAAAAAGGAATCGCCTTTGTGTCTTTTGAATTTTTCATTTTCCTGATCCTCGCTTGCTATGGCCTGTTTAAATGGAGAAGAATGAAGGAGAAGAAGGTCTAAAGTCTGTAAGCAAATTAGACTGTTAGGCTGTTAGGCTGGAGGGCTGAAGGGTAGACTATTAGACTGCTAGACTATTGGACTGTTAGGGAGGAGGGTTATTAGGTTTGTTGCGCATTTTTGAAACTGACTACTTATTACTAATTGCTGACTACTGAATTTGGGGCTGGAGGGCTTAGACTATTAGACTGCTAGACTATTGGACTGTTAGGGAGGAGGGTTATTAGGTTTGTTACGCTACTCCACTGACTCCTGACTCCTAACTGCTGACTACTGACTCTTGACTCCAGACTCCTGACTCCTAACTGCTGACTACTGATTTTTGCCTACCAATCAATCGGCATGTAATCTTTTAAAAATTTTCCACACCAATGTTTGCCGGTTAGAATTCCATCTATGAATGGATCACAGACCCGTGCAGCTCCATCAACGATATCCAGTGGGGGTTGAAAATCATGGACCTCGGATTTAAAGCGGGCAAGTTCAACAGGATCTTCATCAGTTACCCAGCCTGTGTCAACTGCATTCATAAAAATTCCATAATCTGCCAATTCTGCTGCTGCGGTGTGGGTCATCATATTGAGTGCAGCTTTGGCCATATTAGTATGTGGATGTCTTGCTGCTTTTGTAAAGCGGTAAAATTTTCCTTCCATGGCAGTTACATTGACGATATGCTTTTGTCCGGTATTGTCCCGTTTCATAAGTTGCAACAATTGATTGTTTAATACAAAGGGTGCAATGGCATTGACCAATTGTACTTCGATCATTTCGGCCGTTTCAATTTCGCCTAACTTCAATCTCCAACTATTTGTTTTACGGAGGTCGACTTGTTGCAAATCGGCATCCAATGCGCCACTGGGAAATAATTGCTGCGCATCAATCGTCTTGTCAATTTTATAAGGTATTTGAGACAATGCTGCTGAAGCACTGAGTCCGATTCCGGAATCATGTACATCCCAACTTACCGGCAGAGATTGCAAATCCTGATTGTCAACATGCAATTGGTTTAACTGTTGGATGACCCGATGATGATTTGCCAAAAGACTTTGTGCTGCAACTGGCAATTGTTCAAAGGGGATGGATTCATTTTCTAGAAGATGGCTGTAAAATCCGGGAGGACGTCTAACTGTTTGTGCTGCATTGTTGATTAATAAATCCAATCGGGAATATTGATTCAGGATATGCGAACAAAAAAGTTCGACACTGGGAATGTGACGCAAATCCAATCCATAGATGTGTAAGCGATCTTTCCAATCCACAAAATCGGATTCTTTAGAATATCGCAAAGCAGAGTCGACCGGAAAGCGAGTTGTTGCAATCACAGTAGCTCCTGAACGCAGTAATTTAAGAGTTGCCTGATAACCAATCTTCAATCGTGAACCAGTAATGAGTGCAACTTGTCCGCTGAGATCACAATGTTGAAATCGTTTAGCATAATTGTAATCACCGCAAGCCATGCACATGGCATCATAAAAATGATGAACTTCTGTATATTCTGCTTTACAGATATAACAATTGCGTGGACTGTTTAAAAATTGCCTGGCCTTCAATTGGGGATCGTGTTCCGGTAATTGCATTGGAGCTACAAACACTGAATCGGTTCGCGCTTTGCGAATTCCTGTGGATGCCATGCTTTTACGATTGTGCTCCTTAATTTTCTGGTTTTCGAGATTCTTAAGACCTTTCAATCGTTTCTTACGCTCCCGCCGGTCCGGTCTTGAGAATATGCCCGATGCTTTTCGCAATGCATCCAGTTGTGCTGCATTTATATGACCTATCTGATCACCATTTTCACACAAATAATGCATCAATTGGATGCACCGTTCAATGGCATCTTCTGATAGGAATTCATTCTTAGAGGGGTCCTGAGCCATAGCTAAATTTGACGCAAAAATAGGAAATCAGTTGGTAGTTGATAGCGGATTGTTGTTGCATGTTGGCCAATGATCTTATAGGATTGTGTAGAACAAGCATTTGTATTTAAATTGCACTTGAATAATTAGATTCTTGAATTGTTGGACATTCATGGAGCATCCGATAAAAATTAACTTTACAACAGCAAGGTGTTTTTGTCTTTCGACATTATCTAAAAGATGGTATGTATTCTTCCTTTATTCTTTTGTAAATTAGTTCCGTTTAAAAGCCCTTCTTATGTTTATCCGAATTCTCCTAAGTTTGTTTTCATCATTCATCCTGGAGCGATGGAGTTACATTAAGTCGGACTACAGATTGACTCGCTAAAACTTGCATCAGCATTCTAATTACAATTAAAATCAAATGGAACATTGTAACGTTGCAATATTGATTCAATTCATTAATCCCATTCTGATTTAAGAATAAGATCGGAAATAAACGAACGCACATTTCTTTAAAATAAAATTTTATATCATGGTTCACAATTAATCAAACATGCTCATTTAATTGATACTAATAATTATCTTAGAATTATCTTTAGATTGGAATGAAAGGAATTTTAATTGTTTGGTCGGCATTGCTAATTCAAGCGCTTCAGGCACAAGAGCGTAAGGGCGAATTTATCGCCTACCCCGCCCGACTTGGGATTTCTGAAAGTCTCAATTACCACGTATGTGAATCTTCTGACGGTTATTTATGGATTGGAACGGACAATGGACTCATTAAATTTGATGGAAAGCATTACCAGCGAATTCTCGCCGGATCTGCTTCCATTACAGATAACTATGTTGTTGATGTTGCCGAAGATATCAATAAGCTTATTTGGATTGCCGGATTTTGGAATGGCTGCAGCTATTTTAATACTAAAACACAGACATTCCGAAGGTTTCCAAAAATAGGCGATTCCGGAAGTGACATGCAACAGGTAAATAAAATTTTATGCCTGCCCAATGGACAAGTCTGGTTGGCTACTGGCAATATGGGACTAGCATTGTATAATAAAGCTATAGACAGTTTCGAGTTTTTTAAACCAAATGAGACTTTTAGAAATGGCTCTATGAACTCCAATAAATTTACCATACAAGATATGGTCCAGGATCCTACTGATTCTTCAATATTTTGGTTGATTCATGGCGATGAAATTTATAAATTTAATACGTGTAGCCACGACTTTACATACATTCCTATTCTAAATAGAGAAAAATTTCAAAAACTTTATTTTACCTCTATTGATCACAATGGCGATCATTTATTATGGCTGGGATCATGGAGTCAAGGAATGTTTAAATTTAATTTGAGCAGCTATGATATGGAACAAATCCAATACAGAACACCTGACGGTAAGCTGGAATTAGGAATGGTTGTTTTGGATGTATTACAAATAAATGATTCCATTGTTTGGTGGGCTTGTTCGTTGAGTGGATTATTTGAATACAACAATTCTACTAACTACTGTAAAAACATTTCGCCCCCATTACAAAATGAACAACTAGATTCACCTGCATTCAGCTATCAAGCAATTTCAAAAACTAAGAGTGGCAGCATTTATGTAGGATTATCTTCCTATTTACTCCACTGGAATTCTAAATTTAATCGGTTAAGTAATAAAATCATACTTGCACCAACACATTTACCACTGAACACTTATTTAAGTACCCTTGTAAGTGATCAAAATGAACACTATTATTATTTCGCATGTGCCGGCCCTGAAAGTTTGATCCGATTTAAAACTTCTGATCAGAGCCAACAAAATATTCCAGTACGTCATCCTGGCGCTGTAACTGGATTAAAAAATTTGCAATGGATGAACGCCAATCAATTGATTGCTCTTGGATTTGATGGGCTGCTGTATACGATGGCTTCAAGAGATTCTATTATGAGGCCACTTCAGATTAATAATAAACTCTTTGAATCCATTGGAGATATACTTGTAAATGCCAACCAAGTATTGTGGATACGTAAAAAAGCATCATTGTATCAGGTTCGCTTACCTGGTTTCCACATCATCGACAGTATTTCTTTGAATAATTTACCGGTTCCTGAAAAATATAAAAATTGGCCTTTATACTTCTATCAACTTGCGTCGGATCATTTGAGTCGCATTTGGTTAAGTACAAACCAAGGTCTATTTATGATCGATCCAAATAAGCTACCTCCTATCCAAATAGCAAAAGGAACACCCTTAGGAGCATGGATGCGCCATGATCTGATCCGGAGTTTTTTTATTGATCAAGATGAGACAGTTTGGATTGGCTATAATGGCGATGGTTTGCAACGAATGGATATAAATAATTTCAAAGAAGACAAGCGATTGAATTCAATCAACCTCCCATCTCAAACCATTAATGATATTTCAATGACTACCAAAGGTCAAATACTACTCGCAACAACTGCAGGATTAATTGAGATCAATCCGGACAGTTATAATTGGCAAGTCTATGGAGTTCAGGATGGTTTGGTAATAAACCACCTCGAGTCAGGACTCTTTGTAACTCCAGATGGAAAAGTATTTGTGCCTCAATTAAACTCGTATCATTTATTTCATGAGCATAAGCTAACTATTGATCATGAATACCTGAAAATAAATATTACGGAATTTAAAGTCAACGACAGTTCCCTGAATCTTTCTGGGTTTCTTAAAAATAATGCTGAAATAAAACTAAACTATAAAAAAAACAACTTGAGCATTAAGTTTGCTGCAATGCACAAAGAGTTTCCCTGGCGTACTCAATACAGTTATCGCCTTTTTGCGAAAGGCGACACGAGTTCATGGCATAGTATAGATGAACCCAACCTTCAATTCAGTGCTTTGCAAGCTGGTGACTATACCCTCCAATTAAAAGCTTTGGGTGCAGGCAATACCATCAGCTGGCCAAAACAAATTTTTATTTCTATCGCTCCTCCATTTTGGAAAACCTGGTGGTTTATTTCACTTCTAAATTGCTTTGCATTGTTGTTTTTATATGGACTGTATCGTATAAGAATTCAACAAATCAGAAAACCATTAGAAATCAGAACTTTGATTTCCCGCAATCTTCATGACGACATTGGATCTTCACTCAGCAATATTCAAATTTTAAACGAATTAGCCAGACGTAATTTAAACAATACTGAAAAAGCACGTTCTTTTCTCGACAAATCAAAAGAAGATTTACTGCGCATTAGTGAAGCCCTCAGCGATATTGTTTGGAATGTAAGTCCAAAATATGATGACCTCAATAATTTGTTCGTTCGAATGCGAAGGTATGCCGCAGATATCCTTGAAGGCAAACAAATTAATTATGAATTCCATTTTCCTGAACATGCTGTACAAATAAAACTACACATGGAGTTTCGCAGAGAGTTTTATTTAATATTTAAAGAAAGTCTCCATAATTTAGTCAAATACGCTAAGGCAAACAAAGTTATCATTGACTTAACAATTAAGGAGGGATTTATAGTATTAATAGTGACTGATGATGGAATCGGTTTTGATATAACCAGCAATCAATTAGGGCATGGGCTTGAAAACATGAAACACCGTGCATTAAAATGCCACGGGAATCTAGAAATAAAAACTGGATTAAATAAAGGAACAAGTATTATTTGTAAAATACCTATCCAATGAGTATTACACAAATGGGTAATCATTCAATTTCATTGAAACCCGTAATATTGCAGTCAAATGAGTAAGAAGCTTTCAATTTACGAGGATAATGAGCGTTTGCGTCAATCCTTGGAAATGATGTTGGCGGATTTAAGTGATTTTCAAATCCTTGAAAGCCACGGCCATTGCAATGACCTTCAATCTCAGCTGGGTCTGAACTGTCCGGATGCGGTCATTATGGATATCGATATGCCCGGAATGAACGGCATTGATGCCACACGTATGATTAAACACAGCTGCCCGCATGCACGAATCATGATGTTTACGGTATTTGATGACGACGATCGCATATTTGAAAGTATTTGCAATGGAGCAGATGGTTATATTTTAAAAAATACACCCCCATTGAAAATCATCCAAGCATTAGAAGAACTCATGGCTGGTGGGGCTCCAATGTCTCCTTTCATTGCCCAAAAAGTATTTCAACATTTTCGTAGCAACCCTGTTGTACCGGACTATAAATTGACAGAACGCGAACTGGAAATATTGAACCTCCTGGTCAAAGGCAATAGTTATAAAATGATTTCAGGAATCTGTTATATTTCACTGGATACTGTTAAAAAACATCTACAGAATATCTATTACAAACTTCAGGTAAGTTGCGGTACTGAAGCCGTGGCGAAAGCACTCAAAGAAAAAATCGTTCGATTTTAATCATAAGTACCTTTCAGATAACAAACTCTAAATTCCAATTCCGAAATATAGATTGGGGTGGCTCCCGTTTAAATTAGCTACTTCAGGTTTCAGAATCACACAAATGGGGAATTGACCTGCCTTTATTCCTACAATACTTTTGTCCTATTATTTAAAACAAAATAATTACGACATGAAATCATCACAATTTATTTTTAAAAGTAGCGCAAGATTCAATTGGATGCTTAAGCACTTATTTTATGGAGTTGCAAGCTGTTTGTTGTTATTAAATACAGCTTTCGCCCAAGAAAAAATACTAACTCCCTCCAAGAAAGTTAGGTCAGATGCTTCGCGAATCAAAGAAGTACTCCCAACAACCACTCGGAGAGACTGGATAGAAATTTATCCTAATGCCAATTTTCAAGGACAACCGGCCCGATATGCACAGAATATTAGTAATTATTCATATCCTGTTTCTTTTAATAAAAGATCCATATCAATAAAAATTGCACCAGGCTACATTGCTTACATACTCTTTAATGAAGACAATGCAACGGAAGGAATTTTTATTGGTGAACATGCTAATTTCGGATCAACGCATCCTTTGGATATTAAATCTATCAGAATTGTTGAAGGAACCTATGCATATGTAAACTTCAGTGGAATTTCAACTGAAATACATAATAACGATTGCAAGAGAGTCTTTGGTTCTGTTAAAGCCCGGATGTATGAGCGATTGCCTTCAGGTGAATTAGTACCTTGCCCACTCATAGAAAGAAATGGAATTCATTTCCCGTTAGATAATTCTAGTAGAAATCCACTTTACGACACGATTACCTTGTTTTCAAGACCCAATTCATTTCCTAGCCATTCAATATATGGTGGTACGAGTCAGAACTACGTATTTCAGTCTTTGGGTGTAAGAAGAAGAGTTGAAATTCGTGAAACGTATCGCTTAGAAAATGGAAGAGCAGCAGGATTTGCCTATTTGGTAAACCCTCAGGCACTCAGAGATAATCGAATTGTATTGGATCTTATTTCCGATTTAGGATCTCATCACAAATCAAATGACCTTGCACTCGATTATTCCTCTAATATCAAACTTCAAAGACCTGAAGTCAGTCGGATTGCTTTTCAGAATATGGCAACATTTCAAAGCTTCGGACCATTTCTAGGATTTGGAAATCCGGATAATAATTACGGCGCTGCATCCGGGGTCAGATTCAGTTTGTCAAAACCATTTACCGTCCATATTAATAAAGAAAGAACCCCACGTGCACTACGAGGATAACACACTACAAAATATTATTTTTAAAAAATTTATTTTACAAATACAAAATTTATCAACATGTTACTAAAATCACTCACAATTTGCCTAGGACTGGTGGCCTTCAACTTCAGTTTTTCTCAGAGCACGCCAAGTGCAAAATTTAAACCAATCAGTGAACCCTTACGTACTTATAAAAATACTATTGATCCAGCTGTAACAAATATTAGCTTCACGACACTTAAAAAAACTACTGGTGATAAACTCAGAATAACTGGTATAGTTAAAAATATTGGTGGCAAAAACTTTACCTCTGGAGAAAATCAACAATTTATACAACTATGGGAAATTCGCTCCGCAGTTGATAGGCATAAGTTAAAAGACCTTGCATTTACACGGTTAAATGCTGGGCAGGAACTAAAAATAAGCATTGAGTTGCCTGCAATCAAACCAGGAAAAGAATTTCCACCAGATTACCAAATTCTAATTGTTTATGATCCTGACATCTATATCGATGCTAACAAAAACAATGACGATGCGGTAAGTTCAAACAATAGCCTAACGAAAAATCCAAGACCATGAAAATGACAAAATTTAAATTCATTTTTATAACATGTATTCTGTTGATTCTAGATGGGTCAATAACTGCACAGGAAAACACGTCAAATAAGAGCAGTAAAATGACAAAAAAAACAGAACAACTGAATACTAAAACAAGTGAACTTAACAACCAGACACAACAATCGGCAGAAAATATAAAAAGTGCTGCAAAAAATATTAAATCCATTATATCTGTATTTGAACCTATTCTCAGTTTAAAGCTCAAAAAAATGATTACTGCAGAAAGACAGGAAAATACTTCAAATCCTCAGGATGCAATAGCTGAACAAACACAACAGGAGTCCGGTACAGCAACACCAGCAGCTACAGAACCCCAATCAGATGAAGTAGAAGTTCAAGGCTCTGTAACTTATTCAGAAGATCCCTTGTACAATGAAGATGGTTCTGCTAACCTTGGAAATCAAAATCATCAAGAATATGGCTGTTATATTGATATTATGACTGGTACCGTTATGGATGATGTCGATGTAGCAGGACAGACCGGACGTGTTGATCTTATTTTTACTGCAACGGATTATTATGGATCTGCTCCAATGTACGCCTTCCTAACTCCGGCTTATGTAAAAAATGATATATTTTCAAATTACTATTTCAGAGGTCCTGTTTATAAAGATGCTAATATCCCTGCGAGACAATGGGATGAAGTCAATGAAAGTGAAATTGCATTGACAAAATTAACTGCAATCCAATTTGATAAAATTAAAAACAACGATCAACTCCTTGCAGTTGTTAAAAATACACCTGGCTTCAAAGACAAATTTGAGAGCCGCACCAAAATTGAAGGAAAAGTATTTGCAATTAAAACTGAAATGGGCAACCGAACAACCTATGGACTGATGCATGTAGTAAATCACTACGGCACTACTGGCAAAAATGGCTATCTGAAAATAAAATTAAAAGTCACAGGTATAGACACAAATGGTGATGGCTTACCTGACATTCAACCCTATTTAAAATAAAACAAAAATGAAACCTATAATCCTAACGATCCTTGCTTCACTAATTTTAAGTGTGAGCAATTTAAGTTCCCAGCTAAATCCAAACATTTCAAAAATTGACCCAATAAAATCGAAGTCAATTCCTGCTCTCGATAAAAATGTAAATTTAGATGCAAGCTGGTATAATTTAGAAGGCAGCATGAGTCAAATCGATGCTCAAAATGGTGAAGTTTGGGCACTTGGCACAAAAATGGTTGGAAGACAAGGAGCTGAACGTATGAATTATGAAGTTTTTTATTTAAAAGGAAATCAAACATGGCAATTTATGAATGGCCATGGAGTAAAATTGACCGTAACAAGTCGTGGTGAACCCTGGTTGATCAATGCGAATCGCGAAATTTATAAAGGTGTTTTTACTCCTGAAAAAAATGGAATCAAAGCTTCAGTAGTTTGGCATAGAATGCCAGGTCTTGCTACAGATATCGATGCCTGTTATGATGGAATATTTATTCTAACTACAAACAAAATTCCAGGAACAAATGATTATTCCATTGCATTTTGGAATGAACGCGAATGGGTAACACAATCTGGCATGGGTGGGGTTAAAATTGCAGTTGATCCTCAATACCAACCCTGGGTAATTAATTCAAAGAATGAAGTATATCAACGAAAATCAAATGGTGAATGGAAACAACATTCTCAAAAAGCAGATTGTATTGATATTGATATTTTTGGAAATGTCTATATAGGCAATATGACCGAAGGTAAAAAACAATTTGGATATCCCGTTTCTGTATTAAACTTCAAAAAAGCAAATCCATTTTGGCAAAATATTGGGGGAGAAGTCATTTCAATTGCAACAGATGATCATAGAATCCTTGTATTAAATAATTACAATCAGGTCTTCACGCGTTATTATAAATCAAATGAACCTACATCGTCCAATGAAATATTGCTAGATAAAGAAGTCTTTTACAATTTATGTCCTAAAGGTTCTGGCAGTTTGGATTTTACTATCGCTCCAAAATTATTACTCCGTACAAAATGGATCCTGTCAAAAGATAGCAGCAGAGTTTTTTTGAGCATTTATGCCCAATTTTATCAACAGCAAGGTCCAGGGTTTTTAAATGCTTCCCGCCCTACAGCGCGATCTTCTGGCGAGTGGATTATGCCTGTTGGTAAACCAGCTGCATTTGGAACAAAATATACTGGTGCAGAGTTTTTAAATTATGATGCCATTTCATCAGAACTAATTGTTCAATTAAAAAATACGGGATTTAATGAAATAAACAACGGTTGCGACGGAAGAGAAGAAATCCTTGACTTAACCAATGAAGCTATTTATCGTGATTCAAAAGGCAGAACCAAAAGTGTCATTGATGAAATAAGGGTTATAGGAGATACCGGTGGAAACGATGTAAGCACTGATGATGATTGCAATTGCGACGCACGAATTTTAAGTTTGAGAATCAAACCATTTAAATTAAAAACACAAACAAGATAACAATATATTACTGAATGGGGTTTGTACGAATCAATCAATGAATCTTTCGGAACCTGTAAACCATTCACAGTTAATAACAATTTAAATGCAAAATACCCTCTTTGCGTTGAAACGCAAAGAGGGATGTTCTTATAAGCTTGTTAAAAATGATCATGGCAAGTCGTATTTGCCAGGAAGAAAAATCCCAATTGAATCAAGAAACTGTTTTAAGCAAAAAAGCTAAAACTATAGCAAGAAATTCTATAGAAAACTATTCCAGAAGGAAGTTTGCAAATTAAGCGTTTACTATTTATTCCCTCCATTAAGCAGCGATTCCTTATCTTAGGCAATCATATGATTATGAAAAACCAACTGTATTTTACGATATGGATGTTGTTTTTATCCATAGCTGGTCTTAACAAACTAGCTGCCCAATGCAGTCCAGCAATGGGGACCACTTGTGCCAATGCGCCGTTTTTTTGTTCGCTGGAAGAGATCGATGGGTATACCTGTTCCAATACCAGCAACACTCCAAGTACCTGCTCGCCTATTTGTTCGCAAGGAGGTCAAGCCGAGAATACCAATTGGATTGGATTTTTTACCAATGGAGGCAATGTCAGCGTTTCGGTCTCAGTAGGTAGTTGTTCAAATAGCCAGGGATTGGAATTTGGGATCATAGAAAATTGTCAATGCTCCAAACCAATTGCATGCTATTCCAACCCCTGCGTTCCTCCAGGAGGTACTGCCACCATCAATGCCAATTTAGCTAAATGTGTAGAATATTATTTATGGATTGATGGTTGCAATGGGGATGTCTGCGATTTTACAATTAATACAACGGGGGGTGCTTCACCTAAATTAGATCCGATTGGATACATCAACAATGAATCCAGTAGAATTATAAAGAATGTTTGTCCCGGATGTTATAAAGGCTATTCTGTGCAGGGCATGGGGGATGTTTGCAATGTCTTTTATGTTTGGGAATTGGATGGAACGCTTTTAGCACAAGGCCTATATGAAAACAACATTGAGTTTATAATTCCAAACAGCGGTACTTACGAATTGTGTGTTACTGCTTATATTCGAAATCCAAAAAATTCAACTATTATCTGTGATCAGCAAGGCCCTCAATGCGCTACCATTGAAGTAACAGGACTTCCGGATCGCTATGGAAACCCCAGAAGGCTGTGCCACGAAACAGTCGGCGCAACTGGATATAAGTGGCATTCACAATACATCCATAGTTCAGGCATCTATCGGGAGCATTTGCGCGATAAGAAAAATTGTTGTTATTATGATTCCGTGGTTGAATTTACGGTTTTGGAAGAACCGGTTCCAGCCATCATTCAATATATTGGATGTAACAATGAACCTTATATTGACATCCTCGGCAGAAGACAGGGCTTGTGTTTACAAAATGCCCGAATTATCCTTCCGAATATCACGGATCCAGATCTGTGTGACAGTTCGATTATACTAACCACCATCAATGTAGATTATGCACCTTCCTGGGCCATTAAATGCATTGGCGGTCAGGTTGAATTGATTCCAAATATTAAAATTCCAAAACCCTGCAATGTAGGCGAGTCCTATGAATTTGATTACAGCTGGTATAGGAAAAACGATCCTGCTAAAAAAATAATTAGTTACGACGAGCGACTTGCTGTGCCCGCTATCAGTGCAGATTATTGCTTGCAAGTGAAAGTAATCACTTATTTTAATAACGAAACCTATATATGTTATAAGACATTCTGTGAAACTTTTAATGAAGGAAATCTTGCTCCAGAATGTGCTTTTAAACTGGATGGAAACAAAGTCTTCTGCTTTGACCCAATTTCAAAATATTGGATCGATTCCTTTTTACCAGCAAATGTAAATACTTACCATTGGATAGTTAATGGTGGCACCATCATTTCAAATCCGGATAGCAGTGTGGTCGATGTTAACTGGAATTTAAATGCAAACGATACCGGAAGAATTTGTCTTAGTTACGATACAGATTGCGGAACCAGTTGCCAAAAATGCAAATCAGTCATCTTGGAAACCACCATCGCCGGACAAGATTTTGAAAAGCGTGGATTGTCTGCTTATCTCGATGCAAAGGATCATCCCAATGGCATGTGGAGGCTGATTAGCGGACCACATCCTGTGCGGATTGATGATCCTGGAAATCCTAAAACTAGAATTTCTGCATATAACTATGGGTATTATTGTTTTGAATGGACGGTTACTGATATAAACTGCGTGATTAAAGATACGCTTTGTGTTGATTTGCATTTTTATAAGAAAACCAGTCCGGAATATCCCGATCGCTTGTTTGATGAACGGGCAGCTATAAATCCAAATGAAACAGATTTAAATTCCATAATTTTTACACCCAATTTAATTAATCAGAATGGGCAAAGCTTTGTGTTAGTAACTAATTTGGAAGAAAAATCAATTTCTTACCGATGGTTCAATCTATTTGGAAAACTTATTTTACAAAATGCCCAACTTGTTGAATCCGGTATTCAGAAAATAAGCATTCAATCTCCAACACAAAGTGGTATGTATTTCCTGGTTATTGAGTTGGGAGAAATTCATTCGGTTCAAAAGATTTGTGTGATGGAGTAAATAGGACTTACGCTAAATAACCTATTTTTTCCATCAAGTAAATAAATTGCCACGAATGCACGAATTAAAGACAAATGAATATTAATAATTATTTATTTCAAAAAAAAATATTCACTACTTTAACTCAAATTCATTCATGCATCAGCGGCAATCAAAACTAATTTTGAATTTAATTCGAAATTGATTTTAATGCTTGTTCCAAATCTGAAATAATATAATCTGCATCCTCCAAACCAATATACAAACGGATCAATCGATGCATTGGGTCCAGTGGATTAAAGTCTTTTAATTCCATACCGGCAATACGAGGAATGATCAAACTTTCATAACCGCCCCAGCTGACGGCCATCATAATGTGTTTCAATGATTCACTAAAGCGTTCAATGTTTTTAGGATCAGATGTTTTAACTACAAATGACACCAATCCACAAGCTCCCTGCATTTGTTTACGCGCTAATTCTACTTGTGGAAAATCAGCATCGAATGGAAAAACAACGGATTCAATTTTAGGCTGCTGCTTTAAATAATCAACCACAGTCTGTGTAGTCTTAGCAATGCGGTCCATCCGGGCTGGCAAGGTGCGCAATCCCCGCATTAATAACCAGGCATTAAAAGGTTGAATGCCATTTCCGGCTGTTAAATACTCAAGATTAAAAATTTTCTGCAACAATTCCTTTCGCCCTGTTAAAACACCACATACCACATCGCTGTGACCTGCGAGGTATTTGGTTGCTGATTGTAAAACCAAATCTGCACCTAATAAAATAGGTTTTTGGTAATAAGGACTGCAATAACTATTGTCAATAACGACCAGACAATTTTTAGTCTTTGCAAACCTTGAAATGGCTTCAATATTCTGTAAACCAAAATCCCAGGAATTCGGTGACTCTAAATAAATGAGTTTTGTATTTTCCTGAAATGCATTTTCAAAATCACTCAACAACTTGCCCTCCACATAATTTGTCTTTACTCCAAAACGCGGAAGGAACTCATTAAATAATTTCTGAGCCCAGGTATAAGGATTTCTTACAGAAATTATGTGATCATCTGAAGAAACAAAAGGAACTACCGACGAAAAAATTGCAGAAGCCCCACTGTTAAAAACCAATGCATCTTCTGCGCCATCCAGTGCAGCCAATTTTTTACGAAGTATATCAACAGTCGGATTTAATCCACGAGAATAAATATATCCTCCGTATTCATCCTTAAACCGTTGACGCATATCGTCCACCGTATTAAATTTAAAATTACTGGTTTGAATGATTGGTGGAGCAATTGCATTAAAATACTGATCGCGCTCTTCGCCAAGTTCGTTGAGTATGTATGATAGATCCATGTAAGATAGTTGATAGGTGATAGTTGATAGATGTTAGTTGATAGTTGATAGGTGATAGTTGATGGGTGTTAGTTGATAGGTGATAGCAGGATGGAATGCAATTCTTTGCATCTCTGAGTGAATTTAATTTGTTTTTTTAAATTGAGTGTTAATAAATCGAACATAAGTTAATAAGGGATAATTGCAAATTAGCACTATTCATAACGATATCGTTGATTCATTAGTCTACTTATCATTGGGTAGCTGGTTATACATTTAATTTTTTGGATTTACTTTTTTAATAATAAAATATACCAAAACAAGAGCAATAAATACAATCAGTGAGGTCACTCCATAGGATGGATTGGCATAAATACAGGCAAGTCCGACAAATATATACGTGATAATAAACAATAACGGCATCCAGGGATAATATTTGATCTTGTATATTTCACTGGAAGAAGTGTTACTGGATTTTCTTCGAAAATAAAATAAAGTTGCTGCGGAAGTGGCCATTCCCAATGAATCCAGGATCATTACAAAACCGAGAATGCGATCAAATGTTTCAGCATAAAATATTACGATCATGCTGATTAAACTGAATGCAGTCAATCCAACTGTGAGGACTTCCCGCCTACCATACTTTTTACTGAAAGCTGCCGGCAACATGCCGTCCTTACTCATGGCATACATAACCCTGGGATTACTCAGCAACATCACATCCACATAAGCCAATACTGCAAGAAATAATAAAATTGCAAATAAAGTTTTTCCAAATGGACCAAACAGTTTTCCAGCTACCAAAGCTGCTATCCCCTTTGCTGATTTTAATTCTTCAAATCCAATTACTTTATAATAACTCAGATTCACTAAAAGATATAATGCAATCACAATCAGAATACCTGTAAAAATGCTTTTCGAAATCGTTTTATTAGGGGTTTGAATTTCTTCACCAAAATTTATAGTTTGTTGATACCCTCCATATGTAAATGAAACTGCAACCAAGGAAGCAGCAAAAGAAGTTAAAATACTTTTCCAGGATAGTCCATCTGTCAGTAACAAAATTTCATTTTGGATGACATGGGTTGAAGGAAAAAATAAGGCAGAAATAATTAACAAGATCATTCCAATTTTAATAAACATTAAAATATTGAGTGCTTTCGAACTGATTCGCAAACCCATCAAGTTAATACCATAAAATAATGCAATCGCCCCGATTCCAATCAATGCTTTTACAGCATCTGTTGGTGGTTGATTAAATACTACCTCTGACAAATAATCACTTCCAATAAGAGCTACTCCACCCAGGGAAGCCGCATTCGACACCAGTACAATTCCATTTATGGCAAAAGCAACCGATGGATGATAGGCTTCAGAAAAAATTTTATAATAAGCTCCGGTTACAGGATATCTTGAACCGATTTCCGCATAAGTTAGCGCTCCACAAATTGCAATCAACCCACCAAATATCCAGGCACCAAAAAATATCGTCGGACTTATAGCCGCATTTGCTGCTGTAGATGCTGCTCTGAATATGCCCAGACCAATGACAAGTCCGATCACAATCATGCTTAAAGAATAATATCCCAGTTTCTGATTGCTTTGAGTCTCCATCAGGCACAAATTAAAGTAAATTCATGAAATCCTCCGTTCATAAATGTATCCGATTGCCTTGTAACCCTCCAGTATGAATAAAATATATTTGTTTGTAGTCTTTTGCCAAATCGGAACTCAGAAATGCCTGCATCAACGGGACAGTATAGATCAGGTCTAATTCAATATGATGGCTTGATTTAAAATTTTTCACAAAACCAATATTCTCGGGAGTGACTTTACCAAATGATCTATTTTCATTTGACTGAATCCAACGAAACCTAGGATTGTTTAATTTAGGATAGCTTGCCTTTACTACATTTTTTAAACTAAAGACTTGTATGTTTTTTGTAAATTCTAATAATCCCATCAGACTAGTCCCAGATCCACATGGACAAAGAAGTAAGTTTTCTGCTTGATCAAAATCAACAGGCATTTCATGTACTAGTTTTGCCATACCGATGCAGCCAAAATCTCCTCCGCCTCCTTCAGGTATCCAATAGGCATCATTCCATTTATCAGAAATAGATCCAATGCCTTGATTTCTTATTTGCTCCGCTTCGTTTCGTGTTAAAGAATACAAATTCACAGAACTTTTCATAGCATCTTTTAAGGTAGGGCTTAGTTTCGTGTCATGCCAACCATATACCAACAAATCACAGGAACATTTCAAATAGTTGCAAACATAAGCCAGGGCATGTAAATGATTGGAGTGCACACCTCCAATGCTTACCATGCGATTTGCCCCTGAACGGAAAAATTCATGGATATGTCCTTCCAACTTCCTCCATTTATTTCCACTTATTACCGGATGAATTAAATCGTCTCGTTTAATAAAAATGCTCCGCCGAATCTCATCAAGATAAATTTCATCTAACCTTGAGGGCAATTTCAGTGTACTCAATAAATCCTGAATTAATTGCAATTCCATTCTTACTAATAAAAACTCAACGGTTTAACTTAAACTCAATAGGCATTTTAAAATTAAAACTTACATTCCTGTTTGCATTCTTTGCTGGAATCCATTGATCAATCAATCGAAGTACGCGCAATGCTTCTTCATCACATGCAGGATATAAGGATTTAATAATTCGGGGATTGCGTACTTTTCCTTCTTTGTCAACTACAAATCCAACGATCACAACCCCTTCAATTTTATTGCGAAGTGCTGTATTTGGATAAACCAATTTAGATGAAATAAAACGCGACAAGGATGAACTGCCTCCCGGGTACTGTGGCATGACATCAACAAAATCAAAGGCTTGTTCGCCTTCAGTTTCTGATGATTGTGATTGCGATTCGTCAAGCGTTTTGGAAACAATGGTATCCAATACTTCTTGTTTTTGTGTTTGCGGTTTTTGTTTTGGTTCCTCTTTTACCACTTTTTTCTGCTCACTTTCTTTTGGACTTGATTTTTTTTGCGCATGATCAGGAGCTGCTTGTTTAATACTAAATTTTGGTAATTCCAATTCAGGAATTGGTTCGAGTTGAACTTCCTGCATCATTTGGTACTCATCGGTATCACTCCAATTAATATTAAAGAGGAGAACAACTGTTAAAAAAACACCTACTGAAATCAAGATGCCCAAAGTCATATTATGATTGTATTGTCTTCTTAACTGGTAAGCACCGTACTTCGTATTTCTGTTTTCGAAAACGCTCTGTTGAATCGGTGTCTTTTCTGGTGTCATGAATTACATTTCGAGAACAATCGGACTTCCCTTGTTTTAATAGACTGTTAAACAGTGAACTTGTTGCAATCGATTCCTACTAATTCTTTTCAAACAACCATTTTATCGGTTGGCTAATATTAAACGGACGCAAGACTTTTTTAATATTGAAATTCGATTTAATGTGTTGAATTATTTCTTCAGGACTGTCGGATACCAGAAAAAGATCCCGGTCAATGGGCGAAATGGTTTTTTCCTGCTCCATTTTATCCAGAAAATCACAAAGTTCTTTATGATATTCTTTTCCATAAATGATTACAGGAAAATGGATGAGTTTCCCTGTTTGAATGAGTGTCATGGATTCAAAAAATTCATCCATGGTACCAAAACCACCTGGCAATACAACGAAGGCATAGGAATATTTAATCAGCATGGTTTTACGAGTAAAAAAATACTTCATGCTCACCCAGGTATCCAAATAGGGATTTGGAATTTGCTCATGGGGTAATTCAATGTTACACCCAACGGATTTACCACCTACTGATTGTGCACCCTTGTTTGCTGCTTCCATGATACCTGGACCGCCACCCGTCATGATGGTGAATCCCAAATTAGCGATTTCGGCACCTAAATGCTCTGCCATCTTATAATACGGATTATCCTCCTTAAATCGGGCAGATCCAAAAATTGTAACGCAAGGACCTGTAAAATAGAGTTTTCGGATTCCCCTAAACAAATCCCAAAAGACATCCAAAGCAAATCGCAATTCGGCAAACCTGCTCATAGGACCATTCAGGTATTGAATATTATTTAATTTGTTATTTATGCTCATATCCTTAATAATCAGCGCAAGATTAAAAAAAATTAAGGTATATGTTTAATTTTTAATATTTTGCAGCAACCGAAAAACTCTGGCCTATGCAAGCGACAACCGGCAATCTTGCCCTTTTAAGGAATTCTTCCCATATGGCCGAAACCTTAATCCCCTCTGAAATCATCAAATTAGCTTCAGAAGTAAACCATAAAATTCAGCTCGGCGAAGAAATATTTAACCTAACCATCGGCGATTTTAATCCAGCTATTTTCCCAATTCCTAAAGAGCTTGAAGAGGCAATTATTAAGGCTTACCAATCCGGGCATACCAATTATCCGGCTGCAAATGGTATGGCAGAATTGCGGAAAATTTTATCTGCTGTAATTCATAATAAATTGGGATTAGACTACAGTCCGGATGAAATATTGGTTTCCGGAGGCGCAAGGCCTTTAATTTATGCCATTTACAAAACCTTGCTGGACAAAGGGGATTTGGTCTTGTTTCCGGTCCCTTCCTGGAATAATAATCACTATTGTCATTTAAGCGAAGCTTGCGGACAAGCCCTCGAGGTGAGTGCGGCTCAAAATTTTATGCCTACAGCTGCAGACATCAAACCATTTATAGAACAGGCTACTCTGATTGCATTGTGTTCACCCCAAAATCCTACCGGGACCGTTTTTTCAAGGGAAACGCTCTTGGAAATTTGCGAGTTGGTTAAAAATGAAAATAAACGCAGAACCGGCAATCAAAAGCCCTTGTATATCATGTACGACCAAATTTATTGGGAATTGACTTTTGGTGAAACCAAACATTATGATCCCGTCAGCTTGGAACCAGCTTTGAGGGATTATGTAATCTATGTGGATGGGCTTTCTAAAGTATTTGCAGCAACCGGTGTCCGGGTGGGTTGGTCTTTTGGTCCAAAGAAATTGATTGACCAGATGCGTGCTATATTATCTCATATAGGTGCCTGGGCACCCAAAGCAGAACAAATGGCTGCTGCCTGGTTTTTACAAAATACAGAAGCTGTGCAAGCCTACCTCGATTGGTTTAAACCAGAGATCCACCATCGGTTAACAGCACTTTATGATGGGATTCTTAAATTAAAAAACATGGGTTTTCCAATAGACATTATAAATCCACAAGCTGCTATTTATTTAACGGTACAATGTCCCTGGAAAGGCAAATCTGTAAATGGCTCAAAAGTTTTGGAAACCCAACAAATGGTAACTGCATTTTTATTGGATACCTGTAAAATTGCCATTGTGCCGTTTAAAGCATTTGGTTCATCAGATGATTCAGATTGGTATCGCATTTCAGTTGGTACTCTTGAAAAAAATCATGTCGATTCAATTATTTCCGGATTTAAAAAAGGAATGGAACAATTGAGGGATAGCTGATAGTTGATAGGTGTTAGTTGATAGGTGATAGGTGATAGTTGATAGGTGATAGTTGATAGTTGATAGTTGATTGATGATAGTTGATTGGTGATTGATGATAGTTGATTGGTGATAAATGAAAGGTGACAATTTGATTGGTGGCATTTCTCTACAGACTTCCTCACTACAGACTATAGACTTACTCTTTTCAGACTTCCTCTCAAAATTGTAGCTTTGCATCATTGTAGTTTCGTAACATTAAATTAGAAGCCTTGCAAAAAAGAAATCAACATGCGATCATTATGGCAGGTGGCATCGGAAGTCGTTTTTGGCCATTAAGCCGGAATCAAAAACCAAAGCAATTTTTAGATATCCTGGATAGTGGAAGAAGCTTTATCCAAATGACCTATGATCGATTATGTAACATAGTACCTCCATCCAATATATGGGTGGTGAGTCATGTAGATTATGAAGATCTGGTATATCAACAATTGCCGCAAATAAATCCAAAACAGGTTTTACTGGAACCCAGTCGAAAAAACACAGCACCCTGTATTTTATATGCTGCTAAAACAATTGCGGCAATTGATCCGGATGCGAAATTATTTATTGCTCCATCCGATCATCTCATTTTAAATGAATCTCAATTCATTGAAGACATTCAACACGGATTTGAATTTATTAATAAACATCCTGAATACTTACTGACTTTTGGCATCCACGCTTCCAGACCTGATACTGGTTACGGTTATATCAACTTTGACAAGGAACAAGGATTGGATCAAACGATCTATCCGGTAAATCGCTTTGTGGAAAAGCCCGATTTAAAAACAGCCGAATCCTATCTTGAAAGTGGAGATTATGTTTGGAATTCAGGAATGTTTTTGTGGAATGTTCAAACGATATTAAATGAGTTTAAACAATATGCACCTACCCTATACAATTTATTTGAAGACTTTAATCAAGATTCAGATATAAGCTTACTGTATTACCAATGTCCATCCGATTCAATTGATTATGCAGTGATGGAAAAATCTCCAAACGTCCAGGTTAAAACAGTTGATTTTGGCTGGACTGATCTGGGAACCTGGGGTTCTTTATACGAAATACTGGAAAAAGATGAACATCATAATGCAGCTCTTGCACCTGACTATTTATTAAACAAAAGCAATTCTAATTTAATCAAGGATGCAGAAGGAAAATTGATTGTCGTACATGGTTTGGATAATTTGTTGGTAATTAATACTAAAGATGTTTTACTAATTTGTCACCGAAAGGAAGAACAAACCATTAAACAAATTGTGGCACTGGTGGAGACGCAATTTGGAAAAACTAAAACCTAAAACATTTTAAGCTATCCTGATTTTATTTAAGTTTCGTTAGTTTTCAAGTATTCAATAAAATCATTACGGCACTAATGATTCGCGTGAGTTTGAAGGTGGATTGGATCGAGATAAAATTCCCATCTAAATTTTAAATTTTTAAAAAAAAAGTCCATGATGTTGATCATGGACTTTTTTTGTATGCTGTTTTTAAGCTTATTCTGATATCACAAATTTGCGTATGACTGCACTGCTGCCATCCTGAATTCGTAAATAGTACGTTCCACTTCGCAAGCTCTCTGTTTGTATTTTATATACCGTATCATTGGTTTTGTACTTTGCCATCCGGTTTCCGGATAAATTGTACAATTCCAGTTGTACCGGATTGCTGCTGCTTGCTTCTGTTACAACTGTTATGTAATCCTTGGCTGGATTTGGATATACAAAGGGAACTTCTTCACTCATCTCATTGATTCGGGATCTTGATTCAAATCCCAGATCGAATGGAAACTCTATAATTTTACTATCCACTAAATTCCGGTCTTTCTTTGGTTTTTCCGGACACAACACTGAAGATACTACGACTATGTATTGTAGTTTGGTACGACCATTATTTCCATTTGTATTCTTTACCGTCAGTTTTACTGCGAATTTTCCTTTCTTCGTATAAGTTACTACTGGATTCTTTTGTGTTGAAGTTGCTGGATTTCCATTTTCAAATTCCCAGTTCCACTCATTGACGTCTATCGAGGATCTGTCTTTGAAATTTACTGTGAATGGGACACATCCCTTGATCGTATCTGCTGTGAAATCTACTTTTGGTACCAGATACACCGCAATGTGTTTGTCAAATGTATCCTGACCGCAATCATTGGATACAATCAATCGTACATCAAATTCTCCTTCCACTCCATAATCATGTACCGGGTTTGCTTCAGTACTGGTTTTTGTATCGCCAAATTGCCAAAAATAAGAACTGGCTCCTGTGGCCTGGCTGGTAAATGCTGATTTAAATCCTATGATTGCATTGGTAAAGTCTACTGTTGGAACTGTTTTAACTTCAATAAAATCTGCATAACCTACTGAATCCGAATATTGAAAATTTGAAGCTACTAAACTTACATTGTATTTACCCACACTGTTGTAAGTAACCAATGGATTTTTCTGTACACTGGTTGATGGATTCCCTCCTGGGAAATACCACTTATAATCCGTTGCTGAAATGGTCGATGTATTTTGAAACTGTACGGTAAATGGTAAACATCCTTTTGGATCTGCTACCTGAAATCCGGCTATTGGTTTTGCTCCTATCGTAACCACTGTCCTTGCTGTATCACTTCCACATCCATTGCTCACAATATACATCACTTCATAACGGCCGTCTTTGTAATTATGCACCGGATTGATCTCTGTACTTGTTGTATTGTCTCCAAAATCCCAAAAATGTGTTTTTGCATATCTTGAAATTCCGGTAAATGTTGCAATACTTCCATTGAGTGAATTTGATATTTCTGCATCCGGCAAACTGTCTATGGTGATGTATAATTTTTTAGTCAGCTTGTTATTAGATGACGAACTGTAAACAGTTAATTTGACATCATAAGTCCCTGGATTATCGTAGCGGACAATTGGATTTTGTGCAAAGGATACCGATGGATTGCCTCCCGTAAATAACCACTCCCATTTCTTAACGTTGTTGGTTGATTTATCAATGAACTTAATATTCTTAGGCGCACAACCTCCTGTAGTATCTGCTTCAAAATCTGCAATTGGCAAACTAACCACATTAACCCGTTTTTTGATTGTACTTGATCCACAATCATTCACTACAGTCAAAGTCACATCATAACTTGTATCACGATCGTACGTATGCTGTGGATTTGGATCTTCACTGGTTTCTCCATCTCCGAAATTCCAAAAATATTCTTTTGCACGTTGAGACAGGTCAATAAAAAATACCTCTTTTCCATTTACTCCAAAACTAAAATTAGCAATGGGTGAATCATTTACTTCTATATAATTCAGTTTTGTAATGGACATTTTACAACGAGGATTGCTTGCTTCCAGGCTGACTTCATAGAATCCAGCAACCCGATACACTACTGTAGGATTTTGTTCAGTAGAAGTTCCCGGTGTTCCGCCGGGGAATGACCATTTCCAATCAGTTGTATTGGTAGATAAATCTTTAAATTTTACAGTCATTGGCTGGCAACCGTAGACTTTATCCGATGTAAAATCAGGCATTGGAACGCCAGAACCTGGACAAAATGGCAAACACCCACCTGCTAAACCCTGGAATTCAATATAATTTTTAACAGCATCCTTAGACATGAAACTCCAAATTTTACTTGGGTTGATCGTTGCTTGCATAATTGTTCCTGCACTCAATTGATCATGCTGACAATTCCAATTGTGCCCTAATTCATGAGCCTGCAAGGTTAGGTACATGACTTGTGGTCCACTACCTGGGATAAACGAACTGCAAATATTGTATTTATCAGCATAGCATACACCGGGTAAATAAGCAACTCCAATGGCTCCTGATGTAAATTTTGAAGTCCAACAAGTAGCAACCACATAACCGGCACCTGCAAAGAGAATATCCCCTATTTGTCTGAATTTATCTAATTCAGCAAAAATGTCATTGATCCCATTAAATGGATCTGTATTTGGCATATCAGCGATCCAGGTAGCTGTTTGAACGTATTCAATTTCATAATAAAACTCATCATCAAATACAGTTTGAACATCCGCCAGATTGGCCATCATAAAATTATCTACACCATTTGGACCACCATGTTTTAAAATCATTGTAAAATCAGCTGCCAATGCAATAAAAGTAGTTAAACATGCTCTGTTTCTTGAATCTGAATGAATGCGAACTTGGTGTTTTGCATCTTCAAGACCTTTGTTTAATGCTGTTGCACCGCAACTGACTCCTGGAACCGGCAATACATCACTTGCTTTATACAATACAAATTGCTGGACATCTTCTTCACTGATAAATTGTTTATCAGGGTCTTCCATTTTATCAATAAAATAACGCTCGCTTCGGTCGTCGATCATTAGGTGTAAAAATCCATCGGCAATGGTCATTGATACCAATGAATTATTAATACCATTTACAGTTCCTTTGAATGTGCGTAAGTCTGTTCTTGCAGGAAGCATTTTGATATCATCGATGCCTCCTGTGGTCCGGATCCGGTCTGGAGCACTCAGGGAATATTCAAAAAGCTCTAATTGAAATGCATGTTCCGGAGTTCTCAATATGAGCTTGTATATATTTCCGGGTGTCGTGTTAAGGACTTTCTGAATGTCCTTTACACTGGTCTGTAATAGACTGTATTCTTTTAAATAAGATACCTTACTATGTGCTGCAGGTGCATCAAAAGGTTTCATTACAACTGTCTGTGAAATGGCCATTTGACAGAAGATAAACATTAAAATCAGGGGTAAAATGTGTTTCATGCTTTTAGAAAGTTTAAAAAAGAAGCTAAAAATAGTGAATTATACAAAATTGATCAGAATTTTAACACTCAGATAGCCTTTCAGTTGAATATTATCAATGGTTTTGAATCTTAATTTTAAACAAGCAATTTAGCTGCCCTGTCCTTTTAATTAAAAGCTTGTAATATAATATTTCTAAATAGACAAATAATCAATTTTATATTTTGAATCATGACTTTAATTATTTAAGTTTCAGAATTATATTTTGAAATATTAAATATTCAATTTTAATTGCCATTGAAACGAGACTACAAAAAAGCAGATTCAAAAAAAAAGTCCATGATGGTGATCATGGACTTTTTTTTGTATGCTGTTTTTTAAGCTTATTCTGATATCACAAATTTGCGTATGACTGCACTGCTGCCATCCTGAATTCGTAAATAGTACGTTCCACTTCGCAAGCTTTCTGTTTGTATTTTATATACCGTATCATTGGTTTTGTACTTTGCCATCCGGTTTCCGGATAAATTGTACAATTCCAGTTGTACCGGATTGCTGCTGCTTGCTTCTGTTACAACTGTTATGTAATCCTTGGCTGGATTTGGATATACAAAGGGAACTTCTTCACTCATCTCATTGATTCGGGATCTTGATTCAAATCCCAGATCGAATGGAAACTCTATAATTTTACTATCCACTAAATTCCGGTCTTTCTTTGGTTTTTCCGGACACAACACTGAAGATACTACGACTATGTATTGTAGTTTGGTACGACCATTATTTCCATTTGTATTCTTTACCGTCAGTTTTACTGCGAATTTTCCTTTCTTCGTATAAGTTACTACTGGATTCTTTTGTGTTGAAGTTGCTGGATTTCCATTTTCAAATTCCCAGTTCCACTCATTGACGTCTATCGAGGATCTGTCTTTGAAATTTACTGTGAATGGGACACATCCCTTGATCGTATCTGCTGTGAAATCTACTTTTGGTACCAGATACACCGCAATGTGTTTGTCAAATGTATCCTGACCGCAATCATTGGATACAATCAATCGTACATCAAATTCTCCTTCCACTCCATAATCATGTACCGGGTTTGCTTCAGTACTGGTTTTTGTATCGCCAAATTGCCAAAAATAAGAACTGGCTCCTGTGGCCTGGCTGGTAAATGCTGATTTAAATCCTATGATTGCATTGGTAAAGTCTACTGTTGGAACTGTTTTAACTTCAATAAAATCTGCATAACCTACTGAATCCGAATATTGAAAATTTGAAGCTACTAAACTTACATTGTATTTACCCACACTGTTGTAAGTAACCAATGGATTTTTCTGTACACTGGTTGATGGATTCCCTCCTGGGAAATACCACTTATAATCCGTTGCTGAAATGGTCGATGTATTTTGAAACTGTACGGTAAATGGTAAACATCCTTTTGGATCTGCTACCTGAAATCCGGCTATTGGTTTTGCTCCTATCGTAACCACTGTCCTTGCTGTATCACTTCCACATCCATTGCTCACAATATACATCACTTCATAACGGCCGTCTTTGTAATTATGCACCGGATTGATCTCTGTACTTGTTGTATTGTCTCCAAAATCCCAAAAATGTGTTTTTGCATATCTTGAAATTCCGGTAAATGTTGCAATACTTCCATTGAGTGAATTTGATATTTCTGCATCCGGCAAACTGTCTATGGTGATGTATAATTTTTTAGTCAGCTTGTTATTAGATGACGAACTGTAAACAGTTAATTTGACATCATAAGTCCCTGGATTATCGTAGCGGACAATTGGATTTTGTGCAAAGGATACCGATGGATTACCTCCCGTAAATAACCACTCCCATTTCTTAACGTTGTTGGTTGATTTGTCGTTAAACTTTATAATTTTTGGCGCACAACCTGCCGTGGTATCTGCATCAAAATCTGCAACTGGCAAACTAACAACACATACTCGTTTAGTAATGGTATTTGAACCACAATCATTAACTACTGTAAGTTTTACATTATAGCAAGTATCCCGATCAAATACATGAATAGGATTTTGTTCTTCACTGGTTTCTCCATCTCCAAAATCCCAAAAATACTCGACTCCTCTTGCAGAATAATCTGTAAAAAATACTTCCTTTCCATTAATTCCATAATTGAAATTAGCAGCAGGTTTATCATTGACTTCGATGTAATTTAATTTTGTGATAGACATCTTGCAACGTGAATTGCTTGATTCTAAACTGACTTCATATTTTCCGGCAACTAAATAAACAACTGTTGGATTTCTGTCCGTGGAGGTTCCAGGGATTCCACCGGGGAAGGACCATTTCCATTCTGAGGCGTTTGATGAGAGGTCTTGAAATTTTACAGTCATTGGTTGACAACCATACACTTTATCAGAAGTAAAATCAGGCATTGGAATTCCTGAACCAGGGCAAAAAGGCATACATGCACCGGCTAATCCTTGCATTTCAATAAAATCTTTAACAGCATCTTTGGACAAGAAACTCCAAATTACGCTGGTATTGGCCAAGCTTGCACCATCCATGATGGTACCTCCACCGGGGCGATCGTGAATGCAATTAAAATTATGTCCTAAATTATGAGCCTGCAAGGTCAGATATAAAGCCTGCGTACCTTGGCCTGGTGCAAAACAGCTGCAAACATTGTATTTCTCTGCAAAACAAACACCGGGTTGATTTGCTACACCCACGGTACCTGGTAACAGAAATTTTGCACTCCAGCAGGTTCCAACCACGTGATTGGCTCCTCCAAAAAGGATGTTGGCTACCTGGACAAAGCGAGTAAGTTGTGTATTAATATTTGTGATTCCATTAAATGGATCTGTTGCCATCATATCTGCTATATAGGTTGCAGATTGAACCAATTCAATTTCATAAACAAACTCATCATCAAATACAGTTTGAACATCGGCCAAAGTAGCTGACATAAAATTATCGACGTTGGCGGGGCCTCCTTCTTTTAGAATCATACTAAAATCAGAAGCCAGTCCGATGAAAAGTGTTAAACAAGGACGGTTTCTGAATACCCCAGTAACTTTTACCTGCTGTTGTACCTCTTCTAAATTTCGGGTTAATTCAGTTGATCCACAACTAACACCTGGAACAGGGAGTACATCACTGGTTTTATATAAAACAAAACGCTGACCATTTTCTTCGCCTGAAAAAACATGATCCACATCTTGTATTTTATCAAGAAAATATTGATTGATTCGATCATCAATCATTAAGTGTAGATATCCATCTGCAATAGTCATGGACACCAAGGAATTGTTTATTCCATTTACAATACCCTTAAACGTACGAAGGTCCGTTCTCTTTGGCAGTTGTTTGATCGCATCCAATCCACCTGTTGTGCGCATGCGATCGGTGCTATTCAAATTATACTCATACAACTCCAATTGAAACGCCTGTTCAGGAGTTCTTAAAATGAGCTTAAAAATATTGCCCTGGGTATTGTCCAAAATTTTCTGAATATCGCTTACCTGTGTTTGCAATAAACTGTAATCACTTAAATAAGAAAATTTTTGATGAGATAAGGGATACTCAAAGGGTTTAAAAACAACAGATTGAGAAACTGCCAACCCAGAAATAAAAAGAGTTAAAACCAGAAGTAATTTGTATTTCATGTATTATTAAAATTAAAATTTAACGTAATATAGGTACTACAAACTATACTTTTATAAGTTGTCAGCACTTTAACAATAAATTATTGAAAACGAATCGAACTTAGAATTCGATTCGCCTTCAAGAATTTTTACATCACACTACCAAGTCTTAGAAACTACTTTGCTGTTATATCAGGGTCTATGTACAAAGTCACCTTCTATATATAACCATAAAACTGTGCCAAATTTAGCTCATTCGCCAAATTTTAATTAGTGAATCACCACTGAAACCGAATTATTTCTCCCCGACTGGCTGCTCGCGCAATAATACACACCTGGCTTAAGGATCATCGAAAGCTTTACAAACTTCTCCGGTCTTGTAAAACTGCAAACCAATTTTCCATCGGAGGTAAATAGTTGTATGGGTTTGCCCACCAATTCTTCTGCCAATTCCAATTGGTTTGTAAATCCATGGTAAATTATCTTTTGTGACGAATTATTAAACTTTGCAGTCATCGTAAGGTCATCTAACTTTCGGCGATAAATTGAATGTTCAGTGCCAATAAAGAGGTAATCTGCCGTTTTAAACATGCACTCAACACTCGTGTCTATCATGCCTTCATTAAACGCTACCCATTCATCCATAACGAATGGTGAACTTATGGAATGACAATAATTGATCCCTTTGAGATCTGCAATTCCTGAACGGGCTCCTCGGTTACGAATACCTGCAAAAAGACTGAGATCCTTTCCAAACTGAAAACTTGAAATTGATGCTTGTTGCAACCCTAGAATTTTCTTTACTGGTTGATCCCATCCCGTTAATAGGTTAACATGATAGTTATCAGGTCTAAGACTGGAGCTGCCGACAAGAACTTCCTCTTTTCGGAAGCTTGGAAAAAGTTTTAGTACATTCGTATAATTCGCCAGGATCAATTTTGGATTTGAATCCTTCAAATATCCATAATAAATTGCGCCATAATGGATTTCATCCGAACCGACCACATAGCATGTTTGATCTGGCATCACCATGACACTTAGCAAAGGAATGTTTTTTAAAGCCAATTGGATCCAAATCAAACCATGATCTTCAGAATACCATAAACCATTGCTTGTTGCCGCATAAATATTTAAGTGATAATCCAAAGCAAATTCATTTATCTGATCAGCATCAATTGCATTTGGTATATGTTGCCATACAAAATCACTTAAAGAAGCTACATGAATCGATCGATTTGTAGCTGCGATAAGCATTGAATTTGTTGCACAGCAGGCCTGAATATCCTTATTCGTAAATTCAGCACTTAGCTCATCCCAAAAAAATTGATGGTCCTCTTCAAATCGATTTATAAATAATCCTTCTGTACTCCCAACACAGATTCTGTTGCCTGCATAAATAATATCATTTACCAAAGCTTTCCTTGGAATTTTTAAATCTTCCCATTGTCCAAACAAACAAGAGCAATATAAACTCAGTATTGCAATGAAAATTTTCATCAAATGTTAAATTATATCAACAAATATAACAGACGCCCGAACTCAGGGTTAGTAATATATCACGATAAAATGTACTATTTTCTAATTTGCAAATTAAACCATTCAAGCGGCTTGAATCCTGTTTGCTTTTTAAAGAAGCGCGTAAAATACGTTGCACTTGAAAATCCCATTTTGTCGGATACTTCTTTCAAGGATAATTTAGTGTGAATCAGGTAATATTTTGTTTGGACAATAATAACTTCTGCAATGTGTTCAGAAGCATTCTTTCCTGTTACCGATTTTAATACCAGGTTTAGATAATTGGGGGTCAGATTCAAAGCGCTTGCATATTCGTGAACCCGTTGCATCGGAATACCAGATTGAAATAATAAGGACCGAAATCTACTTGTGATTAATAAAGAAGTGTAGTGATGGTTTACAAATTCAATATTCCTAGAGGGTGCCATTCGGGATGCTTTTAAAAATAAAATATTAATTCCTGAAACTATTAATTTGTCAGCATGCTTTTGCACATCCTTTATCTCTGTTTGAATGAACTGGAAAATAGATTTAAATAAAAGATAATTGCTTTGAATCAATTTTATTTTCACAGCTGAATAATCTCCCATTACAAATGGAAAATTAAAAATTACTTCTTTATGTTCGGTATGTTGTTGTAAATAATTTTGATCGAAGACCAGGATCCAACCCATCTGTTTAATAAGTTCTGGAGGTATTTCACAATAAGGTGAAATAAAATAAACAAATTGCTTTTGCCTGCTATTTTTTAATTTAGACCGGCTTAAAAAAATCTTATGATATGACCAGGCATTTTTAATCAATCCTTCATTGAGTTGCTTGTGCAATGCAATGACAGGTAATTGAGGATTATCAGATTTTAAAGACATAATATTGTGAGCAAATATACTGTTAAGTGCAATAATCCTTTAGTGTTGCTATGCAATAAGGAAAGCAGAGTTTCATATTCTTCAAATAACAATTTAAAATCGGCAATATTTATCAATTGCAAAGATTCTATTCCTCATAAAAAATAATAAAACCAGAATTTAACCCTATTTTAGAAAACGAGTTTAAATAATCCAAAATATATATGTGTGAGTTAATTTAATCCAGAAATATTAACACTCTTATAAAAGCTCTAGATTTAATAATAATATCTTAACATTCGTCAAACTTAAAATTAATTAAGAGTTATTACTGCATTATATTCTTTACTAATTGAATGTTTTTATCATGTTATAATAATTACATTACTTTGAGCTATTAATTTCCTGTCAATTACTTAGTTTATACTTTATTATTTATAAATCATTTAATAAATATCAAATAATAGGGAAGTTAGATTTTTAAAACTTCATAAAGATAGCTTTGTGGCAAAATATTATGTATGAAAATAAATCTAACAAAAGTTTTAACAAATCTCATTCTACTCACATTGATTCATCTGCAAGGATATTCTCAATTTACAATGTTGCAGGATTTTCAAAATATTAATTCCAATGCAATTGGAACCTTTCAAGGGGTTAATTTCCGTGAAGCTGGATTTTCAGGTTTATTTCCTATACCTGAAACAAACAATAAAGAATTTTGGGTTTGTTCTGATAGGGGTGTAAATATCGATTGCGCAAATGCAAATCCAAACGGATGCAAACCTACTTATGATAAGATGTATTGTTTTCCAAACTATGCCCCGAAAATTCATCGGATTAGAATTCACAATAATGAAATACAAATTTTGCAAACCATTACAGTAAAACGTCCGAATGGCACTCCGGCTAGTGGAATCATAAATCCTACTGGATTGGGAAGCACTGCTGCAGAGCTTGCATCGACAGATACGGTTCAGGATTGCGCGAATTTTTTAATAAAAACCACTGCGAAAGATACTTTTGGTATTGACCCTGAAGGAATAGTTGTGGACAAGGATGGAAATTTCTGGTTGTGTGAAGAAGGTGGTGCAACCATTTGGAAACTTAATTCAAATGGGGTTCTAATAAAAAGATATACTCCATATGCAAACCTTGATGGTGTTCAATCGGTCGATGTACAAATTGATACTGTTTTTAAATATCGCAAAAACAACAGAGGTTTTGAAGGTATATCCATAACCCCCAACGGTAAAATATATGCTATTATTCAAAGTGGAATCCTTTTTCCAACACAAGCAGTAGGTGAAGCTTCCAGAGTTCATCGCATACTTGAAATTGATCCAGCTTCAAATACGCAACGAATGTTTGCCTATTTAAATGATGGTGTAATTGGATCAAGCGGTAATTCGATTCGTTTAAGAGATTGGAAAATTGGAGATATGGCAGCTATCAATGACAGTATGTTTTTAGTATTGGAGGCTGCATTACGAGGTACCACAGATATTAAAAGAATTTACTTAATTAATATAAATCAGGCAACACCTGTAAATTCTGGGTTATATGGAGGATTAAGCTTAGAAGGACTTGTTGATTCCACAGGATTAGCATCTTACGGAATTAAAGCAGTTAAGAAAACCTTGTTCATGGATTTGCTTGCCAATGGATGGCCTGCAATTCTAGATAAAGCAGAAGGTCTTGCAATACTAAATGATAGTACCATTGCCGTTTGCAATGACAATGATTTTGGTCAAACCTGTCCACTTGCTGATGGAATTCCTATTGCAACTTCAAATCTAAGTCATATAATTACATACGGTTTGGCTGGTTCCAATAAAATTCATAATTACAACAAACCACCCCAATTAATTCTATCTCAAGGGCAAACCGGCGTAAGCTCATCTCAAACACCCTATTTAATTCCAACGGCTTCTAAAGTTTCATTTACCTCCATCATTACAGCTGGAGATACCGTTTCAAATGGCTACAAAATGACTGGAATTCCAGATGGGACCGGTGCCTTTGATAATGGCAATGGCACCTTTACGCTATTAGTTAATCATGAAATTCCTGCAAATGCAAGCACCATTCGTTCGCACGGGGCAAATGGAGCATTTATATCTAAATGGACCATAAATAAAAATGATCTATCGATTGTTAGTGGAAATGATTTAATCAACATAGTAAATTTATGGACAGGAAATAGATATACTGCCTACAATCCATCTGACACCAGTGCTAGAAAATCATTCAGCAGATTTTGTTCTGCAGATCTCCCTGAAATTTCTGCTTTTTTCAATAATTCAACTGGATTAGGCACACAAGAAAGAATTTTTATGAATGGAGAAGAATCAGGAAACGAAGGCCGTGCATTTGGTCATATAGTAACTGGTTTAAATTCAGGAACTACTTATGAACTCCCATATCTTGGAAAATTTTCATGGGAAAATTCGATTGCTTGTCCTTTTGCTCAAGACAAAACTATTGTTGCAGGATTAGATGATTCAACTCCAGGACAGGTATATTTTTATATTGGTACTAAAACAAATACCGGAACTGAAATCGAACGTGCTGGTTTATCCAATGGA
Organism: Saprospiraceae bacterium; assembly: GCA_016714025.1. Taxonomy (NCBI): domain Bacteria; kingdom Pseudomonadati; phylum Bacteroidota; class Saprospiria; order Saprospirales; family Saprospiraceae; species Saprospiraceae bacterium. Next base: position 1,725,699 of record JADJOB010000002.1, on the reverse strand, counting down.
AAATTATACGGTATTGCTGTAACAGGATTAACAGCAGAAACAAGTGCGGGAATTCCTCCTGCCAATACTTCATTTTCCTTGGTTGATTTGGGCATTGTTAAAGATTCAACTGGTGCAGCATTAAATAATAAAAGTAACAATTTAGGAGTCACAACCTTTTTAAGACCTGAAGATGGAGTTTGGGATCCTAAAAATCAAAATGAATTTTACTTTGTCACTACCAACGGTTTTAGCTCACCAAGCCGCTTGTGGAAATTGCATTTTTATGATATTTCAAATCCAGAAGCAGGAGGAAGTATAACTGCGTTATTGGATGGGACAGAAGGGCAGAAAATGTTGGACAATCTAACTATTGATAATTATGGTCACCTAATTTTACAGGAAGATGTTGGAAACAATGCACATAATGGAAAAATTTGGCAATATACGCTTGCAACTGACCAGTTAAAACAAATTGCACAACACGATTCTATCCGTTTTACCAACGGAGGGGCAAATTTTCTAACACAAGATGAAGAATCATCTGGAATCATAGATGTACAAAATATTCTTGGACCCGGAAGATTTTTACTGGTTGACCAAGCTCATTATTCTATTGGTAGTAGTATATATGAAGGAGGCCAGATATTATCTATGTTCAATCCAGATACTTACAAAGCATCTCTAGGTGCCGGTCCGAGCAGCACAAACACACCTTATTTGCTTCCATCAAGTCCTGGAGTAAATTTCAATGCAATTCTAACAGCAGGTGATTTAGTTGGCAATGGGTACAGCATGACTGGTATTCCTGATGGTACAGGAGTTTTTGATAATGAAGATGAAACTTTTACATTATTAGTAAATCATGAAATACCTAGTGGAAATGGAGCTAAACGGGCGCATGGTGCAAATGGTGCCTTCATTTCAAAATGGATTATTAATAAAAATAATCTTGCAGTGACAAGCGGCAGTGATTTAGTAAAAATCGTAAACTTATGGAATGGTACAGGATATACAACTTACAATCCAATTGATTCAAATTCAAGAAAATCATTTAGCAGATTTTGCTCAGCAGATTTACCAGCAATTTCAGCATTTTTTAATGAAGCCACCGGATTGGGTGTAACCGAACGTATCTACATGAACGGGGAAGAAACAGGAAATGAAGGACGTGCATTTGCGCACATTGTAACTGGAGCAAATGAAGGCACAAGCTATGAATTGCCCTCACTCGGTAAATTTTCATGGGAAAATTCGATTGCTTGCCCTTTTGCTCAAGACAAAACAATTGTTGTCGGGTTAGATGATTCAACTCCTGGACAGGTTTATATTTATGAAGGTACTAAAACAAATTCAGGAAGTGAAGTTGACAAAGCAGGCTTAACAAATGGTAAATTATATGGAATAAGTGTTTCAGGATTACTGACTGAAATCAGTGCAAGTATTCCGAATGCAAATACAAAATTTAATTTGATTGATCTGGGAAATGTTCGTGATTCTTCAGGAACCGCCTTAAATAATAAGAGCAATAATCTCGGAGTAACCAATTTTTTAAGACCTGAAGATGGGGTTTGGGATCCTTCAAACCCTAATGTATTTTATTTTGTCACAACAAATGCATTTAACAGTCCAAGCAGGTTGTGGAAATTAGAGTTTTCAAATATTAATAATCCAGCTCTAGGCGGTTTCATTACTGCCATCTTAGACGGGACCGAAGGACAAAAAATGCTTGATAATATAACAATTGACAATTCCGGACATATCTTTCTTCAAGAAGATGTTGGTAACAATGTACATATCGGAAAAATTTGGCAATACACGATTGCCACCGATGAATTAAAAGAAATTGGACACCATGATCCTGAAAGATTTATTCAAGGCAAAGAAAATTACTTGACACAAGACGAAGAATCTTCAGGAATTATTGATGCTCAAAGCATTTTAGGTCCTGGGAAATTTTTATTAGTAGATCAGGCCCATTATTCTATTTCAGGAGCTGTTTATGAAGGCGGACAACTCCTTGCTATGTTTAATCCTGATACGTATAATTCAAATCCAGAAATAAATGTGTCAGGCAATGGTTTAGATATTATTGATGGAGATATTAATCCACTTTCTTATAACAATACTTTATTTGGAGTTACTACTATTGGAAACTTTATAGATAAAAGTTTTGAAATACAAAACACAGGATTAGGAATTTTAAATATCAATAAGATACAATTCATTGGTTTAAATGCTTCAGAATTTACTTTGGTTTCCCCAACTGCATTTCCAATGACAATACCAGTTGGTGGGTCTCAAAGTATTACAGTAAGATTTACTCCAACCTCAGGCGGAACCCATACTTCAATCATCAATATATTGAACAATGATATTGATGAAGGAAATTACAATTTTGGCTTACAGGGAGACGTACTAACTGGAGTTAATGGCAATGATGCAACCATTTCAATGGTAAACTTATATCCAAATCCTACAAATGACAAAACAACACTTTCGATAATTGCAACTAAATCTGAAAAAGTTTCAATATCACTTGTAAACGAACAAGGTAAAATAGTGCTTGGTTCTGTCTTGAAAAAGCTTATACCGGGTAAAAATGAAATTGAAATAGCAACTGATACTTTAATTCCAGGTGTTTATTTCATTCATATTACATTAGGAAGCAATTCGACTAAACTTAAATTAAATGTAATCCATTAATTAACGAATAAAACATTAAATTCTACGGGAAATGAGCTTGACTTATTTCCCGTTTTTTTTGAAAAAAAATAAATTATGTTCAAACAAATAAAATATTTTGTCAGTTACATTTTCTTATCTGCATATTTAATCGCATGCAATACACAACAAAAAATTAAATATGAATTTCCTGCTGAGATGACCAATTCGGTAAAAGTTGAATACTTGAAATTATGCAATAAAGGAAAGAATTTGTTTCTATTAAATTGTGCAAAATGTCATTATATGAAGTTTAAAGGAAAAGAGGTCATACCTGATTTTAATCCTGCTCAATTGGAATCATATCAGATTCGCATTTCAAATTTGGATCATATGAAATTTGTTAGAGAAGATAATATTTCTGCTGAGGAACTTGGCTATGTAATTACATTTCTTACTTATAAGAAAAAAAGTGGTGCGGCTTGGAAATCAAATTAAATACCAAATATTAAATACATCCAATAATTTGTCTATTAGTATTTAGGTTGGATAAAATACTTTATCACCGTAACTAATTAAAAAAACTTCTCAAGTCACAGTATTTTTTACAATTCCAAAAAATAGCAAAACTTGCCCCTCATCCCAAATAATTTATCGTTTAATAAAACCACGAACTGAATTAACACGTGATGTATCTGGTGCATATCCTTTAACTTCATGCACCGCTTTTAAATTTTCCTTTTTATGATACACTTCATATGACTCAAATCCTTTTCTAACTGCTTTAACTTCCCAATCAAAGCTGAAGTTGCCTGTTCCTTTTTGTAATTCTTTGACCCGAAATCCTTCGGCATTCTTTTCAACAACTGCTACCCCGAATGTTTCTGCAGATCCGGGAGTTAGTTGCACTGTAATGGATTGAGGATTAATTACATTTTTATAATGTTCTGAGAAGAATACAAAAGCTTCTCCATTCACCAAATGTCCTGTGCCACGCTCATACGCAGCGGCTTCTGGACCTTCAATACACGCATACCAGATTTCACGATCTTTATCTGTAGGATCATCCATTCTAAAATTTTTAACGTCAGCAAAAATGGTTCCCAGTCCATTGGTTGCTAAATACATTCCTGCAGAATTGCCCCCATTTCCATCTCCTATTCCCAACCAGGGATAATTTGGACCATTGACAGAATAACCTGCATACACATTGTATTGATCTGTATTTGAATTATACAAAACAAATTCACCGGCTGAATTAAAACTTTGCATTTCTGCAACAGCCCGATTCGTTTTAGTTGAAAACAATCCGATATAAGGTTGTGTCTGATCGCTAATTAATGAAGAAAAATACATTCGGTCTTTTCCATTCTTATCAAATGTAAAGAGGCCTCCCCCATAATTTGTTGCTACATCGATTCCGGCAAAATCCTTATTGCCACTGTAGAAATACATGCTACTATCCCGTAATTCAACTCCCGCAAATTCTAATGGTGAATCTTTGACTTTTCGGTCAATGGTAAATCCGGTTCCATAATAATATCCTCCCCGATCCGGAGTAGCCACATCAAAACGCAGTTCAAATGGATTTAATGCAGCTCGAAGCTCTTTATGACTGATATCGTTATTCCAAAATTCCAATTCTGCATAGGGACTTCCAATTGTAAAACTATTTAGTCCATATAAATATTTGTTACCGTAGGATAATACATGTGTATTAGCGCCCTGAAAAGATCGAGATTGCATGGCACCAATACCCTGAATGAATTGAATGCCAACTGGTGAAACTGCTGTACTATCACTTCCCTTATATGCAGCAAATGAATTTTGTGTTTGTATCAAAGCATTTGATGCATTGACCCTTTGAATTCCCGCAGGATCTTCAAGGACCACATCATTTGCACTGCGTTTCCAAACACCAGCAGATGGCGAAGATCCAATCGGAAGGTGCTTCCATTCTCCTTGTGAAAAAACCAACACATCCCCTGAATCTGGTGTTGTTGAAGCCAGTGGAAACCCATTTAATTTAATTACTTTGGGATTGGGCAAATTGCCGGTTAGGTCGCCACCTGCCGGACTGTTAATCAACAAGTCATTGGTTGGATCGTGGTCTACACTTACCGGCACCCATTGGGTTCCATTCCAAACCAATGCTTGATTTAATTGTGGATTGATATCCATGACCGGCCTGTTTTGCAATCCTGTTACTTTAGGATTTGGTAAAGTTCCAGTTAAATCGCCTCCAACCGGTGAACCATTTTTTAAATCATCGGCAGGATCTGGATCTCCGGTATTGCTGATTTTGTTTCCTTCAATTAATATGCCCGGACCCGCAGTCAGTTGGGTACTTTCTGAATAGAGTGCATAAGGCACACTTAAGAATGGAGCTACATTGGACAACTCGTAGTTGATTCCTCCGTTAGGATCTATTTCAGTCTTTAAAAACAAACTTCCATCAGCCCATTTAATTTGATCAAATTTTCCACTAAGGGGAAAACCATAACCTAGCAATAAATTTACTAAACCAAATTCATTCGTCAACGCACGGTGTTCTTCTGAATACACCAAGGTTCCGCTGGTACCACCTTGCAAAATCGAAAACTTAAAATTCACATTACGGGATACCAATGGCTTGCCGGAATTGTCACGCACGATGGTTTGAAAATTTAATCCTTTTGGGATTTGCGCTATGCTGACATTGAATATTAGCAAACTATAGACCAGGATGATAAACGGATTGCGATTACTCATTGTGATGGATTTAAAAAATGTAAATAGATTCATCTTATTAAAAATTTGTTTGGAAATTAAAGTTTTGAAATTAAAAAAGACTGACTTTCATGCGCATCAACTAAACTAAATTTGATCAGGTAGATGCCCGGTATCAAATGATCAAGTTGTACTGACATACCTTTGACCGTTCCTTGAGCTAATAAGTTACCCTGCATCGAATAAATGACATACTGAATTAAATCAGTTCGGTCCGTTTCAAGTCTCAGGAAATCATTTACCGGATTCGGATAAATCCGGATGGTAGTAATGCCTGGATTTTTCGTTCCGGTAATGCTTAATGGATCTGGTTGGATAACTCCCGAGGTGGAAGCGTAGGTTGACTGTACACCCCTTATTGTTAAAGTGGATACCTCACCTACCGAATAAGCTGCAGAATAGGCTCCATTTTTAACATAAGATCCAGCCGCATCAATGGCATATTGTCCTGACAGATTTAAGGACATTAAAATCATAATTAAAGGAAGATACAAAATTGCTTTCATCTTCCAATATTACTACAAATCTGCTTAAAAGCAGATGACAATTCTCAATCAAAAGATTGATAAGTATTGTCGACTTGCTTCGAACTTAAAATTTTTTTAAGGAATCGAAATTTAGAATTGACAATTCCTCTAAATTTTAAAGACATACTTCATTCATGCAAATTTGAACCCCAAACCCATTGAAAGGGTCTTTATGATTTGTGTTACGTAAATTAATATTTTATTAAAATAATACTTATTTCAAGCATCAACATTTGAAGTAAAATCAAAGCCCCCTTCCAAGGGGGTTGGGGGTTCGAGCACAGTTTACTTGTTTACAATTTCTTCACTCTTTCAATTTTTCAATTCTTCTTCAAAATGAAATTAGCGTTTTTCGCATGCTGCTTTGAACCCCAAACCCCTTGAAAGGGGCTTTATGATTTGTGTTACGTAAATTAATATTTTATTAAAATAATACTTGTTTCAAGCATCAACATTTGAAGTAAAATCAAAGCCCCCTTCCAATGGGGTTGGGGGTTCGAGTACTGTTAACCTATTTTTCAATTTCTTCACTCTTTCAATTTTTCAATTCGACTTCTATCTAAAATTTGCGCTTCCTTCATGTTTATCCGAACCCCAAACCCCTTGAAAAGGGCTTTATGATTTGTGTTACGTAAATTAATATTTTATTAAAATAATACTTGTTTCATGCATCAACATTTGAAGTAAACTCAAAGCCCCCTTCCAAGGGGGTTGGGGGTTCGAGTACTGTTTACTTATTTTTCAAGTTCTTCACTCTTTCAATTTTTCAATTCGACTTCTATCTAAAATTTGCGCTTCCTTCATGTTTATCCGAACCCCAAACCCCTTGGAAGGGGCTTTATGATTTGTGTATAGAACAAAATATTTCCTTCCATCAATGATACTTGTTTTATGCATCATACTTTGAAGTAATTTTCAAAGCCCCCTTCCAAGGGGGTTGGGGGTTCGAGTACTGTTTACCTATTTTCAATTTCTTCACTCTTTCAATTTTTCAATTCTTCTTCAAAATGAAATTTGCGTTTCTTCTATGCTGTTTTGAACCCCAAACCCCTTGAAAGGGGCTTTATGATTTGTGTTTAGAACAAAATATTTTTTTAGATAAATAAACGTTTCAAATGCAATCATTCAAAGATTAAAATGTAATGCACTCTTTTGACTATATCTATTTAAAAAACAGAGAAATTCATTTAATGTCTTCAGAATTTTATTGTTTGCAAACAAACGCATGGGCTAGAACCTTTTGGCCAGATTGCAACAGGACCAAATAAATTCCAGCTGCGATTTGTGTTGTTGTCCAAGTATGTTGAATCTGTCCTTTAGGGTAATATTTATTTTCAAAAATGGTTTGGACTTTTTGTCCATTGCTATTTAAAATATACAAACTCAAAACTTCAGACTCTTTTAAATCAAATTGTATTTGTGTGTTTGCTTGAAAAGGGTTCGGGCTAATTTCTAAACTCGCGGAATCCAGGAATTTATTATTCTTTACATCGGTAAGGCTGTGATCTATAATCAGGACTCCACCGGAATCTGCTTGCAGTTGATTACCCGGACTAAGTTCTACCCGACAAAGAGATCCAATTGGAATCAATGTTGCCTGATAGCCTCCATAAGGTATTAATCCTGTAACGATATGTTTTGTAATATGATTTGGAATTATATAACTGGTGGTTTTTAGGAGTTCGCCCCAAATCTTTGGAAACAACACCAGGGTATTTTTAATAGCAGCTCCTTCAAATGCAGTCCCTGAATCCGATTGAATGAGTAAAACGGAATCAGCGGATACATTTCCATCAGCTCCTTGGATTGCATTTAAAAAACGAACATCTTGTGGATTGGCTGGATCTTCAATCATAAGTTGATGTGTTGTAAATTCTTCCTGGGCCAACGCATTAATATTTTCTGCAACGGAAGGGGTTAATACAGCATTTTCAGGCAAAAGGTTGGATAAGAAAACGTTTTGTCCACCAGGAGTTAAAACATGCATAGATTTTCCAGAAACATCTGGGGTTGCCGTTAATTGAATATAAAATCGTTTGAAACGATCCGGTACTTTTGATTTTGCCCGATCATAAATAATGATGTGATCCGGTTTCAACCACACGATGGATCGGCTTGCAAATTCAATATCTGTTGATGCATTATTTGCACTGAATGGATTGGGACGGTTGTATAAATTAGTTGCATCACCGGTTGCATATACAAATTCCGGGTGGATGCTGGTGATTACATATGGATCTCCGGCATTCACTCCTTGTGTCCATTGACCACCCCGTTCGATGGTTGGTGCTTCATACCATTGGAGGTTTGCAGGCTGAGTATTTTGTAATCCAAGCGTGTTGTGAAAAGCAGAAGTATATCCGATACCATCATTGGTATAACCACTTCGTTCTTTGATCAACCACTCCCCTTTTCTAAAAAATTCAAATTGGTTACCATCTCCACTTTGATGATTGATACTGGTCCAATGACACTGCCAGTTAAACCAGGATGCATTGCCGGTCCAATCTGTTCGCGACAAAATTTTACTGAATGCGGGGTCAAAGAATGTTCTATTTAAATCAGGTCGAGGGTCAACCGGGTCTTTTGCAGCTGGATCAAATAATAAGAAATAATATAAGGCATCCGTAGCATTGCTACCTGACCAGGTGTTTGCCAATCTATAATTTAATAGACCTGCACCGCCTTGCAATACATTCCAAGAGAACCAACGGCATTGATTTAATCGAATGGGATTATTTGCAAGTTTCATATCAATTAAGCCAATCGGTGCTGACAATTGCATTAATTCAGGGGTTACCCAAGTCCGTAACAAATCACCATAATTCGCAACCGGATAAATTGGTCCATAATAAGTGGCTTGTGGCGGAATGTAGGGCTCAGGAGCAATTTGATGCAACATTCCTTCCATCAAGAGACTCCAATAGTTACTTTTTAAAAGCTTTGCTTGTTTTCCAATAATGGTTTCATCTGCCCAACCGGCTGTTTTCAGTGCAAGCATTTGTTGCGCTACCCAACCAATACTCAAACCATAGAGCGAGCCTTCAACTGACAATCCACCACTGCCCATTCCCAAGCCGAAATTTGGAATGTTATAATCTGCCGCAACAATATCCGGTTTTTCATATTGAGCATATTGCCCATACAACCAGGCCCCGGTTGCATTAAAAATATAACTGCGCAAACTGTTACCCAGTGCGGAATAATGCAAATTCGAATTAATTTCAGGATCATCTTCTGCATCGATGGAAAGTGACATAAACGTCATATTGCGTGCATGACCAGAATAATAATTATTTAAAATCCACCGGTTGGTTAGTTGAATTTGTTTGTCATTGATCAATCCAATTGGAGTTGGATGATTGTAAGCAGTCAATTGTTCTTCGCACCAGCGTAAAAATACCGTTCTGATTTTAGCTTTATCTTGTTTAGTCAGAATGTCTTTCCCCTGGAAATCTTTTGCATTATAAATCCAATCTACTGTTAGCGGACAGCCTTCACCATAAACACGCGAACGGTCATAGGTCATGAAACCTGGATCACGAAATGGAACTCCTGAGGCTGGACCTAATAAAGCTTGATCGATCACATACATCAATAAATTTCGGGCACGTTGGGCATGAATAGCCCTTTGTGTGAGATCCGGATCTATTAAAGACCAAAATGCAAAAAATTCTGCATACGATTCGGTAACATAAGCAGACCAGGTCGTGTTACCTATATCCGGCCAATTCGGATTGGCAATTCCGCCTGGAAAAAATTTAGCATCATAGGCTTGAATTGCAGTATTTAAAACTTGTTTGAATGCAGGATAAATTGGATTGTTTGCATTGGCCCAGGATTGCAAGCGCGGAAGATCTTCTTGCGTAATTAATAAGCGGGGATGCGATGTAACTGCATTCGGATTGTCCGGCATGGTTTGAAAAGACCAGGCCTTGGATTCAAGACTGTTTCTGCTGGAATTAAATGCTTGTATAGTCCAATAATAGACCGTATTGTATTGCAAATTTTCTGCAACCCTACTGGTACTGTTCACTTGATTGTCTTTAAAAACCAGCTTTGTTAATGATGGATCTGAATAAATTCTAAGCGTATAGCTGGTTGCTTCTGAATTGAGATTCCATTTTAAGCGAGTTCCTAAAACCTGATGGGTTGATTGATCTGAAGGAGAAATCAATCCAGGAACCTGTAAAGTTTGGGAAACTAATTGAGAGCAAACAAACAACAGAATTACCGGTACTTGGAATTTTACAGACAGCTGGTGTAGCATGGTGAACTATTTTAAAATCATTAAAGAAAAGGGCTTAGTTTAAAAACTAATACGGTAAAAACAGGAATGGGGTTGGTTGGTGTTATTTGATGTGATGTTGTAAATTGTACTTTAGTAACATTTCAGAAATTCAGCATTTCAACATTTAGCTAAAGACTTTCCTCCCATAATCTGGATCATGGTTAAATCAAGATTCTTCAGTTTTATATAAGCAATTAATACTTGAAATATTCAGCCCCAACATTAAAATCCTGTGCATTCCATTATCCAGAAAATTTATACACGGATAGTACCCTATTTTAAAAAAGGTATAAATTTGCTAACCCTGCTCTGGTATGATTTATACTCCGGATATTTTCCAACACTGATTTCCTCACTAAAATTGGCACTGCCCTGAAATAATAAGATGAGTAACAAAGCACCAACGATACTCCAGTTAAACCATTGTCCACTGACTGATACACTATATAAATAAAAGCTAAGCCAAATTGCTTGCTCTGCAAAATAATTTGGATGGCGACTGTAAGCCCACAATCCGCGATCTAAGAAACCTTTTTTCAAATCTTCCGGAAGCAATTCTCCTGCATTGAGCAATGCCCATTTTTTACTTTGAAAATTCCATTGCTGGATATCGGCAATGGTTTCATAAATAATAAAGAAAAGTATAACACAAGTAATGAGGGTGTCAAAAACACTCCATGGAACATGCCTGAATTGAAATGCAATGATTGAAGGAAGCGTGAATAATAAAATCAATACATTCTGATACGCAGAAATAAAAAATAAATTAAACAAGGTCCATTTCCATTTTGCTTGAAATTCAGGTTTTTGTCGCAATACCTTCCACCGATAGTCTTCCTCACCTGCCCAAAATTTCCAGTGATAAGCACCTTTCAAAGCAAAATTAAAACTCAGACGGATTCCCCAAATGCTTACCAGGATGGCCATCACAACCAATCGAATATTGAATTCAGAAGCATAGGTAACGATCCAAACATAAAGGATCGGCAATAAACTCCAGAGTTTGTCAACCTGGCTGTTGTTTTTTGTAAGTTCAGAGACTATAAAACAATAGGCAATTGCAAACAAAACGATATAAGATAGATTAGTCAATAACTTCCATTCCAAAGGTCCAAGGGTACTGCCTTTGAAGTAACTGAAAACGGGTACAAGAATCAGTGTAAGTATTAGCAAAAAGCTGGTCTTAAGAATATTCATTTTGCGTCTGTATTAAAATAAAATTGATTTAGTATTTACAAATTCAAATCAGTCCTGAGGATTTTGTTGTTACAAACCTTGGCAAACGGACAACATTAAAAGCATCTTCATGCCACTAAATGATTGATAATTTACTTTAAAAAGTGCAACAAATTTTAGACTACTATTCCCTTTCCCAAGATTCATATTCGATACTTATAAGCTTGGTAATTTTTCCCTGATGTCTATGTAACACTTAGGATTCAGTTCAAGTTAAAAAATAAACTCCAAATTTACTGAAAGAAAAGGAAATTCCATCGCTATCGATTCAAAATACTAATCAAAAAAAGGCTTTAAACTATTTAAGTTAGAATTGTTTAATATCCTTCGACTCCAATAACTTGTCATCTGCCAGATTCCAAAAAAAAAATTAATTCAAGAGGATGGTCAATAATCCAAATAATGATCCTATTTCCTTGAATATTTTTATTTTTCAGCGACTTGGAGCTAAGATTCAATGAGCACCAAATTGGAATTAGAAGCGATACAAATTCTTATGAAAAACAAGACATTCTTGATTTTACAGAAATGGAAGAATTTAATGTGCCTTTTTTTCAATCAAGATTTGAAAGCCTGACTTGAAAAAATGATCGGCCTCGAAGAATTACACAAACGTTTGTTAGCAAATATTGGGTACATCATTCCCTCTCCCGGATATATTTGCTCCTTGCCCGGGATGTGGAAAATCATAATCAAATGTGTGTCTCATTTTCGACCTCAGCCCTACCTTCAAAAATATTTAAAATCAACGTCAACTTCTCCCTCTGTGCAAGGAAGAATCCATGGATTTTAGACATTGAGAATCTTCCCCAGACAATTGGCCCCAAATGTTAATCCAAATATATTTTCTTAGGCCTTGGTTCACCAAACATGGTCAACTGACTGACAATTTGCGGATGCTTACTCTAGTTAAGCATTTTGAAGATATCCTCTAGGTTTTGACTACTTTGATTGAAGTTTCCAACTAGTATCCTAGCAAGAAATATCCTGAATTAAGTGTCTGGTTGAAAAATCGATGTCATTACTGACTAAACAGAACAATTTAATAAGACGCCCTACTTAATTGTGTCCAGAATTACAATTTATAAGCTTAACATTGAATCGCTGCAACAGATGCTTTCGCAGCATTTAAGGATGCTTCCCAATCTGTTCTCAATTGACCTGTAAGTTCAGAACAATTTCCATATGGCTCCAAAGCATTGACATAAGCCTGCGCAGCATTTTTATAAGCTTGGCAGTTAGCAGGAGTAGGATTCGTACTGTAAGCTTGGGCCGCTGCAGTTAAAGCACTTAATTCATTTTGAAGTTCATCAGCATAGGCCGTAGAACAAGGTTTATTTGGCTCATTATCATCTCCACATGAAATTGAAACTAAAGCCAAAGAAAAAAGAAATAAAAAAGAAATTAACTGAGTTTTCATAAATAAATAATTTAGTTAAACGATATAAAGATAGAAATTTTTAAGAAAATTTCAAATTTCCAAAATAATTATTTCAATAAACACTTCAAATCCTAATAAAACAAAATATCAAATATAAGGAAGATGCATTCTCCTTTTGTTGCATTTGCTTTTTAAATGAAGGGAGGTTATAGAATTGATTTAACGCAATTGTAAGCTGGTTAAACTATAGTTGCCTTTCCAGAACTAAATCAATCGCCATAAGTCTCAGGTCCTTATACCTTACAAAATATGAGGGAACAATCCCCAAAACAGCAATCAATAATAAGTGGTCAGGAATCAGTTAACAGTATAATTTATTTTTTAAGCCATGCAAATCCATTTTAATTAAACCATTTTGGAAAAGTTAAAATTCAACCATTTAACAATGAATTTCCAATTTAAAATAATTGCAAGGTAGTTCCTGAGACCATTTTGAATTGATACTCTAATTCCTATTTTCTACACCAAATTATTACAATCCGAACCACTTTTTATTTTCAAGTAAAATACAACTAACACGATACTATCTTTCCTGAAATTAGTTTTGCAATACCAATCTTTGTCTTTTGATTTGAATTAAATTCAAGAAAATATTTAGTTATGCCGTTTAATTAGATAATTTTATAGCTTTTGGATAAATAAAATATTAAATCAATTACCTGCAAATCAAATGCTACTTGAAATAATTGTACTTATAAATTGAACTGACAAAAAATCAAATTTCAATAAATAACAATTTTAAATTTATTGATTTAAGAAATATTCACTTTAAATTGTATGCCATTTGAACCTTATATTAATAATAAAATCCCTTGTAATACAGCTAAAATATTTTTAAATCTTAAACATTAGATATGGAACCTGTTTTTGCTAACATTCTGGATTGATTGATACTAATTTGGTTTTATATATTTTTTCAAAAATTAAAGCATACTATCTTAACAGACTTTTGTTTTGAGATGTAGACTGTAAGCCGACAAGCAAAGCTTTGTCAGCACTCGAATAATTTTCCTTAAATGAAAAAAGCCCGTCTTCCGACAGGCTTTTTCTTTTGTGGCGGAGGCAGGACTCGAACCTACGACCTTTGGGTTATGAGCCCAACGAGCTACCAACTGCTCCACTCCGCGATATGAGGGTGCAAAGATACGCTATTTCTGGCAATTTGACGAACTAAAAACGAAATTAAATACTAATCGTCTGTAAATGAATATCTTGTACTAAAGCTATGCTAAAACAATAGCAAGAGTAATTCTACAATCTGGAATTCAATCACAAGAGCCTGACAAGCTGATAAGGCGATTTATTCTAACTCTAATCTACCAGTTTCGTATTGCAAAAACCAATGGCTTCCCTATTCAATACTGCTCATTTCATTATGAAATTTTAGCAAGTAGCATACCAAGACCAGCAACGCTCCAAACAAAATAATAAAATATAACCCGCTATTTCGAATTAATTTCTTTTCATCAATTCTCGCAATTTCTTGATGGCGGTTGTACGCGTTGTTACTTGCAATCGCATGTAGGCATTGTTGATATGCCTTTTTAACGTATTGATCGAAATAAACAAATCCTGGCTTATTTGTTGATTGGTTTTACCAGCATAGATTAAAAACAATACTTCAAATTCTCTTTGAGACAATGGACTCAACAGCTGTGAATTTATTTTTTCCAGATTGAGTTCAGTAATTTGAACATGGTTGCTGCTTGCAAAATTTGATAACGAAATTTCAAGGGTAGCCATCAATGACTTTTCGTGAAAAGGTTTGACCAAATACCCTGAAGGCTGTATGTGTTTGGCGCGTTCCAATGTGCTTTTATCAGAATAGGAACTTAAAAAAACAAAGGGGATGCCCATTTTTTCATGTATAAATTTTCCCACATCAATGCCATCGAGCTCCCCTTCCAAATTGATATCCAACAGTACGATGTCCGGTTTTTCCTGTTCCAGTTTTAAAATGGCTTCTTCGTAATCATAAGCAATACCAGCCACTTCATAATCATGATTGTTTAAATACATGGCTATGTTTTCCGCAATCAAAGGTTCATCTTCAACGATCAAAACACGTACTTTATAATTGATAGCTTCCATTAGGATCTTTTGGTAAATTGAATTTGGATAGTTGTACCCTGATCACGAACAATTTGCATTGTTCCTTTTAGTTTTTGAACAAAAGCACGGACCATCTTGTAACCAAAACTGTTTGCACCGGCCACGTCTATGGACTCCGGAATACCAATTCCATTATCTGACACCTCCAGTTGAAACAAATTCAAGGTTTCAGAAAGCGTAACACGAATTTTTCCATTTGTCCGTTCACTAAAAGCATATTTCAATGAATTGGTCACCAACTCATTGATGATCATCCCAATGGAGACCACCAGATCCATATGGAGTTGCATGGGTTTGACATTTACTTCGATCTCGACCTGCTCGCCCTCTCTTTGATAGGCCGTCCACAGATGATCTACCAGATTTTGAATGTAGTTGGGCATATCCACCATATTCATTCCGGCTGATTCATAGAGATTCTGATGTATAAATGCCATGGATTGTACCCGGTGCTTGCTTTCATTCAACAGACTTTCATAGCGTACATCCTGAGTATATTTTGATTGCAAATCCAGTAAACTCGAGATCACCTGCAAATTATTTTTGACCCGATGGTGCACTTCCTTATTGACAAACTCCAGGTCTTTGGTTTGTTTGAGAATAATAGAATTTTTCTCTTGTTGTTTTCTAAATAAATAAAAAACCAATAAAGCCAATGCCATTAATAGAATAATACCAGTCCACAAAAACGTTTGAAAATTGCGTTCATCTGCCAGCGTTGCATTCCGCATATCGTTTTCCCGAATTAAAGACAAGCTCAATGCTTTTTCTTTTTCCAATTGTTGTGCTTGCAATGCTTTTTCCCGAATAGATGCTTCATTTAATCTTTGTTCCTGCGCCAAAGAAATGTCCTTCAATGCATTTTCTCTTCGAAGGCCTTCTTTCAACATCAATTCCCGCTTCAGTCGCTCTTCATTCAACTGATTTTGAATTTTCAAATAGTCTATTTCTTTGTCCCTGATTGTTAACTCCGAATTTTTTGCAATGCTTTCTGCCAATTTCTGATTTTCCTTACTCGAATAGCTGTTGCTGTTATGATTTAAATATTTAACCAATTCATATGCTTTCGACAAATTTCCATTGCGATAATAGGCTTCTGCCAAATTGGATTTAATGTAATAATCAATGAACGGAGTAAACCCCTGGTGGGAAAGCGATTCCGCTTTGTTAAATGCTTCCAGCGCTGCTGACTCTGAATGAAGGGCCATTGCATAATTTCCCTTAAGTACAAATAATCGAACATTAAAAAAATCTTGTTTTGGTTTATCGGATGCCGTATCGATTGCCTGAATGATTTCCTTCATACTAGCATAATCCTTTTTATTATAATATAAATTAGCCAGTTCTATTTTAGATTCATACAACGCATTTGTTAGTTTTTCCTGCGTTGATAAAACCAAACTTTGATTGATAAAATAATATGCAGAATCCAATTTCTCCAAAGACAAATAAATACGGCCCAATGCCAGTGCATTTTTTTGCATGGCCGATTTGTTATTTAATTTTGTAAATAATTGCAGCGATCGCCTGTAAAATTGAATGGCTTTATCCGGCTTGGAAATTTTATCAAATACTTGCGCTAAGTCTTCCTGCAAAGACGCCATCAGGTTTTCCTCCTGATTGACCTTTGCAAGATCCATTGCAGAGCGAATCTTTACTGTGGATGCAAAAAAACGACCGTTTTTAAAATCAACAGATGCCAGGGTTTTCAAAGCCAGGGCTTCGGTGTATGGTTCAGAATTTGGAATCAGTTTATTTAGAATCACCACAGCATCTTCTGACTTGTCCATTTCAATAAATGTCTTTGCCAGGTATACATTGCATAAATTTTCAAGTTTGGAATCTTTTTGCTCTTGATAATAGTGAATCCATTTACTCAATACTGAATTTGCATTTTCTGGGTCGCCGTCAATCAATTTTATAGCCATTGTTTCTAATTGCAAACGGCCTGAAGGTGCCAATTGATTCTGAGCTCTTGTTGTAAAAAACAAAAAGCAACAACTAAAAATCAGCAGAAATATATCTTTCACCTGTTTCAATATAGCTTAAAATCTGAAATCAAAGATAGTTTGAGGCAGCAGGTTTTCAATAACCCTTAAGGGTGATATTGGTAAAACTAAAAGAAATCACCCTTTGGGGTGAAGGCATCGCTCCCAAAAAAGTCTAAATTTGTACTATTAAAAAAATGCATATGAAAAGAATTTTTACCATCGGATTTATTTTAGGATGCCTGTTTCAGGTATTCAGTCAACGTCGCTTTGATGTTCAATTTCCCGTAGATGGAAGGATGCGCGAAAGCATCATTGTAGTCCCCAGTACAACGCCACCACCCGGCGGATATCCGGTAGTTTTTATGTTACATGGAACCAGCGGAGATGGTGAAAAATTTTACAATATTTCAGGATGGAAAGAAGTTGGCGAACAAGAAAATTTTATCACGGTATTTCCATCTTCTTTGAGTTGGTGTTTCGTAGAAGATGGCATAGAAAAACACAACACCCGCTGGGTAAATGGGAATGTAACCGATTACCCCTGTGCAGGACCACCACAAGACTATGTTGATGATGTAAAATTTTTAAAATTACTGGCCAAACGAATTTCAGATACTTTTCCTGTAAATGAATCTATGATTTTCTGTTCTGGTTTTTCGAATGGTTGTTCGATGATACACAAACTGGCTATAGATGCAGGAGATGTATTTGCAGCAGTTGCAGGAACCAGTGCAAATTTGACCGTTGGAGATTCTGCTCGTCCAATTCATAGAATTCCCATTTGGTTAATGGTGGGTACACTCGATGACCGTTTTATTGTACCTCCATTTACTGAATTGCCATTTGGAGGTGATTCGATCTTAGGTTATTTAAAAAGTTCTCTCAACCGGGCTTTGGTTTGCCAGGGACTGGATACAGCATTTATTAAAAATGAAAAGGATAGCGCACATACCTATCAGTTTACAAAAAGTCTGGCCGGTGAAATTTCCAAACCATATATTTTCACTTTGTTAAAAGGAATGACTCATGAATATCCAAATGGTGCAAATTACCCAGTGAGTGCTCCATTAATTTTCTGGGAGTTTTTTAAACGTTCGGTAGCTGTTGCGACTGAGCATCAACATCAGGGATCAATTGGTATCTATGCATATCCAAATCCTTCCAATGATCTCGTAACAATTTCTATTCCTGAATTTCATGGAAATTATCATTGGAATCTATATGACACGCAGGGTAATCTACGATTAAAAGGGAATCAAGCAAACGGTGAGTCCGTACAAATTAAAAAATCGGAATTGGGAACTGGCTTATTCTTGTTTCGTGCACATCTTGACAATGCTACTTTAAGTCAAAAAGTTATTTTTAACTAATGAATCTAAATCTTATGAAATTGATTCTCGGTTGGGTTGTTTATTTGACTTGCTTTGCAAGCTTATTCTCTCAAACGCGTTATGATATAAACCTGATTTCTGAAGGCCGGCTCAGAGAAAGCATCGTGGTTAAACCAAGCAGCCCTCCTCCGATTGGTGGATATCCCATTGTCTTTATGTTGCACGGCACGAATCAGAATGGAGAATATTTTTATGACATTTCTGGTTGGAAAGAATTAGGCGAACAAGAAAATTTTATCACGGTTTTTCCTAACTCATTGAGATGGTGTTATATGGATGACAGTGTAGAAACCCATGGTTTAAGATGGGTAAACGGACAAGTAACGGATCTTCCATGTTCGGGACCACCACAGAACTACATCAGTGATGTCAATTTTTTAAAACTGTTGGCTAATAAAATTGCAGACACCTTTCCAGTCAATCCTGCAATGATATTTGCTTCAGGTTTTTCAAATGGAAGTGGAATGATTCATAAACTAGCTATTGATGCCGGAGATGTTTTTGCTGCCTGCGCGGGATCCGGTTCTTTTTTACCAGCTGGTGATTCTGCAAAACCAATCCATCGCATTCCTGTATGGGCTATGATGGGAACAAGAGATGACAAATCGATAAGACCCCCCTTTACCGAAATTCCATTCGGAGATGACTCGGTGTTAGTCTATTTTAACAGAGCACTTCAACGGATGATTGATTGTCAAGGTGTAACTCAAAATTTCACAAAATTTGAAACAGCCATTACACACAGCTATGATTTTAAAGAAAGTAATCCAGGAGATACCGGACAATTGTATCGATTTACATTGGTCAATGATATGTTCCATGTTTATCCAAATGGGATGAATTTTAGATTAGAAGCAGCTAAATTGTTTTGGGAATTTTTTAAATCCAGTGTAGTTGTAAAAAATTCAGAACACTCAAAATTAATTCCAACTGCCAGCTTATTTCCCAATCCTTCTTCAGACATCATACAAATTTCAATCCCTGAATATGATGGAAATTATTTGTGGAAACTCCAGGATGCTTCAGGAAAAATACAATGCAGTGGCATTCACAACAACGTCTCCGAACTTCTAATAAAAAAATCTGAAGCAGGTATTGGATTGTTCATTTTAACCTTACAAACTGATCGACAGATTTATTTAAATAAAATTATTTTCAATTAACAAAACTGGAAATTAGTACTCATGAAAATTAAATACATTGCGCTGATATGTTTGTTTCTTATCTATCATTTCGGTATTTCACAAGAAAGGATAGATGCAAAACTCTTAATCAATAATGAACTTCGTGAACTGGTAATTTTTAAACCTTCGGGCAATCCTCCTGCAGGAGGCTATCCCTTGGTCTTTATGTTGCACGGCTCCAATCAATCCGGACCGCAATTTTACAATATATCAGGTTGGAAGGAAGTAGCCGAGAAGGAAAAATTTATAGTAGTTTTTCCCACTGCTTTAATCTATTGTACTACAGAAGGGGTTCAAACAAAGTGGAGTGAAGGCAATACCCTTTCGATACTTTGCCCAGGTGATACCCTAAGAGATGATATTCCTTTTTTTTATAAAATGATTGATACAATATCAGCTATTATACCTATAAATGCAAATAAAATTTATGCATCCGGATTTTCAGGTGGTGGCACGATGGTTCCAAAATTAACTATTAACATGCCTGGAGTATTTGCTGCAGCTGGATGCGGAAGTGGTAATTTGGATGAAAGAGATATTAAACCAATGAATCCCAAAGTTCCTACATGGGCTATCCGTGGAACTCATGATCATAATTTTATAGATAGATTGGGAAGACCCTGTCCATTTAATGATACCGCTGTTGCTTTGAATTCCAATAACCTTTCCAACCACCTTTCCGCTATGGGTTTAAGTTGGAATTATTCCAAAGACTCAAATGCCTACGCTATCCATTATACTTTTACCGATCCCCTGCCGGGAGAATCAAAAGCATTCTTCAGATGGAGCATCTTTTATGGATTAGAACATGAATATTTCAATGGAACCAACTACCTGAATCAATTACCAAATCCTCCAATTGAAGCTGAATTGTTTTGGGAATTTTTTAAATCTGTTTCCCGAATCAGTTCGACAGAGAATAAAAATGATAATTCTTCCCTGTTAATTTATCCCAATCCAGCTACTGATGAAATAAACATTCGGTTTTCAACACCAATGGATTCGCCCATAAAGACATTGAAAGTTTTTAATGTTATGGGACAACAAATTTATAAGCTTCAACAGCCATTGACAAATCCAATTACTTTAAATAAATCGATCATTGGATCGGGAATCTTCTTATTGCAAATAACTACTGCACGTCAAAAAATAAATCGAAGGATCATTTTTGAGTAATTGTTTGCCATCTATAAAATACCTACTGGATGAAGCCCCAAATTTCTTAGAAATTGGGGCTGATTTTTTTAATTACAAAATGATGTGTAACGAATCCAATTAACAATTGCATGCATATATAGAAATTAGGATGCGATCAAATTTTTATATAAATCCATTTTCTTATAAGAGTTTTCAAAAGCTAAAAAATCCAATTATTCCAGATCGCTCCTATTCCATCGAACCAAATTGGTGGTCATTTGTTATTGAACCAAGAAATTGTTTAATTCGAATGAAAGTATTAAGTTTTATATTATTAAGTCTGGCCGGCTGCCAAAATCAGCCAAAACCCATTAGTTCACAAGAAACCATGAATGCATCTATGACTACGATTCAGGATCAAACGACAGGCAATGATAGTTTGGAGATAGCCACCCTAGGGGCAGGTTGTTTTTGGTGTGTAGAAGCAATTTTTCAAGATCTCAATGGGGTTGTAAAAGTTGAATCCGGTTATTCCGGGGGCGGTGTTAAAAATCCATCCTATCGCGAAGTGTGCACCGGCACTACCGGACATGCTGAGGTGTGTCAGATTCATTTCAATCCTAAACAAATTAGTTTTGAAGAAATTCTGGAGGTGTTTTGGACTACCCATGATCCAACTACTTTAAATCGTCAGGGGGCTGATGCCGGTACGCAATATCGTTCTGCCATTTTTTATCACAGCGAAGCTCAAAAAAATGCTGCTGAAAAATCAAAATCTGAAGTGGCTACACAAATTTGGGAAGATCCCATTGTAACTGAAGTTACTGCTTTTACAAATTTTTATCCTGCAGAAGATTATCACCAGGATTACTTTAATTTGAATGGTTCAGCACCTTATTGTCAAATGGTCATAGCACCTAAAGTGAAAAAATTCAGAGCTAAATTTGATGGAAAACTTAAAAAAAAATGAAAGATCCAAAAGACTATAATAAATTAACCGACGAAGAACAACGGATCATTTTAAAGAAAGGAACAGAAATGCCTTTTTCTGGTATTTACAACAAACACTATGAAACAGGAACTTATGTTTGTAAACAATGTGAGGCAGAATTATATAAATCAGAAGCTAAATTTGACTCCGGATGCGGCTGGCCCAGTTTTGATGATGAAATTCCCGGTGCAATCCGCTACCAACCAGATGCAGACGGTCGCCGTGTAGAAATTTTATGCAACCATTGTGGTGGCCATTTAGGACATGTCTTTAAAGGAGAAAAATTTACTCCAAAAAATGTCAGACATTGTGTGAATTCACTTTCAATTGATTTTAGGTAGTTGATAGTTGTTAGTTGATAGTTGTTAGTTGATAGTTGGAATAACCATCAAATAATTAGTTTACCCATTAAAAACATTTTAACATTGTACCATTGCAACATTGCAGCATTGTAACATTGTAGCATTGCAGAATTCCCTCCCTACCGTTTCCAATTTTTTTGAAACTCCTTGATCTTTTCATTTATCATAGTTTCAGCCTGCCTTGCCAATTGGTCGCCGGATGAGCCGTAAATGGGATCGAAAAAATGAATATAGATGTGCGTTCTCCATTTGGAGAATGTTTTAAAATACAAACCCATTAAACTTTCTTCATGCCAAAAATCTGTTTCGGGGTTTCCCATTTCTAAAGCAAATGGAACAACAGGATGTCCTGTGACAGCGGCAGCTTCAAATGATCCATTTCTGAAAGGTTTAGTTTCAGGAGTTGTGGTGGTGGTCCCTTCCGGAAAAATTAGAATACTCCGATTAATTCGTAAATTTTCTTCAATCTGTGCTTTTGCAGTATGCCGGCTATCAGAATTCGGTCTGTCAACATAAATGATTCCAGAGAGCACGGCTCCGGTATGTATTAATGGATATCCGGAAACTTCTTTTTTACTAACGCCATAAGCTCTTCTGATATAACTGAATGCAACCAATGGATCCACAAACGATCGATGATTCCCAACATATAAATTGCCATTGCTTACATCAACTGTTCCAGATTTATGAATCTTCACACCCAATATCCACAAAGCCATTTTACACCAATACATTCGAATGGCAAATGCCAATTCCTGATTGGCAAGTTTTAACTTCATCAGTATCAATCCAAGCCCTATCAACACAGCCATCGTGCCAATGATTAAGACAAAACGGATCGCTGCAAGCAGATAACCAAACGGTTTGAATACATTCATTCCATTCAACTTAATTCATTAATTGAATGGCTTTATTAACATCCTGCACCGGCAACTTACAGACTTTATTTCTGCACACGTAAATGTAGGTTTGATCTTCTTGCAATTTTTCCTTTAATAATTCCAGGCTGCCTTCAGTGGCTCCGCCCAACAAGATGGCGTTGGGGGTGTATTTATTTAATATCGTTGTATGCAATGCAGCAAAGTCTTTTCCAACGATTGCAACTTCATAAAGAGGTTTTACAAATCCAATTTGAATGCGCAACCAATTCGATATATATATCGGATCCATACTTTCTTGCTGTTGTGCAATTGCGTGAAGCATTTTTTTGGAACGATCCAAATAAGCTTCGTTGTAAAAATACAATCCCAATTTATGAAGCACTTCACACATCAACGAATTGGAAGAGGCAATTACTTGATCTGATAATTCTTTTTTGCGGGCAATGAGGGCTTTATCTTCTGAAGAAGTGTAATAAAACAGCAATCCGGATTCATCGGTAAAATTTTTGATTACCACATCACAGATCGCTTTACTTTGCTGCAACCAGCTTTCATCAAAACTCACTTCATAAAGCCTGATCATGGCTTGCATTGTAAACGCATAATCATCCAAAAAGCCTTGCGCACCGGTTTTTCCATTCATATAACTTCGAAACAATTTAAGATCATTCTGCAGCAATTTCGTCTTAATAAAATTTGCTGTTTTTATAGCTTCATCCAGATAGGACTTATCAGACGTTGCAGCATATACATCACACAATGCTTGAACCATCATGGCATTCCAGGAACAAATGATTTTTTCATCACGGCCTGGCTTGGTGCGTTTAGCTCGATAGGCAAGCATTTTTTGCTTTGCATTTTCCAATTGAGATCCAACTTCTGTTTCTGAAATTTTATATTTTAATGCTAAGTCTTTTGGAGACATGTGAATTTTTAATACATTTTTTCCATGCTCCCAATTTCCTGCTTCGGTGATATCAAAATGATCTGCGACCAATTTCAATTGGTTTGCATCAGGAAGGATCGATTTAAGTTCATTTAAAGTCCACACATAAAACTTGCCTTCTTCTCCTTCTGAATCTGCATCAAAAGAAGAATAATAAGCAGCTTCCGGTGATTTAAATTCATTAAACATAAATTTTGTGCAATCCGTAATCAAATTTTTATATCCCTGATTATTAGTAAAACGATATGCATTTGCATAAATGCTGATTAATTGTGCATTGTCATAAAGCATTTTTTCGAAATGTGGAACTTTCCATTTTGTATCGGTAGAATATCTTGCAAATCCTCCGGCCAACTGGTCGTAAATTCCACCTTCCATCATATTGGTCAAACTGAGATCCAACCATTGCTTGGTTTTAATATCTTTAGTTGCAAATGCATATTCTAAATTATATTCTAACAAAGGAGGCAATGGGAATTTTATTTGTCCGGTTCGTCCACCATTTTGAAAATCAAGTGATGCAAGGATTCTGGCATGGGCGTCTGTCATGAATTTTTCTTCAAACCGGACCTCTTGATCATTGACCATAAATTGTTGCTCACTTTGGAGATGGTTTGCAATTTGTGCAGCCGCTTTTTGCAATTGATTCTGATCTTCTTTATAAACATCCAATATCTGATTTAACAAATGCATCCATTCGTTTTTTGTAAGATAGGTCCCTACCCAAACCGGTCTTCCATCAGATAAACAAACGGCATTTAGAGGCCAGCCACAACCTCCATTCTGATTTACAATTTGGCATGCTTCCATATAAATATTATCAATGTCCGGACGTTCTTCACGATCCACTTTAATAGAAACAAAATTCGTATTCATGATGCGACTGACTGCTGTATCCGAAAAAGATTCTTTTTCCATTACATGACACCAATGGCAGGAAGAATAGCCTATACTCACAATGATCAGTTTATTTTCTTTTACCGCTTTTGCCAGAGCTTCATCCGACCATGGATACCAATCGACCGGATTATGAGCATGTTGAAGCAAATAGTTTGAATGTTCATTGATTAAATGGTTGCCTTTTGCTTCTGTTTGACTGCTGGAGGGTCTGCATGCTGTTAAAAGCAAAAAAAGCACTAAGGGAACCCCGTGTTTCAAAATATACATGTATCTGAATTTATTTTTTCTGAAAAACCGTGTAAAAGTAAGCTTTAATATTTTAACCCTGCATTCAGATTGTGAGTTGGAATTTGCAATACAAATATGAAAAATTTAACTATTTTTAAGCTAAATTCCTAAATCTCATGAGTTGGCGACGATTAAATGGGGATTTAATAGATACCCCAATTTTAGATGCGGTTGAACAGACTATTCTCCGCGAACAAGCAGCGGGTTACAAACTTAAATTATGCATTGGAACCGATAGTCAAACCCGAATGGATCATGTTGACTTTGCAACGGTAATCGTTTTTGTACGGGAAGGTCGGGGTGGCTTTATGTTTATTCACCATACTACACACAAAGGAATTATGCGCATTAAAGAACGCATGATTACTGAAGTAGCCAAATCAATTGAAATCGCCTATCAATTGTGCGATCTGCTTGAAAAATATGACATTGCACTGGAAGTTCACGCCGACATCAATACAGATCCAGGATTTAAATCAAATACCGCTTTAAAAGAAGCAATGGGATATATTTTAAGTATGGGTTTTATCTTTAAAGCAAAACCCGATGCATTTGCTTCATCATATTGTGCAGATAAGGTTGTTTAGGAGCAGAGGCTGTTTTATCCTTTCAGACAAAATGCAATAGACTCCTTCCATTTTTACTTAAATAAAAAATAGCGTTTTAGCTTAATAGCTTATCAGCTTTTGCCCAACTACTGTTTAATGAAATTCAACTTTTCGATGGACTGATCACCAGACAAGATGTCGACAAAATAAACTCCTTGCGATAGTTCGCTGATGTCAAAATATAAATTGGAACTTGAACGATCTACATTAAATGGAATGCTCGCCATCAGTTGTCCGCAGATATCATAGATCCTGCACTCCAGGGGACCCAATTTATCATCTGCTTCATTTTGCATTTGTAAAATATCTGAAGTTGGATTTGGATAGATGATAAATCGTTTGCCGGTAAATCCCTTGTCTTTATTTTGAATGGCTATAATTTTTGAATAATTAAACGAACCATCTTTTTCCAGCATTTTAAGTCTGTAATAGCTATTTAAATTTGATTCAGGATCAAAATAATTGTATTCAACAATTTCACTGCCGTTGCCTGTGTTCCCTTTTTTTGCTTCTATTTTTGTGATGGTCTGAAAACGTGCCGAGGTAGTTTTACTGCGTTCAAGTTCGAAGTGAGAAAATAATTGATCCGAAGAAGCTACCCACTTCAGGGCATTTCCTTTGGACTGAGCTTCCCCGGTAAAACTCAATAATTTTACGGGCAATACAGCTCCACAAACCACAACCGTTCCATTGCCATTTGGACCTCCGTCTATCGCTCGGAATACATCTCCATCGCAGGCTTCATTTTCCCAGGCACCTGTTGTGCCGTCACCGGTTATGGTGATTTTAGGCAAATACGCCATTGCTGAGCTGACATTGCAATCAACTTTTGCTTGGAAACAGAAAGGTCTTAAATCTGGAAAAGTTGCCTGAGGCGTTCCAATTCCATTGTCACCATAATTATTTGCCGGATTGCCATCCCCTTCGTCAACATAAAATCCAGGGCCGGGCAAATTATTCTGAGCTGCTTTGGTTGAATCTAAAAATACCCAAAAGCGACTACCATGCTGACAAGGTTGTGAACCGGTCGGGCCTTCACAAATCTTAACCCCTTTAGGAATTTGATCAAATGAAATGAAAACACCATGAACCCAATTGGTATTTAACTCAAAGTATTTATCGAGTTTGATACAAAAGTCAATGGAAACCATACCAATCGCCGGATCATCGTAGGTTCCGCTACCACCACCAGCATTAAATCCATTAAGTGTCAAGGTAGCATTTGCACATTGCGCAAGCAATTGTTTCGATGAACAAAGGACTAAACCTAAAACAAAGACAGATAGTTTAATAAAATTAGTTTGCATGGATTTTACTTAACCGGGCGTGAATAATTAGAATGCAAGCAAGCTGTCGCAAATAATATGCCAATAGCTACCAGGTATAAATTATCATAAGAATCAACATGTGTAAACTATTGATTATATGATGATTACACTTTTATTGTGCAAGTCCTGGTTTTGGCAAAGACCAGCGTATAATGATTCATTTCGAGATATAAAAGACTATATTTCAAGAATAAATATATAACATATTTTTTACATATTAAAAATTAATTTAACTTATACTCATTAAAGATCTGGCCCTATTTTTGAAGGCAGTAAATGATTGCTTGTATGGACCCAAAAACTGATTTCATTCAAATATTTGTTACAGGTGGAACCTTTGACAAAGAATACAACTTTGTAAATGGCCAACTCTTTTTTAAAGACACCCACTTGCCCGAAATGATGGAACGGGGTCGTTGTACTCTTGACATCGACATAAAAACACTCATGATGGTTGATAGTCTGGAAATGACCGAAGAAGACCGTCAAATAATCATTCACAATTGTAAAAAATCGATTTCAAATCACATCTTAATTACCCACGGTACCGATACCATGAGTTTAACAGCTAAAGTACTGGCAGAAGCAGCACTTGATGTGAAAACGATTGTAATAACCGGTGCTATGATACCATACGCTTTTGGAAATTCATCGGATGGTTTTTTTAATCTGGGTTCCGCATTGGCTTTTGTCCAGACACTCCACCCGGGCGTTTATATTGTTATGAATGGACGTTACTTTCCATGGGATCATGTAAAAAAGAATACTGCAACCGGATTTTTTGAAGCTACTTATTAAGTTCATTTTAATGATACAAACTGCTAAATTTCAATACATTCCTCTAAATTTCACCTACCTTTGCATAGTCAAAAAACCCTATATGAAACACGTACTCTGTTTAGTATTTTTTATATGTTTTAATATGATGAGCCCGCTTCAAGCTCAATTTTCAGATTTTAAACAGGGGCTTATGGCACGTAAAACCTTGTTTGATTACAATACATTTAGGGATAAAGACGCTGCCGCATTTCGTCAATTTCAAAATGGTTTTGAATTGGCTTACATCCGCAATTTTCCTCATAATTTATCTGTAACAGTTCCATTTGGATTGGGTATTTATAAAGACAGCACCGACGAAACAATAAAAAATCCATTTTTTACTCTGGGTGCACAAGGCAATTTACATGTATTAAAATCAAGATGGGCCAATCCAATCTTAGTGGCTGGTGTCAATTTTGTCATCCCAAAAGAAGGCGATTTTGGCGTTGAGGTTCCGCTAGGACTCGGAATAAATTTTATGGTTCACCCACAATTTTACCTGCATTGGCAATCAGATTACAGGTTAAACATTGCAAATTCTGAATCACATATCCAACATCATTTTGGCTTTGTGTATTTATTGGGAAACAAGAAAAACCAAAACAAAGAAGCTGTGATGGAAAAACCTGATGCCGATAAAGATGGTATTATAGACGAATTTGATTTGTGTCCAAATACTCCTGGCCTAGCCAAATTTATGGGTTGCCCGGATTCAGACGGTGATGGCATCCCTGATAAAGACGATAAATGTCCGGAATTAAAAGGTATTGAAAAATTTATGGGCTGTCCGGATACCGATGAAGATGGCATAGCCGACAATGAGGATGAATGCCCGAATCTTAAAGGAATCAAAGAAAACAAAGGTTGCCCTGAAGCAGATGCAGATGGGGATGGAGTCTCTGATAAAAACGACCAATGTCCGGATAAAGCCGGTTTGGCCGAATTTAATGGTTGTCCGGATTCAGATGGTGATGGAATTTCAGATAAAGAGGACAAATGTCCAAATGTTGCCGGTATTAAATCAAAATCCGGCTGTCCGGAAGAAATGAAAAAAGACAGTGACTCAGATGGTATTTCAGATGATCAGGATGAATGTCCGTTTACCGCTGGATTAGCACAATTTAAAGGCTGTCCGGATTCAGATGGAGACGGTGTAATGGATAAAATTGACAGTTGCCCAAATGCTCCTGGACCAGCAAATAATAAGGGCTGTCCGGTAATTGATAAGGCTGACAAAGAAACCCTGGATTTTGCAATGCGTGCAGTACAATTTGACCTTGGACGTGCCACCCTGCAATCTGAATCTTTCAATATTTTAGATAAAGTATCCAAAATATTAAGAAAATATCCGGATTACAATTTGTCTATTCATGGACATACCGACAATTCAGGATCAGCTAAATTCAACCTGGATTTATCTGAACGTCGGGCAAAAGTCTGCTATGAATACCTGATTTCTCAAGGTGTAAACGCCTCCAGATTGAGTTATGCAGGTTTTGGGTCTGCTAAACCCATTTCAAGCAATAATAATGAGACCGGCCGTTATTTGAATCGCCGGGTTGAATTCAATTTAGTACCCAGATAGGTCATAAAACCGATTTTGGCTTTATTATTTTAGTCTATAAGGCTTGAATACTGCTTTTTAGTAGGGTATTCTGGATTATCTTTGCGCCTTCTTAAAAAAAAATCTAATGGCTAATACTTCAGATATTCGGAATGGTTTGTGTATTAATTTTAATAACGATATTTACGTGATTGTTGAATTTCAGCACGTCAAACCCGGTAAAGGAAATGCATTTGTTAGAACCCGATTGAAAAGTTTATCTTCAGGAAAGGTTGTAGAAAATACATTTGTAGCCGGTCATGATGTAGATGATGTTCGGGTGGAAAGGCGAAAAATGCAGTATCTTTATAAAGATGATTCAGGGTATCATTTTATGAACTCAGAGACTTATGACCAGGAGGCAATTGATAGCAATCTGATCGAAAATGGTGAATTCCTTAAAGAGGGAATGGAAGCCGAGGTCTTGTACCATGTTGAAAAAGAAATCCCCTTAACTGTGGATCTTCCTGCCCATGTAGTCATGGCCGTAACATCAACCGAAGCAGGGGTCCGTGGAAATACTGCAACCAATGCACAAAAAATGGCCACTTTAGAAAGTGGGGCATTGGTTAAGGTGCCACTTTTTGTTGAAGAAGGGGACCATATTCGGGTTGATACCAGGACAAAGGAGTATATTGAACGCGTAAAACAATAAATCATGAACTTTAAAGAAATACAGGAACTTATACGTCTGGTCAGCAAATCTGATCTTTCTGTTTTTAAAATGAAAGAAGGTGATTTTGAATTGACAATTAAAACAGGCAAGGAAGTCAAAACAAATCCGTCAATTTCAGTTCCATATATTCCGGCAGCACCAGCAATTCCAGCGAGTTTACCGGTTTCCAAACCCGTTTTAACAGCTGAAGAAACTTCTGCTTCAAAAGCTGCTTCTGAGGAAGAATCCAATTCAAATAAAAAATTATTAGAAATCAAATCTCCCATGGTTGGTACGTTTTATCGGGCATCCGGACCAGATAAACCCCAATTTGTAAAAGTTGGAGATCCGGTTGAAGTTGGATCAACCGTTTGCATCATAGAAGCAATGAAACTCTTCAATGAAATTGAAAGTGAAGTGAAGGGTAAAATTGTTAAGGTATTGGTAGAAGATGCTTCCCCGGTTGAATACGACCAGGTTTTATTCTTAGTCGAACCCTAATTTATACCCCGCATGTTTAATAAAATATTAATCGCAAACCGCGGTGAAATCGCGCTACGTATCATTCGTACGGCCCGTGAAATGGGTATAAAAACGGTTGCAATTTATTCAACTGCTGATCGCGAAAGTCTGCATGTTCGTTTTGCTGATGAAGCTGTTTGTATCGGCCCACCAGCTTCTTCCCAATCCTATCTCAACATACCAAAAATTATGGCTGCGGTTGAAATAACCAATGCCGATGCAGTCCATCCTGGGTATGGCTTTTTAGCCGAAAATGCAGAGTTCGCAGAAATTTGTCATCAATACGGAATCAAATTTATCGGACCTACACCCGATCAAATTCGCAAAATGGGTGATAAGATCACCGCAAAAGAAACTATGATCAAAGCCGGAGTTCCTGTAGTTCCAGGTTCAGACGGTTTATTACAAGATATTGCTCAAGGCAAACGCATCGCTTCCGATATCGGCTATCCGGTTATCCTTAAAGCAACCGCCGGAGGTGGAGGACGCGGTATGCGCATCGTTTGGAAAGAAGATGAATTTGAATCCATGTGGAATATTGCCCGTCAAGAGGCAAAAGCCGCATTTTCAAATGATGGAATATATGTTGAAAAATTTATTGAAGAACCCCGACACATAGAATTTCAGGTGGTTGGCGATCAACACGGACGTGTAGTACATCTATCTGAGCGAGATTGTTCAATACAACGCCGTCATCAAAAATTAGTAGAAGAAAGTCCTTCTCCCTTTATGACTTCCGAGCTTCGGGAACTGATGGGGGAAGCAGCTATAAAGGCCGGTAAATCAATAGATTACGAAGGCGTTGGCACTGTTGAATTTCTGGTGGACAAATACCGCAATTTCTATTTCATGGAAATGAATACCCGGATTCAAGTAGAACATCCGGTTACAGAAGAGGTGATTGACCATGATTTAATTAAAGAACAAATTAAAGTTGCCGCGGGAATACCCATAACAGGTAAGAATTATTTTCCAGCCATGCATGCGCTGGAAGTGCGGATCAATGCTGAAGATCCCTATATGGATTTTAGACCTAATCCTGGAAAAATTACTTCATTGCATACAGCCAAAGGCCATGGCATCCGGGTTGATACCCATGTGTATGCCGGATATACAGTGCCTTCTTATTACGATTCCCTGATTGCAAAATTGATCTGTAAAGCGCAAACCCGGGAAGAATGTATAACTAAAATGGAACGAGCGCTGGATGAGTTTATTCTGGAAGGCATAAAAACCACTATACCCTTTCACCAACAGCTTATGAAAAATCCAGATTTTAGAGCAGGGAATTTTCATACCGGCTTCTTAAATAATTTTAAACTGGAACCCCATAAATAATCAATGAACAAATCAGTTCATTTGCAATTGATTATTTTGTGAAAGCATTTCTGCAATTGATGAGTCTGCTCCGGGACTATAAATACCGAGTATTAGCACATTTCTTTTTTTATATTCTGGCTACACTCTTTACGGTGTTGAGCATTCCAGCGATCATTCCCTTATTTGAAATGCTCTTTCAAAAGCAAATGCCTAGTTTTCAGGATCCGGGTCAGATACAAAGTATCAGTGATTTAATAGGATTAATTAAATACCGCTTTGGTGTTTGGATCAATCAATACGATCCGAATATGCGACTGATGATTATTTGTGGAGGTTTGGCTGCTATTTTTTTTCTAAAGAATTTTTTTAGATACCTGGCAATTCATACCATGGCACCTGTCCGGGTAGGTGTATCAGCAAAACTTCGCCAAAATTTATTTAATAAATTTATGAGTTTGCCACTATCCTACTTTTCTGAAGAACGGAAAGGCGATTTAATTTCAAGAATGACTACGGATGTACAGGAGATCGAATTCAGCATCTTGTCGACCCTTGAAACGCTTGTAAAAGATCCTTTATTGATATTGGGCAGTATGGCCATTATGATTTACACCAGTCCTGCATTGACTTTGTTTGTATTTATGTTGATGTTGTTTACTTCACTTGTCATAGGGGGTATCTCCAGAACATTGAGGAAACAATCAAATACAGCACAGCATTTAATGGGCGATTTAATTTCTGTACAGGAAGAAAGTCTTGGTGGATTGCGGGTGATTAAATCTTTTGGTGCAGAAAATTATGTAATCGGACGATTTAATTCAATCCTGGATGCATACCGAAACATGGTAACCAAAATTTATCGTAGACGGGATTTATCATCTCCTTTGTCTGAGTTTTTAGGAATTACAGTTGTCTGTTGTTTGTTATGGTATGGGGCTAAACTTGTTTTTGCAGATGAAATGTCCGGCTCTGTATTTTTAGCATTTCTCTATGCATTTTTTAATGTAATCGAACCTTCTAAAGCATTATCAAATGCTTACTTTAATATTCAAAAAGGAATGGCTGCCGCTGATCGCATCAATCAGGTATTGAATGCGGAAGACCAAATAAGAGACAATCCCAATGCCTTATCAAAGAATCAATTTATGCACGAGCTGCGATTTGAAAATGTCAGCTTTAAATATCCAAATCAAAGTGCTTATGCTTTAAGAAATATTAATCTGGTGATTCCAAAAGGAAGTACATTGGCCATTGTTGGTTCATCCGGTTCTGGAAAAACAACCTTGGTTGATTTGATCGGTAGGTTTTATGATGTTACTGATGGAAAAATTACCGTCGATGGTATTGACATTCGCGACCTTCGGTTAACGGATTTAAGAAGTTTAATGGGAATGGTTAACCAGGATCCCATTCTTTTTAATGATACCATCAAAAACAATATCCTATTTGGAAAGGACCAACAATCTGAATCTGCTATTTGGGAAAGTTTGAGCGCAGCACATGCCGAGCAATTTGTATCCGAACAAACAGAACAGTTGAATTATACCATTGGGGACCGCGGGATGAAACTCAGCGGCGGACAACGCCAACGATTAACTATAGCAAGAGCCTTAATCAGAAATCCACAAATTCTGATTCTGGATGAAGCTACATCTGCTTTGGATACTGCCTCAGAAAAAATTATACAGGAGGCCATGACAGAAATCCTGGAAGGGCGTACCGCAGTGATTATAGCGCATCGATTATCTACCATTCAACGAGCTAATAAGATCATCGTTTTAAAGGAAGGACAAATACAGGAAGAAGGCAATCATGAATCTCTGTTAAAAAAAGGAGGTGAATACAGCAGCTTCGTATCTTTACAATCATTTCAATAAAAAAATAATAATATGAAATACTTCTACTATTTATTTCTTTGCTTTTTAAGTCTTGGAGTAAGCGCACAAACTACAATTACCAATGCTGTTAGACCAGCAGTGGGTGATTCGTTCAGTTATCGCTACGATACTGTAGTAGCTTCTTTGGTTTTGGGATCTCCTGGACCAAATCAAAGCTGGGATTTTAGTAATTTAAATTCCAATGTACGTCGTTCTGAAGTGTATTTACCAAAGAGTGCAGGTGCAAATGCTGCCAGTTTTCCAACTGCCGATGCGGTCGTTTTTCAAGGAATCACCGAAATGTATTACAGAATGTATGCAAATCGAGTCGATTTATTAGGAACTGCCACCCGCGGTGGAGGTCCGATACCTGGTTTAGGAGGTGCCAATGTTTTTCCTAAACCGGCTACAGTATTGCGTTATCCTGAAAACTATTTAGACTCCCTATCTTATCAAACAATCAGTTCAGTTGCGTTTTCATCCAGCATTCTACCTGATAGTTTATTAAATTCATTGCCCTTAAAACCGGATTCTTTTCGTGTAAATTTTAATACGAAATTTCACAAAGTAGCCGATGCATGGGGAACTTTAAAATTACCAGCTAAATCCTGGGAGGTATTGCGCGAAAAAATTAATACCGTAAGCAAAACAACCATCGATGCCAAAGTGCAATTTCTGGGATGGATTGATGTTACTGGTTTAGCCAGTGGTCTGTTTGCAGGTTTTTTTGGAGATTTAAATACAACTGCATATGCTTTTGTATCCAATGAAACTAAAGGATATATAGCCTATATCACAACAGACAGTCTTGGTTTGCCGGCAGCTGTACAATACAAACCTGATGATCGGATTCAATTACAAACAGCGAATGGAACTAATTCAATTGCTTTAAATCTTTATCCGAATCCGGCTCAAGACGTTCTCATAGTAAGTAATAATTCTTTACCCGGTGGAAGATATACCTATCGCATAGTAGATGTTAATGGGAAAACGATTCAGTCAGCTAAAATTCAATTGATTGAAAATGAATCGCACTCGATTCAAATTCATGGATTAAAGGCTGCGACTTATACATTCCAGTTACTAGACAACAAAGCTCAGGAACTTGGAAATGCGCGGTTTATAGTTAAATGAGAATAGTTATTTCTTTTTTCCTTTAGGATAAACCAATTTCATTTCGTCTACCAACCATTTAGCGCCGGCAAATTTATCTATGATAAATAAAATGTATCTCGCATCAACCATTATGTTGCGACAAATGCTGGGATCATAATTGATATCACTCATGGTCCCTTCCCATACCCGGTCGAAATTTAAGCCGATTAAATTTCCATGCGCATCAATGGCAGGGCTTCCTGAATTGCCGCCTGTGGTATGATTGGATCCAATAAATGCTAATGGCATTTTACCATCATCCCCATAAATACCATAATCCTTATTTTTAAACAAGGTTTGTAATTTTTTGGGGACATCAAATTCATAATCCCCCGGAATATACTTCTCCATAACTCCATCCAGTGTGGTCTTTGAAAGATAATGAACTCCATCACGTGGCTTAAAACCTTCTACTTTCCCATACGTTACACGGAGTGTTGAGTTTGCATCCGGATAATATCTTTTCTCAGGAATCACTTCCATCAGAGCAGTCATGTGCGTACGTCGGAGTGCATTGATTTGTTCTTCCAATTCAAAACACAATTTATTGATATCGTTATTTTGATAAAAATTCATGTCTTCATAAAACTGATAGACCGGATCTGATTTCACTGCATTGATCCAATGTGAATAATCCATAGCCATAAGGGTTGCCAAACTATCTTCATTTGTTAACTTACTGCTTGAATAAAGTGCCTTAGTAAATGCTTTATAATCTGCCTTTTGTTTAATTAAATCTTCTTTTAATGAATTAAAAACAAACGCTGGATTCATCTCTTTAATAAATTGTTCTAATAGACTGGCAAATATTTCCTGATCGATTGAAGTATTGAAGTCCTTAAAATAGGCATTCACATTTTTTAAAATATCTTCCTTATTGCTATTAAATTTTGTTTCACCTCTTCCTTCATACGTATTGATCAATGACTTAACCATTTGGTAGTAATCGTACACATCTACATTTCTTACAAATGTTTCTGCATAGTATTCTCTGGCTTTTGTAAATGGTTCCAATCGTTTATATAAAAATTCCATTTCTGGAATAAGTTTACGATACGATTCAAATTTTGGGTTTTGTTCGACCCGTTTTTGAAAAACGGCATCATCCTGTAACTTTTTATCTAATCCATTGGTAACACGCATTCCAAGGTTTTCACCGATCCATTTTTTCCATGAATTTGCGATACCTGCATATTTTGATGCATACTGAATTTTTGTTTTCTCATCAGCACGCATGTATTTATCCATTATTTTTAAAGTCTTATCTCGCAAACTGATTCGGACAGGATTTAATACTTCAACTTGTTGGCGGGTAGCTTCATATATTAAATACTCCGTTGTCCGACCTGGAAAACCAAAAACCATGGTAAAATCTCCTTCTTTTATTCCACTCAAAGAAATTGGAAGAAAATGTTTCGGTTTGTATGGAACATTGTCTTTAGAAAAGGCAGCAGGACGATTGGCTTTATTGGCATAAATTCTAAAAAGTGAAAAATCACCCGTATGTCTTGGCCAAACCCAATTGTCTGTATCTGCTCCAAATTTTCCGATTGACTCTGGGGGGGTACCAACCAAGCGAATGTCATTAAAAGTTTCAGTCACAAAAGCAAAATATTGATTCCCATTATAAAAAGAACGGATCATCACATCCTGATCTGCCATTCTAGGTAACACAAGTTTTAACTTTTCAATATTCTCATCAACTTTATTTCTTCGCTGGAGTTCACTCATTTTTAAATCAACACCCTCCAATATGTTGTGGGTAACATCTTCTATGCGGACGATCAATGTTGCAGTTAAACCTGAACACGCATGCTCTTCAGCTTTATTTCGTGCCCAAAATCCATCACGTATGTAATTTTTTTCTACTGAACTCAGCGCTTGAATATAGCCAAATCCACAATGGTGGTTTGTCAACAACAAACCTTCGTTTGAGATAATCTCCGACGTGCAGCCTCCACCAAATTGAACGATGGCATCTTTTAAAGAACCTTTGTTGATATTGTAAATATCATCTGCAGAAATTTTCATTCCCATAGATTTCATTTCCTTCTCATTCAAAGATTTTAAAAAAATGGGAAGCCACATGCCTTCACCAGCAAACAGGCATTGAGAAATGGTCAAAAAGCAGATTGCAAAAAAATAATTCTGTTTAAACATTCAATTTAGATTAAAGTTAATGTGTTCCGCAAAGGTACACCGGAAAAAATATTTTATAAAAAGGACTTATTCAATCATCTGAAAAATGGTATAAACTGTGGTTAGTATGAACAAGGACGCTAAAAAGAGAAAAAATGCAGTTAATACTCCGGCAACTACAGATTTCCATAATGCATTTTTAAAATAAGAATGATAAAAATAACTCGCAAATACGATTGGAAATAGAGGCCCGATAATATTTCTTAAAATCTCTGCATCTCTCCACAGGGCAACCATAAAATACGTTGGAATGTTAATCAACAGTCCGGCACCAACTATATAACAGAGCATCACATTATAATTCACAAATACAGGATCGTTTTTTCTAAATATTAAAAAAGGCCCTAAAGCCATCATAGGAACAGAAAACGCATAAATTAAAGAAATATAATTCTGTATAAATAAATTGAATCGTTGTTCCAAATCCGATGAATTGGTATCAATTTCACCAAAACTCACTTTGAGCGTCAATGCAATAAATAAGTTGACGCTTGCCCAAAATAGCAGAAATTTTACCGGGTGATAATATTTTCTACGCTCTCCTCCTATAAAAGCCCGGGCAATTTTCCCAGGTTCCTTTGCTAAAACCTGCAGGGTAACCACCATTTTCTGTTCCCAATTTGTAATGGTTTCAAAAACTACCTGAAAAAGCGATTTTAGGTCAAGTTCCTTTTTACCGTATTTTGCACCACACTGTCCACAAAAACGGGCAGTGACTTCCCCACCACAATTTGGACAATAATGCACAGCCACGTATTCAGATTATTTCACTTTTACAAATCGCAATTCTATTTGCTGCTCAAAACCATTAAACTTTAGAATATAATCTCCCGGGATCAATTGACTGACATTCAACTGTATTGTTCCAGGTGATTTTTGTTTAATAGAAACTGGGCAAATCTGTCCGGATGCATTGATAACCATAAACTCCGGAGTATTGTATTGTAGCTTATCAAATTGTAAATACAATATATCATTTACCGGATTTGGATAAAATCGAATATCGGACTTTGTCAGATTTGAATTTCCAACAAGTGTTTCAACAACAATATTCTTACGAGAAACAATACATCCGTTCGCATCTTCAATTTCAAGATCGTATACACCCGGTTTTAAATCAAAAATAGCAGGGTTGACATCAATTAAAGTTCCATTTTGAGAATACGTGTATTTGTAAGGAGCAACACCTCCTTGTGCCATTGCCATGATGCTACCATCCGTTCCACTTGAATTTTTAATCGCAAGGCTTACTTTAATTTCATCGGGTTCATTTATTTGAAAGGTATCCAATGTCTTGCAATCATTCGCATCTGAAATTGTTAAATAATAGATTCCTGCTTTAAGATTTGTTATCCATTTGCTTGTATCTCCAGTGGACCACAAATAGTTTAATGGAGCTTTTCCGCCAGATTCGGTGTACGCCAAAGATCCAAGCGCTTCTCCATAGCACTTATTATGAACAAATTGTTTGTTTTGGATAGCAGGAGATTCCACTTTATATATGTTAGTATTAAAGTAAAATGAGCAGTTTCCGGATTTATTGGTTAACTCCAATTGATAATCTCCTTCCTGAATGATATCAATAAAGTATGCCACTGTATCAAATCCATTTGCATGGGTCCACCGATACGTAAAATTGATCGTATCCATAGCTAAATTTGGAATTAATCGAATGGTTTGATGATTGCAATCAAAATAGGGATGGCTTGATTTGATTTCAAGATTGGGTTTGTTGAGTACCCGAATATATATAGTATCCAATCGCTTACAACCTTTTTCAGAAGTAAATTCCAAACTGTAATTCCCATTCTTTTGGATACTAGTAAACAATCCAAGATCTATTTGTGGATTATTCAAGATGCTTGTATCTATTCCAGGTCCTTTCCATCTAAAAATACCTTTTAAACTATCCTGAGCTTTTAATCGGATGGTAGATCCAGCACATATTTTTAACGTGTCAGCTTTTTCAAAATTCTTTTTATTTACAGCTACTTCAAGATTAATTACTGCAGGTGCACAATCCGGCAAATCAATTGAATAAAATCCTCTTCCAAAAGTTGAAATATAAAGTTTGCGTTGAGTCTGATGAATTTTAAGATCTGTCACAGCAGTATGAGGTAAGCCTATCCCATAATATTGCCAATCAATATTGTCTGCATCAGAAAAGAAAACACCTAAATCTGTTCCAACAAATAAAGTGTTTGATGCTTCATCAAATGCAATACAAGACACCGGAGTGTTTACAAAATTTTTTGTGATATTGCTCCAGCTAGATCCTTTATCTTTGGATGTCATCACTTTTAAAGCTCCATAACCACCCCGTGTACACCACATTCTGTTAGTATCCTTTGAATGAAATTCAATTCCTGTAATTTCAAGATTGGTAATTAATGTTGAATTTTTCCAAGTCTTTCCAAAATCTTTTGAAACATACATAATATTAGCCCGAAATCCCATCAGTAAATTTGTATCAACCGGACTTATTTTAATGTCTCTTAAGTCGTTGTCTTTATTTCCTGTTAAATTATTGGTGAGTTTTGTAAAACTATTTCCCCGATTAAAACTCACAAACACATCATTATATCCTATGATAAACGTTTTTGGATTTTGAGGATTTAAACTAAATGGAGTAACCCATTGTCCTGGCAATTCAGCACCGATGTTTTGAGTAATTTCATCAAGATCATTAAATCCATTGGTTGTACGATACACTGCATTGCCACCCCAATATTCTGTATAGGCAATGTTTTGATTTGTTGGATCTATTACCTGTGACATGGCATCCCCACCGTTGGTATTAGCCCAGGATCCATTTGCGCGTTTCAACCAACCCCCATTATCCTGACTGCCTCCAATGAGCACAGGAGGTATGGTTGTAGAAACACCCATTTTATAAAATTGTGTAATTGCCAATCCATTGACTAATTCATCCCATTGCCCTGTATTTTCATGATATCGGTACAATCCACCATCACAACAGAAATACAATTCATTTTTTACTTTTGGATGACAGCTGATAAAATGATGATCTGCATGAATTTCAGGATATCCTTGACCGCTGGCCCACCAATCAGTAATTTGCTTCCAGGTTTTGCCTTCATCCGTTGATTTATAAATCACCACATACCCACAATACAAGATTGATTTATTTTGTTGTGAAAAATACATCACGGTATTTTCTGGCATGTCAGACACATAGTTAAAGTCTTTTCCACTGTTTTTAGAAATGTAAAATTTCTTAGCTCCATCCACACTCATGTTAATGCCTACATATTCAGGATCATTAAATGTTGTTGCTAAACGAAAAAATGCCTTTTGTAAGCCAAAATTCGTTGCCTGCGTAAATGAATTTCCACCATCATTTGATTTGAATACATTGCAATTACCCCAATAATCATTGAGGGCTGCATATACAACGGAGGTATCACCAGGTTTGAATTTAACATCGGAGTAATTTTCCGGACGAATTTTAGTCCAACTGGTTCCTCCATTAAATGTTTTATAAATACCATCATTGGTTGCTGCAATCAATATGGAAGAATTGAGTGGATTCATTTCCAATGCATAAATCACTTTATTGTCGGTAAGTTTCCAATTAAGGGAAGTTGGTTTCCAATTCAATCCACCATCAGTAGTCTTGTAAATTCCGATGTTGTATTGCCACCATCCATCTTTTTCACCCAAACTGACATAAAGCGTATTGGGAGCTTGAGGATCTATCAATACAATCCCTACTGGTTGATATGGAAGGTTATCCCCGATGGAACTATAACTTACCCCGTTATCCGTGGTTTTCCACAGTCCGCCATTGGGCGATGCAACAAAAAATGTATTTAGTTGATTAGGATGAAATGTAATGTGTGTAGTCCGCCCCATTCCCCAATAGCCCCCAGAATTTCTATTTGGACCCTCGTGTTTCCATGAGGGTGCATTTCGATAGGTGGTAAGAGCTTCATGATTAATTTGATTGTACAATTGCCATTGTCTTTGTATATCAGGAAAGGTGCCCCCTTCGGTAACCCGGTCTCTCCAGAACCATTTCCAGCGTTCGAATTTCAATTTTTCGTCATCCAGAAAATCTTTTTTCTTGCGTTTCTTTCGAAAAATGTTTTCCCTATAGCTTTCATCCTCTAATTTGTTCTTACGAATTAATTTTTCGG
This sequence comes from Saprospiraceae bacterium, assembly GCA_016714025.1. Lineage (NCBI taxonomy): Bacteria > Pseudomonadati > Bacteroidota > Saprospiria > Saprospirales > Saprospiraceae > Saprospiraceae bacterium. The sequence goes on along the minus strand of JADJOB010000002.1, from coordinate 1,684,363 downwards.
CTTTGCTACAGATCTCCGGGTAAGATTTTCCTTGTTCTATGTAATCCTGAAGCAATTTTACCTGCGCCGATGAACTATTTAAAAAACCTATTAAACAGATCAGTCCAATTAGTATTCTCATATTAAAACTTTGCTCAAAATTAAGGCATTAAATGCCGAAAAACCCTAAAAAAGGCATAAAAACAGGGTGAATATTAAAATTAACTAAATTTATAGTAAATTTGAACGAAGAAGCATATTTCAAATACTAAAAAATTTAGCCATGCGGAATGCATTTCTTGCAAGCATAGTTTTTCTTTTTGGCCTTTCTCTGAATGAAGTTAAAAGCCAGGAAGGTGTTGAAGATTTTCTCAATACCTACATTGATGACAACACCGGGCCTTTCGTACAGCCCCTTTTTGAACTTATGACTGCAAACTTAAATACAGGTTTAAGAGAATGGTCAGCCATAGACAGCAGTTTTTATATACGGATTGGTATTAATGTAATGAGTTCCTATCCTTCATCTTCACAAAGAACCTTTACTGCCAAAACAAATGAATCTTTTGAACCTTTTTCAACGGCAGAAGCACCCACGATTATAGGTGCTGTTGAACCGGTGGAAGTAGATGGTGTTAATGGAACCAGTTATATATTTCCAGGTGGTTATAATTTGAAGGCCTTACCCATGGCCAGTCCACAAATAACAATTGGTGGTTTGTTTAATACCGAACTGTCGGGTCGTTATTTTGCCATCGAATTGGATGACAATTTAGGTTCTTTATCTTTATTGGGATTAGGCTTTCGACATGCCATCAATCCATACTTTCCAAAACTACCAATCGATCTTTCGGTTGGATATTATTTTCATCAGTTTAAAGATGATCCTTATATAAATTCAAAAATGCATTTGGGATCCTTGCACATTGGCAAATCGGGTCGTTGGTGGTCTTCGCAGCTTATGTTAGGCTATCAGGATGCTAAAACAGATCTCAGCTATACCTATACCAAAGAGGAAGAAGTAAAAACGAAAGAACTTAAAATCGGCATTGACAATCATTTTGTTGCCGAATTATCTGCTTCTTTAAAACTATGGATTCTAAATATCCATGGTGCAATTAATTATTCTGGACCGGTTACCGGTGCCTTAGGTTTATCCTTAGATTTTTAAAATTTTTTAAAAAAAAGATCATGAAAAAATTAGCACTTTTCTCGATGCTGTTTATTTTAATGTCCGGTTGTTGTGGCCTTGAAGAATATTTAGGTGGTTCAGATGACGCGTGTTTGGATCAAATATTTACAGAAACACGGAAAGTAACTATCAAAGCACCATTTACCATCAATGATGCAAAACCATTTGGATATGCCAATAAAATAACTGGCGCAAATGTTAAAAAAGCTATGCAAATTCCAGCAGATGCAACGGTAAGAAAAGCATCGCTAAATTCAGCTAGGCTAAATTACACAAGTGCTGCAGACAATGCCTGTCGCAGTCTCTTTGTTGATATACATGTTGTAACGACTGACGGTGGTTTTAGTTTTCTTTTAATTGATCAACAAAATTTATTTCTACCACTTTTAGCTGGTAGTACCTTAATCAATAATCAATTAAATACTAAAGGAGTTACGGAACTCAGAAGAGCAATCGAACGATATGCAACCAACACCTTTGACACTGATTTAAGTTTTACGATGACCGGAGAAGGTTTACCCAAAGGAGCACTGGCACACTTTACTTTAGATATCGAAATGGAACTTAGTATTGTGTATGAAGTATGTCGTTATGCACCCCTGGGTGCAGGGGAACGCGTATGCGAAAAATAAACAGAAGCTCTCTTTAAAATCTAAAAAACGGCCGCTCGACATTCCAGATTCCAAAAGGAATCATAAGCAAGATAATAATAAATCCAGCTAAAAACCATTTAAATGCCACTTCATATTTGGCACGGTCTGTTGCTTGCTTTTTGGATTTAATACTTCCGATTTGAGCAATTGCAATACCCAGAATCATACCGAAAATATGCTCGACACTCCAAAAACGAGTTTCTGAATTTTTCATAGAAGCTCCAAAATCACTGAGTATGTTTTGCATCATTGGTGACACAAAAAAATAGAGGATTAATCCGATTACCAATTGGGTATGCAACGAAGCTATAAAAAATGTATTCCATTTCTTTACCGAAGGATTGTAGGTAAGGTCAGATTTCCAGCCTTTATAATTTTCAAGAATAGTCCAAACTGCTAAAGCCAATACGACCCATCGCAACCAGGAATGTAATACCATTAATACATCGTACATATCTATGCATTTTGTTTAAAGAATTACCAAAGATAAAAGATGCTTGTTTAAATTTTGCAAAATAATTATCAATCATTAGGAATCCGGTATTTCTACTATATTTGGTCAAACAATGTTCTATTTTACTTAACTCTTATCCTTTTTGATTATGTCTTATTTGGAAACCATTAAAAATGCCTATCAATCGTATTGGAATTATTTAATAAATGAAATCAGCAACCCCAGTTGGCACAATTACTTTTATTGGCTTATAGGGGTTTCTTTATTTGCATTTACCTTAGAACTCCTGTTTCCATGGAGAAAAAATCAAGGACGTTTCCGTGAGGATTTTTGGCTTGATGCGTTCTATATGTTTTTCAATTTCTTTATTTTTTCATTAATCGTTTACAATGCATTTTCAGATGTGATTGTAAAGATGTTTAACCAATTTTTAGCCTGGTTTGGAATTCAAAATTTAGTAGCAATTGAAATTGGTGGCTGGCCACTCTGGCTTAAATTACTAACGATGTTTATTTTGAGGGATTTTATTCAATGGAATGTCCATCGACTCTTACATCGGGTACCCGTTTTATGGGAATTTCATAAAGTTCATCACTCTGTTCAACAAATGGGATTTGCAGCTCATTTACGTTATCATTTTATGGAAACATTCGTTTACCGTACCCTGGAATATATACCCCTTGCAATGATTGGTTTCGGATTGACTGATTTTTTTGTTGTACATATATTTGCGCTGGCTATTGGTCATCTCAATCATTCCAATATTTATCTGCCGCTTGGACCGCTTCAATATATTTTCAATTCACCTCAAATGCACATATGGCATCATGCTGAGAATTTACCTAAAGGATCCTATGGTGTTAATTATGGATTGAGCTTAAGCATTTGGGATTATTTGTACGGTACCGTGTATATGCCTTCCAATGGACGTGATGAAAAATTAGGATTTGAAAATTGCGATACATTTCCAAAAAGTTTTTTTAGTCAAATGACACAGCCTATAAAAGCGGCCTTGAAAAAATTAAAGAATTAAGGTTTAAGGAGGTTAATAAAGTCATTGCTTCCTATCAGGAACTTTATCTTTGCAAAAAATATTCATGTCATTTCCGTTTCAAATAAAGTCCAAATCAAGCTATGACGAGTATTACAGAAAAAGCGTTGAGGATCCAATAGGATTTTGGGCTGAGATAGCATCCCATTTCAATTTTCATAAAAAATGGGACCATGTTTTGTCCTGGAACTTTAAAGATCCCCGGATTAAATGGTTTGAAGGTGCTAAACTCAACATTACTGAAAACTGTATTGACCGTCATTTAGATACTAAAGGAGATCAACTTGCCATTTTGTGGGAGTCAAATAATCCATCTGAACCAGAACGAAAAATTACATACAACGAGTTGCATCAGTCAGTTTGTGAATTTGCAGCCGTTTTGAAAATGCATGGGGTACAAAAAGGAGATCGGGTTTGTATTTACATGGGGATGGTTCCAGAATTAGTGATTGCCATGTTAGCCTGTGCACGAATTGGTGCAATCCACAATGTGGTTTTTGGCGGATTCAGTGCTCAAAGTTTGACGGATAGGATCCAGAATGCAGAAGTAAGTTGTGTCATTTGCTGTGATGGAGCATTTAGGGGCTCCAAATCAATTGAATTAAAATCAATCGTCGATGAAGCCTTGTTAGAATGTCCTACTGTGAAAACGGTTATCGTCTATCAGCGTACCCATTATAAAACACAAATGAAAACAGGTCGTGATTTTTGGTGGCATGAAGAACTATCTAAAATAGATCGGGTAAAGTCATTAAGCATACCTCCCGAATCCATGGATGCTGAAGACATGTTATTTATTTTGTATACTTCCGGATCTACCGGTAAACCAAAAGGGGTTGTTCATACCTGTGCAGGTTATATGATCTATACTTGCTACAGTTTTGTAAACGTATTTCAATACCAGGAAAAGCAAATTCATTTTTGTACTGCTGATATTGGCTGGATCACCGGACACAGCTATATTGTTTACGGTCCATTGTGTGCAGGAGCGACAACACTGTTATTTGAAGGCATTCCTACCTGGCCTGAACCAGACAGATTCTGGAAAATTGTTGATAAATTTAAAGTTGAGATTCTATACACAGCGCCAACTGCCATTCGAAGTCTGATGAGTTTTGGCAATTCCTGGCTTCAGGATAAAGATCTTTCAAGTTTAAAAGTTTTGGGATCTGTTGGTGAACCAATAAATGAAGAAGCCTGGGAATGGTATTCTGAACAAGTTGGTCGCTCCAACTGTCCGATAGTAGATACCTGGTGGCAAACCGAAACAGGAGGCATATTAATTTCAAATCTTGCCGGTGTCACTCCTCAAAAAGCAACGTATGCAAGTTTACCATTACCTGGAATACAGCCTTGCCTCGTTACTGATGAAGGCCAGGAAATTTTAGATAATGAAACTGATGGATTTTTATGCATCAAGTTTCCATGGCCTGGAATGCTTCGAACCACTTATAAGGATCATGAACGATTCAGGAAAAATTATTTTGATCGATTTGAAAATCTCTATTTTTCAGGAGATGGGGCAAAACGAGATGTAAATGGATTTTATAGAATTACAGGCCGGGTGGATGATGTTTTAAAAATCAGTGGACATCGGATTGGTACTGCCGAAGTTGAAAATGCCATTAACAGCCTGGAAGATGTAACAGAAAGTGCTGTAGTAGGATACGCACATCCAATTAAAGGCCAGGCTATTTATGCCTTTGTAATTTACAATGGCCAGGAGTCTGATTTTGAAATACTAAAAGCTAATATTAACGTTCACATTATGGATCATATAGGGCCTATAGCAAAAGCCGATAAAATTCAATTCGTAAACGGATTGCCAAAAACAAGAAGTGGGAAAATAATGCGCAGGATTTTACGAAAAATAGCAGAAGGGGAACTCCATGAATTAGGGGATGCCTCTACCCTGCTCGATCCCGCAGTAGTAGATGATATCATTAGAGGCAGGCTGTTGTAATTTAATTTTGATTCAACTAAGAAATCGCAATCATTTCTATTTATTTAAATACTAAATAAGCAAGAGTTAAGTTATTATTGTCTGCAATTGTATATATGAATAGAAAATATTTGTTTTTAGTAATCATCCTATTAGTATTCCAGTACCGCTGTACCAAAAAATTACATCCGGAACAAACTGACTTAATTATTACACCTCCGACACTTATGACCTCCAATTTAAATCTACCCGTTAAAATTTCAAGATACGAGTTAAACCGGGTCATTAATAAAGTAGTTACCAATTCCTTTAATGATGGATTTACATTTGAAGAAGACTATAAAATTCAAACCAGGATTTCTGGTCCTCTTGACATTCAAACTATTAATAATGCGCTTTTATATTCTATTCCTTTGCAAATTGAAATCAGTCCAAAAGGGTTTTTAAGTAAACTCAAAGCAAAAGCAGAAATAGAAATCCAGCTCTCTACCAGCATTGATATTTTTCAAGATCAATTATTAAATAAAACTGAATTGGTTTCACACAGGTGGATTAATAAACCAATATTAAACATTGTTGGAATTTCATTACCCATTGAACAAATTTCAAATTTTCTATTAAAAAAATATAAATCTGTTATTTGTACCTCTATTGATGAAACCATACAAAAAAATGTTAAACTTGATAAAATAAAAAATTCAGTTAGAAAATATTTTAATAAGGCACTGTATTCAACGGAAGACAGTATCATCCATATTTTTGCCAGTCCACAGGAAATTGCACTGGGTCCGATGTCTATGACGACTACTGAATTAGTGATTCCATGCATGATTTACTTTGAATCCGTTGTAGCTGAAACGCGACCGGTTGAATTAGAAAATGAAATAAGCTTTTCAATCAGACCTTTTTTTGATAACAATTCTACGTTTGACATCCAATCAAGAATTCCATTGCCGTATATAGAACAAATGGTTCGAGAATCAATTGAAAATCAGCCGTTTGGTTCTGGAATTAGTCAATTGACTGTTAAAAAAATTCACATGGAAGGTGTAAACCAAACCATGATTATTCATTTAGAACTTGCAGGTGCATACAAAGGAAAAATGGATTTATTTTTTGATCCCGTTTATCAGTTAGAATCTAAAAGCATTGTGCTTGAGCATTTAAAATTAAAACCTGTAAGTGGACCTAAAATGGATAAAATTATATTTTCCCTGGTTAAAGGCATTGCACAAAATAAGGTAAAACAAGCCATTGAGGAGCAAATCAATCTAAGCTTAATCGACTATGTGAATCAGGTTCAACAAATGATACACAATACAGAAGTTATCCCAGGATTATTTTTAGAAGGTGATTTAACACACTACGAAATTAAGGATATTAAATTTGTCAATTTCAGAATGTATTTTAATATTCACAGCATTCTAAAAATTGGAGCAAACATCAAAACAATTGACGACCAACTATTGCTCAGATAAACTAGTACCTGTTAATTGAAATAAGAATTGCTTGAGATGCGAATGATTTAATCAGAAACAAAATGTTCTAATAAATTTTCCGAAATTCTCTAATGCTTTACAAATTTAAGCGTTTTAATTTCACCTCCAGATTTCATTCGAATAAAATAAATTCCATTTTGTAAACTTGCACAATTTAAACTAAGCAAGTCACCTTTATTATAATTTAACGTACGCTCTTCTATTAATTGGAGGGATTGATTGAACAATTCCAACTCGAAGGTTCCATGATAATTAGGATCTGGATTGATAAAAAGCGTGTTTGTAACTGGATTAGGATATAAGCTAAGTTGATCATTTCCTACCTGCAGTTTACATTTAATCCAATCTGAATGAGCTGTAGTTTCAGATCCATCAAGAATCCGCAATTGATAAAAATAGGTTTCGTTGTGTTTTACGTCCTTATCTTCAAGTTCTGGAATTGATAGTGAAGAACCATTGGATTTATAAATAATTTTTTCAGTTGTTGAATTTCCCAGACGTCTAACAAGGACCCAATTTTTGTCTTTATAGAATGGATCCAATTTCCAATTTAATAATATAGAATTTTCTTGTGCTTGTGCTACTAATATCAATTCATAATCTGCTAAAAAAACGGAAGAAAACAATTCTGAATCTGACATTAGGTTGCAGCCTGAAGGTAAATCATTGGCAGCTATTCCGTCATCACGTCTTGAGCTACTTCCTTGATTTGCACTAAAACCCAGTCCGCGTCTTGCAAAACAATTCCAGATTAAACACGTGTGAACTCCGCCAAACAACAAACTGTCAGCTTTTAATATTGCATTGCGTCCATCTACAAAACCAGGCGAACAGGGTTGTAATTTAAGGCCCTCCATTACCAAACGGTAAGCCATGATATTTCCTTTTGACGAATTAGAATTATAGATATCAGGCTCCATACCATAATGAGAGATGAAAGCCCAGGTCATATCCCAAATCATCGAACACCAAATATAGCCTATCCCATGTGGCTGCGAAATTTTGACCATATCACTCAACTGACTGTAGTTCGCGGGATTCACAGTTAGGTCAACATGATAGGGATAGGGCCTGACCCCAACACCATTTATTGCATGTCCACTTGCATATACACCCATTCCTCTATTTTGAAAAGCAAGGTCTGTAGATTTCATGGTCATCACCAATCCAAAATAATCACTCCAACCTTCCCCCATTTGTTCGGCATTATTCAAACAAGAAACATTTGCCGGGCCACCCGTTAGCCGATTGCTTATGCCGTGAGCATATTCATGGCATATGATTCCTGCATCCATATCCCCATCTAATAATTGAGGAGATTGGTTTACAAATTGGCCTGTTGGAGATGGAATTAATTTAATTTCCTGGCAATCGGCTTGGCTCAATTCAATCAAGGGAATTTGAAGATATTGTCCATAACTTCCTTTTGGAATCGAATCAGGATATCCCGAATTTTGCTTACAGATTACCACCGCTATGGCTCCATAATTTTGCGCTTGATATGCTTTATAGGTTAATTCACAATTGCCTTCATCTATAATAGCAATTTTTCCGGCTAATTGATTTCCATTTGTAATAAAGTCACAAGCATCGGTGAGCATGTTGTAATTGTCCATTGCCTGAACCAATGTTGAACTTAAGTTTGGAATCACAGGTCCAAAAGAAGCTCTGGAAAGTACATAGGATTTCTGATTCACTTTAAATTCAATTTTCGAGCTTGGAAGGATGGTACTGTAAACACCTTTACTCAATTCAACTTTAATTTTTTGACAATCGCTTTTAGAAAGCATAACTGCCGGAATAGTCAATCCATTCGTCCACCCCCCAAATCCTGATGGTGGATTGTTATCATTGTTACAAATAATTACAGCAACAGCACCTGCTGCTTGAATTCGCGACATTTTACCGGTAAAAGAACAGATACCTTTATCCACCATAGCAATTTTACCATTTACTTCAGCGGCATTTATTAAATTGGAGCAAGCATAACTAGGATAGCTTGATCCATCCTTAACCAACACAATTTGCCTGGAAATTGGGGCATAAATTATGGGGCTGATTGGGGTATGCACATAGGTATATTTTCCTGAAATTGAAGCGGGGGATTCAATTATTAATTGATCCTGAACAGGTGGTTGCCATGCATAAAGCTGCATTACACCCGGATAACCATCAATGGGAGTTCCAAAGTTTGCATTGTTTCGTGCACTGCTAATCAAGTCAATTGCTTCTGCAATTACATAATCATTTCCCAATCCACCTTTGCCATTGTTATTAATTTGAAAATTTCCAGCTTGTTCATGAAAACCATATTGATACCAAACATCATGCATTAAATTACACCAATAAAATAAATTGGTAACACTTGCATTCTTATTTTGCAAGGGCGTTAATAAAGGATCATAATTAAAATCAAAGTTTAATTGAGAACCTCCGTAAGCACGTGCAGCATCCCCTCCGGTTGCCTGATCATCTCCATCACTATCTTCATAAGCATCAACGTTATTGCCCCGGCTGGCATAGTAAAGAAAATTTCCATCGCCATGCCAGGTAAATGGACTTGCATTGCTTGCTTTTAACCAGGGTTGATTTACGAGGTCCCTGGTGCCATGAATTGGACTTTCAGTAGGCATTGGAAAAACACGATAATTGCCAACTGGCAAAATAACTTCTTCTTGTTTATGAACTTGAAATAAACTATTACGAGCAAAAGTCATATGCTCAAAATCACAAGATTGTATTTGATTGTATTCAGCAAGCAGTTCGCCACTTATTCCATCTAAAAATATCTGCAACCACTCATTCAGGTTTTTACGTTTCCAATTAATAATAAATGCAGGTATTAATTTTTGCTGATTATTTAAATAATAAATTTCCCGAATGCTTAATTGATCTTCCGGCAATTGTTTGACTTTAATTGGAATTTCAATACCCGGACTTAAGGAAGATCTTGGCATCAAAAGATCGGTTGACTGTAGTTCAACCGATTTAATTTTAAATAATTGTTGAATTGCCTCATCAGCCTTAAATCTTGAATGCTTATTTAATAAGCTTGCCTCTGGATTTGATATAAAAGTTCCAGTTGAATAAACTAATAATCCATTTTGATCAAAATGAAAAGCAAGATCAACCGGGATAATTTGAATTGCATTCAAATATTGACTCAGGTAGATATGTCTGATCCCGGTATGTTCATCCAAATATTGACTTGAAATTTGAAATGACTCTTTACTAAAAAGCGGATCTTTGATTTTATGTTGAATATTATTTAATGTCCATGATCCAGCCTGTTGACTATAAAGGCTTATTGAAAAACTTGAAATCAATAAAATTACTGTTAAAAAACGCCTGAATAATCCTGGATTCATAATTTACATTTGAAAGTTAATTTCATATTTCAACTAACAAATATATTATAAATATTTTACATATTTATAATATATATATTGTATAATATTGATTAACAATATTATATAAGTTATATATATTTAATATATGTATTTTATTTAATATATATATTATTGTATTTCAAGTGATCACGCAGTGCGTCTGCGCCATTTTAAAATATTTGCAGTATAAAAAACAAAAGGCCTATCGCTGACAGGCCTTTCGTTTAACTATTTTTTACTCAAAAGAAGGGTTTGCCCCTATTCGCTGAGAATCATTTTTCTCGTGATACTTTGATTGAGGTAATCCAATTGATAATAATAGACTCCCTTTTGATCTAAACCTGACTGGTCTAATTGAATTTCCTGATATCCTTTTCCGAATTGCAATTCTTTTTTCAAGTACAACTTACCATACAAATCGTATACACTGAAACTTACTACACCTTCATCAGGCATCCATAATCCAATCGTAGTTTTAGTATTCCATGGATTGGGTTCGTTTGGCAATACAACAAATTCATGAAGCATCATTCCATTGAAATTTAATGAAACTTCACCTTCCTCTTGTGTTGTTTTGAGTACAGACAACGCAGGAGTTACAGTCGAACTTACATGCAATCCTTCTGATAATCTCACTGCTTTTATAGCCTTTACTTTTAATTTTAACAACCAATCTGAATCTGGAAATGCACCATTCCAACTAAAACTTAGTTTACCATCAGCCAAATGCGCCAACGAATAATTTTCATCACTAATTTTAAGTTTAGCATTCCCTTCTATTCCTTCAACTTCCAACTGTTGAGGATCCCACTCCAATGTAAATTGGACAGCTTCAAATTCCGAACCATTATTAATTATTAAATCAATAAATTCAGACTGTTCTTGTTTAAGCATGCGATCCTCAATGCTCAATTCAAGCACTTTTCTATTTCGATCTTTACTCAAATTAAAACCTTTTGTTACAGCATTATTCGTTACATCTCCCGTTTTAACCGCATAGAAATCCAATTGCATATCGGATTGCAAAGGTTTCATCCAATAGGATTCAGGAAAATTCTCTGATAAACAATTGTTGATATCATTGAATGCATATAACCGATGTACAAATCGCCAACTAGTATTCCCTTCAATTCCATCCGTAATACCAAGAATAAGTCTTCTTAATTCTGAGATATCTTTTGCAGTAATACTTCCACTACGGTTTACATCCGCTGCGATCATTTTATATGCTGTACTCAAAGGTTCCAATCCCAATATATGTCTTTGGATTTTTACTATGTCCGCGGTACTTACTCCATTCAACCATCCGTCTGTTTTGCTTGGTTTTAATTCTAATTGCTGTCCATTAGGTACTTGCATAAATGCATACCTTCCTTCGATATCTGTCTTCACTTCATTCAGTCCGCTGTTTACCAAATTGATCGACACATTTTGTACTCGGTCATCTTTTTCCGTTGCTATGATTCCTTCTACATTCGAATTTCTGATATTCGGTGGACAAAATCCCAGGTTATCCTGTACGTCTATAAACGTTCTGCAGAATGAGGTATTGCCATTGATATCCGTTACCCATAACTCTACTGCTTGTAAGCCACGGTCATCGCAATCATACACCCGGTATTTATCATTCGTATCTGCTGAAAAACTTAATGCTACATAATACCCACAATTGTGATACGAGCCCGCATCAAAATCTTTTGCCCATACACTATCCATTGCTGTATCTGGTATGCCGTCTCCATCTAAATCCATTGGCGTTAGATTGGTCGATACTCCATTCAAACAATACGCTACCGGTGGTTTGCAATTCCTTAGATCCATTACAAAACTTTCCTTCGCTGTGTTTCCACATCGATCCTCTACTTCCCACTTCACCGTATGTCTGCCCAAGGGCCATGTTCCACTTGCGACTCGTTCTCCAATTCCTGCTCTCACTACATCGATCGTTCCATCGCTGTCAAAATCTATCTTATACGTATACAACATCAACAACGGATCTGTACAATCGTCTCCTGCTTCTATTGAAAATGTTACTGGAATCGGTCTACAGTTTACATCGTAACTACAGATTACTGTATCCTTCGTAATACGATCTATTGTCGGATCTATTAAATTTCTTACTTTGATATATTGCGTATCCTGCCAGATGATCACATTGTTATCTATATCCCGCTGGCACCAATCGATTACTTTCCATACCCGTATGATTTTAAAACATGGATCCCCGGGTACAGTTGCTGACAATACGTGGTCGTGATAGGCATATCCGACTAAACTACATTCGTCATCATTCACTACTGGTTTTCCATATGGGTATGCTAATCGCTCTGGGATCAACTCATCCGGATTGCAGATTCCAAATGTATCCAGATCATCCGGAAAATCGATGTCATTGACATCAAAACTTTCGTGATTGATTACTGTGATTAATTGATAACATGACGGGCTTCTGTTGCCTTGTTGATCTACCGCCGTGAAATATCTATAGAAATAACCTAGTCCGCATTGATTCAATCCGCCATAGTCTTGTTCTTCTATTATTTCCGGTGGACAATTATCTTCTGCCAAGCCATCTAATGGGTGGCCTCCGATATTATGCCAGTAGTTTGGATCGATTACGATCTTCTCCCGTAAACTTTGTTCCGTTACTACTTTTCCAAATACTTCTAAATGATTCCGGTCTATATCAAATCGGCAATCTACTGTAATATTTGGCGGACAGCTGATCAACGGAATGTCTTTATCTTGTACGTCTACACTTACCATGCAGATCGCTTCATTCCCACTGTGATCGATCGCTTTAAATCCTACCATGATCGTCTTGCCTACATCCTCACAACAAAATCCAACTTCCGGACCCCAATCGTCGGCTCCTCTCGCTCCACACGCTCCGTCATCCATCCGTCTGACTTCAAAGTGGTGTAACTGGCATTCATCAAAACTGCCATCGTCAAATACTTCTGCAGGTACCCAATTGTAGCCGCTGTGATTTAATGCTACTACCGTATTGCGATCGCATACTGCTACCGGTTCTGTTTCATCTCTTACATGAACGATTATATACGTTTCTGTTAAATTGTAACAGCCGTCATACACTCTATAATATACTGTATCTTCTCCTACAGGTAAATTTACATAACCGCCATTTTGGTTTTCCAATACTCCTCCTGGATAGATGATATCGATTCGCAAATTATTATGACAGGCATCCACTGCCTCGATGCTTGGTAACAATACCCGCGCTTCGCAATCACGTCTTCCTGTCGTCGCTTCAAATCCGTATGGCATGTGTGTGATTTCCGGACCCTGATCATCAAAAAGCTCTATCACCTGCATACCCGTTCTCACAATTTCAGTATTACACCACCATTCGCGGACCGTCCAAACACGCATGATTTTACGGACACAATTAATTTCACCTAAATCCAAATCTTCATACGTCGTAAATAGGTTGCAAATAAAATTTTTAGGATAATATAAATCGATGCTATTAAAGAACGGTGTTCCTGTAATCAAAGGATCAGGATTGTCATTCTTGTCCAGAAAGAGTTTATTTGAACATGGTATTCGCAACGAGACAGGAAAAATAATTGAATCCAATGGTAAGCGCTTTGTATAAATTTCCATAGTACATGTGTCGCTTACATTTCCTGAAGCGTCAATTGCCTGATAGGTTTTTCTCACCAGGCCAATAACGTTTACATCACATGAAATAACTTCATGAATTTCATCAATTAGATTTAAAGAATAAGGGCCACAGTTTTCAATCACTTTTGGTAAAGGATCAATTGCATTTAAACCACAATAAACTGAATCTGAATAACAAATTAAAATAGGAGGAAACTTATCTTCAACTTTAATTGTTGACCAACATGAGTTAAAATTACATATACTTGTAACTTTAACAATCAATTCTGTATTTACATAATTTGATGTTACAATGTCATTGGGTAATGGAATTCCATACTTAGTAAATAACTCAACATCATAAAACCGTTCTTCACAATTTTTATCTGCCAATACTGCGTGTGCAGTAATCAATGCTTCACAATTTTGATCTAATGATACATTGACATTTGCTTTACAAGCAATATCACCTGTAATTGCACCCAATACATGAACAGTAAACGAACATGTGTCATCATTTCCAAAATCATCAATTGCTACAAATGTAAAAATATGAGTTCCAACTGGAATTGAGTCAACCGGAATTCCCGCTGGAGCTAATTGGACGAATGTCAAACTGGTATCACAATTGTCTGTTGCATTAAGATAAAAATTCAATGGATGATCTCTTAAAAGATTTCCAAAGCACTCACAACCATCAAGCACAAGGTCATAATCTCCAATGCAATTCATAACCGGCTCTACACGATCGATTATAGAAACAACCGAAATACATGTTGAAGAATTTCCACAACTATCCGTTACAGTCAATGTAACATTTACACTTGTCATTCCCAAATTGCAACGGATTGTATCCATATCAAGGTCTAAAACCGGTTCGATATCGCAATTATCACGGCTATCATCACTTATCTGATATGGGTCTAGTACAACGACACTATCCTGATCAAATTCTATATCAATATCAAGACAGTTAGCTTCTGGTCTGGTGGTATCTTGTACCGTAATGGTTTGTATACAACGATTCGTATTACCACAACTATCTGTTGCAATCCAAGTTTTTTCAATTTGAAAGTTATTGCTGCAAGTTCCATCAATTCTGTTGTCAGTAACAACAATATTCGTAATTACATTGGTACAATTATCTGTTGCTGTTGCAACACCTGTGTTAGGTGCCTGATTAAAAACATCGCAATCAAAGGTTAAATCAATTGGACAATTTATAACCGGACGAGTGGTATCCTGGACTAAGATAGTTTGTAAACAACTTGAAGAATTTCCACAACTATCCGTAGCAAACCAAGTCCTTGAAATCAAGGACCTGTCGTTGCAGGCTCCATTTAATTTTGAATCACTAAAACTAATATTCAATACCACATTCGTACAATTGTCTGTTGCTGTTGCTACACCTGTTGCCGGTGGCTGATTGTTTGCATCACAATTAACGGTTACATCGATCGGACAGGTGATGATTGGTCTGGTCGTATCTTGTACTGTCACCAATTGATTGCAGAAATTTGTGTTTCCACAACTATCTACTGCCGTCCAGGTACGTGTGATTAAATAATTGTCATTGCAGGAACCATTGGTACGATTGTCTGACGAACTGATATTCGTTACCACATTCGTACAATTGTCTGTTGCTGTTGCAACTCCTGTTGCCGGTGGTTGATTGTTTGTATCACAATTTACAGTTACATCAATCGGACAGGTGATAATTGGTCTGGTCGTATCTTGTACTGTTACCAATTGATTGCAGGAATTTGAATTTCCACAACTATCTACTGCTATCCAGGTACGTGTGATTAAATAATTGTCATTGCAGGAGCCATTGGTACGATTGTCTGACGAACTGATATTCGTTACCACATTCGTACAATTGTCTGTGGCTGTTGCAACTCCTGTTGCAGGTGGTTGATTGCTTATATCACAATTTACAGTTACATCGATCGGACAGGTGATAATTGGTCTTGTTGTATCTTGTACTGTTACCAATTGATTGCAGGAATTTGAGTTTCCACAACTATCTACTGCTGTCCAGGTACGTGTGATTAAATAATTGTCATTGCAGGAGCCATTGGTACGATTGTCTGACGAACTGATATTCGTTACCACATTCGTACAATTGTCTGTGGCTGTTGCTACACCTGTTGCAGGTGGTTGATTGTTTGCATCACAATTTACGGTCATATTTGGCGGACAACTAAGCTGAGGCCTTGTTGTATCCTGAACATTTAAAAATTGCACACAACTTATACTGTTTCCACAACTATCTACAGCGGTCCAGGTTCTGTTAATCGTAAAATTATCCAAACACGAACCCGCATTCAATAGATCGTTAAACGTAATATTGGTAACTATACTTGTGCAGTTATCAGTTGCAGTAGCAGTTCCTGAAGCATTAATTTGAGCCAGATCTTCACAATTAATTGTTCGATTAGTTGGGCAACTAATTGTTGGGCGAGTTGTATCCTGAACAACTATGAATTGATCGCAACTATCTCTTAAGCCTGCCGCATCAAATGTAACCCAGGTTCTTGTGAAAGAATAGGTATGAGGACATTGACCATTATCCAAAACGTCTCTAAAAATAACACTTGGATTTGGATCACAGTTATCAAGCACTATTGGATTCCCCGTATTTACAGGTGTTGGACTTATATCACAATTAATGGAAATAGCCAGCGGACAGGTTATTGCTGGTGCACCCCCATCGCTCACAGTTACACTGAATGTACAAGTATCGGTATTTCCAGATGCATCATAACCAATCCATTGTACATTATTTATTCCATATGGAAATTCTGAACCACTGCTTAATCCACTCAGTAATTCAATCCGGCAGGTATCCAATGGTACATAATCAAATTCCAAAATGGATTGTCTTAATACATTATCCTGACTAAATGCCCATTGATCCGGACTGCAGCTCAGTTGACCCACAAAAACGAAATCCTGTGCAGGATCATTCTGAAATCCCGGTGCCGGACAAAAATTATTATAGACAAATGGTTCTCCATTAATCCATTGCATAGTTCCTTCAGTGGCTTGATCAGATAAGCCAATCCATCGTTCAAAATAACTATTGGCTGCTATGAAAAAATCTTCAGCAGGAGAGGTAATGGTTAACAAATGACCTCCGGCAGAAATAGCATTCGCAGCAGCATTTACAAAGCTTGTTGGTATTATCGAATAATAATAAGCATGCCCCCCAAACGTATCCATTAAAATATAACCTGGAATTGTTTTAATTGAAGTGCAAGGACAATTATCAAACAACGTTGGATCTGGATAACTTACTGTTGCAGTACATGTTTGTTGATTGGATGGTATTACAATATTTTGAGGACAAGCAATTTCTGGCTTTTCCTCATCTACTATACTTAATACAAAACTGCATGTATTTGCATTTTCACAATTATCATATACGGTCCACTCTATTAAGTGCGTTCCTTTTAAAAATAATTGACCATCAAGTGTGTTGCTTCCGTTGAAAGAATTAAAAAATGCCAAGTCCATTGCATCTGTACAATTATCAGAACCCGTTGCGTCCAGCTCAGTTCCTAAAATATAATAAGAACATTCTCCTGATTCAACGGGTCTTATTTGAGGAGAACTTGGACATAATACAATAGGATTCGTGGTGTCTTGTACTGAGATGATTTGAATACAAGAATTTTCATTTCCACAACTATCCTGTGCAGTCCAGGTACGGATTAAATCATAAGTATGATCACATAATCTGTTGACCTGATCATCACTAAATGTGATATTAGTCACTACATTAGTACAATTATCAGAAGCAGTTGCTGAAGATTGCAATCCTGGCTCGCAATTTACTGTTACATTGATCGGACAGGTGATGATTGGTCTGGTCGTATCTTGTACTGTCACCATTTGATTGCAGGAGTTCGAGTTTCCACAACTATCCACTGCTGTCCAGGTGCGTGTGATTAAATAATTGTCATTGCAGGAACCATTGGTACGATTGTCTGATGAACTGATATTTGTTACCACATTCGTACAATTGTCTGTAGCTGTTGCTACACCTGTTGCCGGTGGTTGATTGTTTGCATCACAATTTACAGTTACATTGACTGGACAGGTGATGATTGGTCTGGTCGTATCTTGTACTGTCACCAATTGATTGCAGGAGTTTGTGTTTCCACAACTATCTACTGCAGTCCAGGTACGTGTGATTAAATAATTGTCATTGCAGGAACCATTGGTGCGATTGTCTGATGAACTGATATTCGTTACCACATTCGTACAATTATCTGTAGCTGTTGCTACACCTGTTGCTGGTGGTTGATTGTTTGCATCACAATTAACGGTTACATTGATCGGACAGGTGATGATTGGTCTGGTTGTATCTTGTACTGTCACCAATTGATTGCAGGAGTTCGAGTTTCCACAACTATCGACTGCTGTCCAGGTACGCGTGATTAAATAATTGTCATTGCAGGAACCATTGGTGCGATTGTCTGACGAACTGATATTTGTTACCACATTCGTGCAATTATCTGTAGCTGTTGCTACACCTGTTGCCGGTGGTTGATTGTTTGCATCACAATTAACAGTTACATTGATCGGACAGGTGATGATTGGTCTTGTTGTATCTTGAACTGTTACCAATTGATTGCAGGAGTTTGTGTTTCCACAACTATCTACTGCTGTCCAGGTACGCGTGATTAAATAATTGTCATTGCAGGAACCATTGGTACGATTGTCTGACGAACTGATATTTGTTACCACATTCGTGCAATTATCTGTAGCTGTTGCTACTCCTGTTGCTGGTGGTTGATTGTTTGCATCACAATTTACAGTTACATCGATCGGACAGGTGATGATTGGTCTTGTCGTATCTTGTACTGTCACCAATTGATTGCAGGAGTTTGTGTTTCCACAACTATCTACTGCAGTCCAGGTACGTGTGATTAAATAATTGTCATTGCAGGAACCATTGGTTCGATTGTCTGATGAACTGATATTCGTTACCACATTCGTGCAATTATCTGTAGCTGTTGCTACACCTGTTGCTGGTGGTTGATTGTTTGCATCACAATTAACGGTTACATTGATCGGACAGGTGATGATTGGTCTGGTTGTATCTTGTACTGTCACCAATTGATTGCAGGAGTTCGAGTTTCCACAACTATCGACTGCTGTCCAGGTACGCGTGATTAAATAATTGTCATTGCAGGAACCATTGGTACGATTGTCTGATGAACTGATATTTGTTACCACATTCGTGCAATTATCTGTAGCTGTTGCTACACCTGTTGCCGGTGGTTGATTGTTTGCATCACAATTAACAGTTACATTGATCGGACAGGTGATGATTGGTCTTGTTGTATCTTGAACTGTTACCAATTGATTGCAGGAGTTTGTGTTTCCACAACTATCTACTGCTGTCCAGGTACGCGTGATTAAATAATTGTCATTGCAGGAACCATTGGTACGATTGTCTGACGAACTGATATTTGTTACCACATTCGTGCAATTATCTGTAGCTGTTGCTACTCCTGTTGCTGGTGGTTGATTGTTTGCATCACAATTTACAGTTACATCGATCGGACAGGTGATGATTGGTCTGGTTGTATCTTGAACTGTTACCAATTGATTGCAGGAATTTGAGTTTCCGCAACTATCTACTGCTGTCCAGGTACGCGTGATTAAATAATTGTCATTGCAGGAACCATTGGTACGATTGTCTGACGAACTGATATTTGTTACCACATTCGTGCAATTATCTGTGGCTGTTGCTACACCTGTTGCCGGTGGTTGATTGTTTGCATCACAATTTACAGTTACATTGATCGGACAGGTGATGATTGGTCTGGTCGTATCTTGTACTGTCACCAATTGATTGCAGGAGTTTGTGTTTCCACAACTATCCACTGCTGTCCAGGTCCGTGTGATTAAATAATTGTCATTGCAGGAACCATTGGTACGATTGTCTGATGAACTGATATTTGTTACCACATTCGTGCAATTGTCTGTGGCTGTTGCTACACCTGTTGCCGGTGGTTGATTGTTTGCATCACAATTTACGGTCGCATTGATCGGACAGGTGATGATTGGTCTGGTCGTATCTTGTACTGTCACCAATTGATTGCAGGAGTTCGAGTTTCCACAACTATCTACTGCTGTCCAGGTACGCGTGATTAAATAATTGTCATTGCAGGAACCATTGGTACGATTGTCTGATGAACTGATATTTGTTACCACATTCGTACAATTGTCTGTAGCTGTTGCTACACCTGTTGCCGGTGGTTGATTGTTTGCATCACAATTTACAGTTACATTGACTGGACAGGTGATGATTGGTCTGGTCGTATCTTGTACTGTCACCAATTGATTGCAGGAGTTTGTGTTTCCACAACTATCTACTGCAGTCCAGGTACGTGTGATTAAATAATTGTCATTGCAGGAACCATTGGTGCGATTGTCTGATGAACTGATATTCGTTACCACATTCGTACAATTATCTGTAGCTGTTGCTACACCTGTTGCTGGTGGTTGATTGTTTGCATCACAATTAACGGTTACATTGATCGGACAGGTGATGATTGGTCTGGTTGTATCTTGTACTGTCACCAATTGATTGCAGGAGTTCGAGTTTCCACAACTATCGACTGCTGTCCAGGTACGCGTGATTAAATAATTGTCATTGCAGGAACCATTGGTGCGATTGTCTGACGAACTGATATTTGTTACCACATTCGTGCAATTATCTGTAGCTGTTGCTACACCTGTTGCCGGTGGTTGATTGTTTGCATCACAATTAACAGTTACATTGATCGGACAGGTGATGATTGGTCTTGTTGTATCTTGAACTGTTACCAATTGATTGCAGGAGTTTGTGTTTCCACAACTATCTACTGCTGTCCAGGTACGCGTGATTAAATAATTGTCATTGCAGGAACCATTGGTACGATTGTCTGACGAACTGATATTTGTTACCACATTCGTGCAATTATCTGTAGCTGTTGCTACTCCTGTTGCTGGTGGTTGATTGTTTGCATCACAATTTACAGTTACATCGATCGGACAGGTGATGATTGGTCTTGTCGTATCTTGTACTGTCACCAATTGATTGCAGGAGTTTGTGTTTCCACAACTATCTACTGCAGTCCAGGTACGTGTGATTAAATAATTGTCATTGCAGGAACCATTGGTTCGATTGTCTGATGAACTGATATTCGTTACCACATTCGTGCAATTATCTGTAGCTGTTGCTACACCTGTTGCTGGTGGTTGATTGTTTGCATCACAATTAACGGTTACATTGATCGGACAGGTGATGATTGGTCTGGTTGTATCTTGTACTGTCACCAATTGATTGCAGGAGTTCGAGTTTCCACAACTATCGACTGCTGTCCAGGTACGCGTGATTAAATAATTGTCATTGCAGGAACCATTGGTACGATTGTCTGATGAACTGATATTTGTTACCACATTCGTGCAATTATCTGTAGCTGTTGCTACACCTGTTGCCGGTGGTTGATTGTTTGCATCACAATTAACAGTTACATTGATCGGACAGGTGATGATTGGTCTTGTTGTATCTTGAACTGTTACCAATTGATTGCAGGAATTTGAGTTTCCGCAACTATCTACTGCTGTCCAGGTCCGCGTGATTAAATAATTGTCATTGCAGGAGCCATTGGTACGATTGTCTGATGAACTGATATTTGTTACCACATTCGTACAATTGTCTGTTGCTGTTGCTACACCTGTTGTCGGTGGTTGATTGTTTGCATCACAATTTACAGTTACATCGATCGGACAAGTGATAATTGGTCTTGTCGTATCTTGTACTGTTACCAATTGATTGCAGGAATTTGAGTTTCCGCAACTATCGACTGCTGTCCAGGTCCGCGTGATTAAATAATTGTCATTGCAGGAGCCATTGGTGCGATTGTCTGACGAACTGATATTTGTTACCACATTCGTGCAATTATCTGTGGCTGTTGCTACACCTGTTGCCGGTGGTTGATTGTTTGCATCACAATTTACAGTTACATTGATCGGACAGGTGATGATTGGTCTTGTCGTATCTTGTACTGTCACCAATTGATTGCAGGAGTTTGTGTTTCCACAACTATCCACTGCTGTCCAGGTCCGTGTGATTAAATAATTGTCATTGCAGGAACCATTGGTACGATTGTCTGATGAACTGATATTTGTTACCACATTCGTACAATTATCTGTAGCTGTTGCTACACCTGTTGCCGGTGGTTGATTGTTTGCATCACAATTTACAGTTACATCAATCGGACAGGTGATGATTGGTCTGGTGGTATCTACAACATTATAAGTAACAGCACAACTTATTGAATCCTTTGAATCTTTTATTTTATAAACTCTTATAATTTGAAGTGTATCTCCAATACAAGCAGTTCCCATATTGCGAGACTCTGTAAAGCTGATTTTTACTGAATCGCAAAAATCGTTTACACCACCTCCTAACGCTCTAAAGGCCGCTGTATCTAAAGCAGGAGCTGGAACATCTTCGGCACATTGAAAATTTTCATCAGGCGGGCAATCAACATCTAAGGTGCAACAAAATTTGGAACAAATCGTATACGTTTGAGCATCATTACCGGATTTACAAACCAGCAAACTCATTGTACCAGGAAGAGTAGGCACAATTTTATTAAGGTCTGCAACCGGCATTGTACAATCATCTTGCCAAACATCATGGGTACCTCCAGTATGTGTTAAGCTAAAACATAAGGGTTGAGAAAAAGTAATATTAAACCGCACACATCGATTGTTACCACCACAGCAGTCTTCACCTAATCTTGCAGTAGTTGCTATAAAGCATTGAGCTGTATCCGTAGCATTGATGAAAAAAATATTCGGCGGCGTACCGCAGGTAAATTGTGCATCGACCTTAAAGCCCAAAATAAAAACAAAACAAATTAATGAGACCAATTGCCTATGGTGGCATTTAATTCCATTTATAATCTGTAGAACTATTAGGTATAGTGATTCAAATTCTTTATTGTAAATTCTTTCTTTTCCAATAGCTTGGAAAAAAGAATTAGCCGTAATGCTATATTTAGCAATTAGATCGGTTTTTGAATACATGTGATTCGGTAGTTTTGGTTTTACCAAATCGCCTGTACCAAAGAATTCAGTTTAAGGGTGAATATTCAGGCAAATATATATAGTTTTTTTTTAATATAATAATTTTTAATATCATTTTCACACATATTCCATCCAGAATTATTAAAAAACCAATCGTATATCCTTAAAATACAATAGCCCTTACAAATTGTAAGGGCTATTGTATTTTGACAGTTTAAGTTAAAGTTCTTACTCTGTAATAATCATCTTTTTAGTAACGGTATTTGATTGATAGTCAATCTGGTAATAGTATACTCCTGCCTGATTGATCTTTGCATTGGATAATTGGTATTCATTATATCCTTTTTTCATCTCTACACGTTCCTTTAACTGTATTTTTCCTGCAAGGTCATAGATACTGATCTGTACTTCTCCTGCTTGCGGTAACATCATTCCTATTGTCGTCTCTTGCGTCCATGGATTGGGTTCGTTTTGCATTACTACAAATTCCTGTTCGCTCATACCTGCAAAATTCATCACCACCTGACCTTCTTCTCCACTTCCCTTTACTACCGATACTGCTGGTGTGATTCCTGAATTTACTATAAGGCTTTCTGACATCCGAATGTTTTGTTTGGCTTTGTACTTCAACTTCATGATCCATTCTCCATTTGTCATCGGGCCATTGTAACTAAATGTCAATTTCCCTTCAGATGCATGTTGCGTTGAATAATTATCGTCCCGTACGCGTATCGCTGTGTTACCTTCTACTCCTTCCAAATCCAACTTTCTTGCATCCCACTGCATGGTAAACTGCATTCCTTCATAATCCGAACCGTTTTTAACTTTGATCAATACTTCTCCCGTTTGACCAACTTCCAGTTGCTGTTCTGTTGTCTCTAATTCCAGTGTCTTATTACTTCGTGTCGTGCTGTTTCCAAATCCTTTGGTCAATGCATTATTTGTTACATCTCCCGTTTTGATTGCAAAGAAATCCAATTTCATATCGGATGTCAATCCGTTGATCTCGTAACTCTCCGGGAAATTTTCATTCAATGAATTGGTTACATCATTAAATGAATACAACTGGTGTACAAATCTCCAGCTTGTATTTCCTGGTACATCATTTGTCACGCCCAAGATCAATCTTCTTAAATCGGATATATCTTTTGCTGTGATGCTCTTACTACGGTTTACATCCGCTGCAATCATTTTATATGCTGTACTCAAGGGTTCCAATCCCAATATGTGTCTTTGGATTTTTACTATGTCTGCAGTACTTACTCCATTCAACCATCCGTCTGTTTTACTTGGACTTACCGTTACGCTTTGTCCGTTTGGTAATTGTAAGAATGAATACTTGCCTTCGATATCTGTCTTCACTTCATTCAGTCCGCTGTTTACCAAATTGATCGACACATTTTGTACACGGTCATCTTTTTCCGTTGCTATGATTCCTTCTACATTCGAATTTCTGATATTCGGTGGACAAAATCCCAGGTTATCCTGTACGTCTATAAACGTTCTGCAGAATGAGGTATTGCCATTGATATCCGTTACCCACAACTCTACTGCTTGTAAGCCACGGTCATCGCAATCATACACCCGGTATTTATCATTCGTATCCGCTGAAAAACTTAATGCTACATAATACCCACAATTGTGATACGAGCCCGCATCAAAATCTTTTGCCCATACAGTATCCATTGCTGTATCTGGTATGCCGTCTCCATCTAAATCCATTGGCGTTAGATTGGTCGATACTCCATTCAAACAATACGCTACCGGTGGTTTGCAATTCCTTAGATCCATTACAAAACTTTCCTTCGCTGTGTTTCCACATCGATCCTCTACTTCCCACTTCACCGTATGTCTGCCCAAGGGCCACGTTCCACTTGCGACTCGTTCTCCGATTCCTGCTCTCACTACATCGATCGTTCCATCGCTGTCAAAATCTATCTTATACGTATACAACATCAACAACGGATCTGTACAATCGTCTCCTGCTTCTATTGAAAATGTTACTGGAATCGGTCTACAGTTTACATCGTAACTACATATTACTGTATCCTTCGTAATACGATCTATTGTCGGATCTATTAAATTTCTTACTTTGATATATTGCGTATCCTGCCAGATGATCACATTGTTATCTATATCCCGCTGGCACCAATCGATTACTTTCCATACCCGTATGATTTTAAAACATGGATCCCCGGGTACAGTTGCTGACAATACGTGGTCGTGATAGGCATATCCGACTAAACTACATTCGTCATCATTCACTACTGGTTTTCCATATGGGTATGCTAATCGCTCTGGGATCAACTCATCCGGATTGCAGATTCCAAATGTATCCAGATCATCCGGAAAGTCGATGTCACTGGCATCAAAACTTTCGTGATTGATTACTGTGATTAATTGATAACATGACGGGCTTCTGTTGCCTTGTTGATCTACCGCCGTGAAATATCTATAGAAATAACCTAGTCCGCATTGATTCAATCCGCCATAGTCTTGTTCTTCTATTATTTCCGGTGGACAATTATCTTGTGCCAAGCCATCTAATGGGTGGCCTCCGATATTATGCCAGTAGTTTGGATCGATTACGATCTTCTCTCTTAAACTTTGTTCCGTTACTACTTTTCCAAATACTTCTAAATGATTCCGGTCTATATCAAATCGACAATCTACTGTAATATTTGGTGGACAGCTGATTAGCGGAATGTCTTTATCTTGTACGTCTACACTTACCATGCAGATCGCTTCATTTCCGCTGTGATCGATCGCTTTAAATCCTACCATGATCGTCTTGCCTACATCCTCACAACAAAATCCTACTTCCGGACCCCAATCGTCGGCTCCTCTCGCTCCACACGCTCCGTCATCCATCCGTCTGACTTCAAAGTGGTGTAACTGGCATTCATCAAAACTGCCATCGTCAAATACTTCTGCAGGTACCCAATTGTAGCCGCTATGATTTAATGCTACTACCGTATTGCGATCGCATACCGCTACAGGTTCTGTTTCATCTCTTACATGAACGATTATATACGTTTCTGTTAAATTGTAACAGCCGTCATACACTCTATAATATACTGTATCTTCTCCTACAGGTAAATTTACATAACCGCCATTTTGGTTTTCCAATACTCCTCCTGGATAGATGATATCGATTCGCAAATTATTATGGCACGCATCCACTGCCTCGATGCTTGGTAACAATACCCGCGCTTCGCAATCACGTCTTCCTGTTGTCGCTTCAAATCCGTATGGCATGTGTGTGATTTCCGGACCGGTGATATCACGAATAATTAGAATCTGTAATGAATTGCTTACTATTTCCTGATTACACCACCATTCACGGACTGTCCAGGTGCGCATGATCTTTCTAACACAATTGATTTCACCCAAATCCAAATCTTCATAACCTATCCAAATATTACAATCCAACAAGGAATTAAGTGGCCATATATTTTGAAATGAACCATTATGTAAATAAAAATATGGGACACCTGCTATTGTTGGACTTGGATGACCATTAGCATCTTCTTCAAAAGGCTGATCGCAATAAAAATCAAAGGGATAAAATGGCAAATAAATATCGGATGCTTCAATTCGCTCAACCAAAATGGTATCCGTACATACATCTGTAAGTCCGTTGTAATCTGTAATTTGCAAATCCCTATAAACTGCTTTTAAATATTCATCATTGCAATCAAAATGTTCTATCCGTTCATCTATTGTTTTAACTGAGTAATGACTGCAGTCAAATCCATCATAAGTTAATGGAAAAAAATGATGAAATGAATAGCAATCCGTAGTATCAGCCCTGCATATGATGGTCGGTGCCAATTTATCTTCAATGACTATATCCGCCCAACAACTATTACCGGTCATTGTATCCAATACAGTTGCAGTGATATGTTGACCTAAATAAAGTTCGTTGATAGGATTTGGAACTGGTTTACCATAATGAGTAAGATTCACTTCAAATGCCGGATAACATGTATAACTACCAGTTAACACCATGGTAGGCGTAACTGTGGCCTGGCAATTTTCATCCAAAGAAACATTGATATTTTTACAAGACAAGGCGCCATTCGGAGCACAAAGATTGATACCAAACTCTCCGATTGCAAATCCTGATGCATTTGGATCAACATTGATCGTTATGGATGTCAAAGTGCAACCCGGAGTTGTATAAAATGCAAAACCTGTAGCTCCAGCAATCCCTGAAACAGAAATTAATCCTGAAGAGGTTCCATCATTTGCAAATGCCTCTACATCAAAATCTGCAAATACATTTGGCTCCACATAAACATAAAATGCATTGGTACCAAAAGGCAGCGTAATGGTTATTGTTTGATCATTTACAAAGTAAACATCCCCCAGATATCCATGTGACCAGGTAGCCCATCCAACACCAATGGCTGTATGACCGGCAGCTGCTGAAAAATCTATGGCTGTTGTTTGACTGGCATCGGCAAATACTTGAGTTTCACTTGCATATGGTCTAGTATCCGGTGCAAAGGGTGTCATAAGATAGGGTCCAACAAACGCACCGGGTGCATTTGTACCAAAGCTCCCATCAAATACAATACCTGCATTTGTCGGAGAAACCACCGTAAATTGGAGAAATAATAAACTGATAATCAGCGAAGTAGTAAATTTCATTTGAATGGATTTTAGTAAATAAATTACTTCGCTAAATCCGAGAACTGTGCTAAAAGGAATACAATTGGGATGTTTCCTACTGCAAACTTAAGTCTTTTTTTTATATATTATAATTTTTTCTCATATTTTTTAAAATAAAAGCCCCTGGAATTACATCCAAGGGCTTTTCACTACTTCTATTTTTGATTTCTTACTCTGTAATTATCATCTTTTTAGTAACGGTATTTGATTGATAGTCAATCTGGTAATAGTATACTCCTGCCTGATTGATCTTTGCATTGGATAATTGGTATTCATTATATCCTTTTTTCATCTCTACACGTTCCTTTAACTGTATTTTTCCTGCAAGGTCATAGATACTGATCTGTACTTCTCCTGCTTGCGGTAACATCATTCCTATTGTCGTCTCTTGCGTCCATGGATTGGGTTCGTTTTGCATTACTACAAATTCCTGTTCGCTCATACCTGCAAAATTCATCACCACCTGACCTTCTTCTCCACTTCCCTTTACTACCGATACTGCTGGTGTGATTCCTGAATTTACTATAAGGCTTTCTGACATCCGAATGTTTTGTTTGGCTTTGTACTTCAACTTCATGATCCATTCTCCATTTGTCATCGGGCCATTGTAACTAAATGTCAATTTCCCTTCAGATGCATGTTGCGTTGAATAATTATCGTCCCGTACGCGTATCGCTGTGTTACCTTCTACTCCTTCCAAATCCAACTTTCTTGCATCCCACTGCATGGTAAACTGCATTCCTTCATAATCCGAACCGTTTTTAACTTTGATCAATACTTCTCCCGTTTGACCAACTTCCAGTTGCTGTTCTGTTGTCTCTAATTCCAGTGTCTTATTACTTCGTGTCGTGCTGTTTCCAAATCCTTTGGTCAATGCATTATTTGTTACATCTCCCGTTTTGATTGCAAAGAAATCCAATTTCATATCGGATGTCAATCCGTTGATCTCGTAACTCTCCGGGAAATTTTCATTCAATGAATTGGTTACATCATTAAATGAATACAACTGGTGTACAAATCTCCAGCTTGTATTTCCTGGTACATCATTTGTCACGCCCAAGATCAATCTTCTTAAATCGGATATATCTTTTGCTGTGATGCTCTTACTACGGTTTACATCCGCTGCAATCATTTTATATGCTGTACTCAAGGGTTCCAATCCCAATATGTGTCTTTGGATTTTTACTATGTCTGCAGTACTTACTCCATTCAACCATCCGTCTGTTTTACTTGGACTTACCGTTACGCTTTGTCCGTTTGGTAATTGTAAGAATGAATACTTGCCTTCGATATCTGTCTTCACTTCATTCAGTCCGCTGTTTACCAAATTGATCGACACATTTTGTACACGGTCATCTTTTTCCGTTGCTATGATTCCTTCTACATTCGAATTTCTGATATTCGGTGGACAAAATCCCAGGTTATCCTGTACGTCTATAAACGTTCTGCAGAATGAGGTATTGCCATTGATATCCGTTACCCACAACTCTACTGCTTGTAAGCCACGGTCATCGCAATCATACACCCGGTATTTATCATTCGTATCCGCTGAAAAACTTAATGCTACATAATACCCACAATTGTGATACGAGCCCGCATCAAAATCTTTTGCCCATACAGTATCCATTGCTGTATCTGGTATGCCGTCTCCATCTAAATCCATTGGCGTTAGATTGGTCGATACTCCATTCAAACAATACGCTACCGGTGGTTTGCAATTCCTTAGATCCATTACAAAACTTTCCTTCGCTGTGTTTCCACATCGATCCTCTACTTCCCACTTCACCGTATGTCTGCCCAAGGGCCACGTTCCACTTGCGACTCGTTCTCCGATTCCTGCTCTCACTACATCGATCGTTCCATCGCTGTCAAAATCTATCTTATACGTATACAACATCAACAACGGATCTGTACAATCGTCTCCTGCTTCTATTGAAAATGTTACTGGAATCGGTCTACAGTTTACATCGTAACTACATATTACTGTATCCTTCGTAATACGATCTATTGTCGGATCTATTAAATTTCTTACTTTGATATATTGCGTATCCTGCCAGATGATCACATTGTTATCTATATCCCGCTGGCACCAATCGATTACTTTCCATACCCGTATGATTTTAAAACATGGATCCCCGGGTACAGTTGCTGACAATACGTGGTCGTGATAGGCATATCCGACTAAACTACATTCGTCATCATTCACTACTGGTTTTCCATATGGGTATGCTAATCGCTCTGGGATCAACTCATCCGGATTGCAGATTCCAAATGTATCCAGATCATCCGGAAAGTCGATGTCACTGGCATCAAAACTTTCGTGATTGATTACTGTGATTAATTGATAACATGACGGGCTTCTGTTGCCTTGTTGATCTACCGCCGTGAAATATCTATAGAAATAACCTAGTCCGCATTGATTCAATCCGCCATAGTCTTGTTCTTCTATTATTTCCGGTGGACAATTATCTTGTGCCAAGCCATCTAATGGGTGGCCTCCGATATTATGCCAGTAGTTTGGATCGATTACGATCTTCTCTCTTAAACTTTGTTCCGTTACTACTTTTCCAAATACTTCTAAATGATTCCGGTCTATATCAAATCGACAATCTACTGTAATATTTGGTGGACAGCTGATTAGCGGAATGTCTTTATCTTGTACGTCTACACTTACCATGCAGATCGCTTCATTTCCGCTGTGATCGATCGCTTTAAATCCTACCATGATCGTCTTGCCTACATCCTCACAACAAAATCCTACTTCCGGACCCCAATCGTCGGCTCCTCTCGCTCCACACGCTCCGTCATCCATCCGTCTGACTTCAAAGTGGTGTAACTGGCATTCATCAAAACTGCCATCGTCAAATACTTCTGCAGGTACCCAATTGTAGCCGCTATGATTTAATGCTACTACCGTATTGCGATCGCATACCGCTACAGGTTCTGTTTCATCTCTTACATGAACGATTATATACGTTTCTGTTAAATTGTAACAGCCGTCATACACTCTATAATATACTGTATCTTCTCCTACAGGTAAATTTACATAACCGCCATTTTGGTTTTCCAATACTCCTCCTGGATAGATGATATCGATTCGCAAATTATTATGGCACGCATCCACTGCCTCGATGCTTGGTAACAATACCCGCGCTTCGCAATCACGTCTTCCTGTTGTCGCTTCAAATCCGTATGGCATGTGTGTGATTTCCGGACCCTCAACATCTTTGATTATTATCAGCTGTTGACTGTGTCTTACAATTTCTTGATTGCACCACCATTCACGGACTGTCCATAAACGCATGATCTTCCAAACACAATTGATCTCACCTAAATCCTGATCTTCATAAGTTATCATTATATTGCAATCCAACAACTCATTTAATGGCCATATTTCATTCTGAGTCCCATCGCTTTGAATGATGTATGGCACTCTGGTAACTACTGGACTTGGATGTCCATCTTTATCTTTTAAATACTTTGTAGTACAACTAAAATTAGTAAAATTAAGTGAAGGCAATACAACATCTTCTGCTTTTATTCTTCTTACAAAAATTGTATCCGTGCAATAACTTGACAGACCCTGATCATCCTTAATCTCAACATCTCTATAAACTGCTTTTAAAAATGCAGTATCACAATATAAATGCTCAATGTGCTCATCTATCGTACTTACAGTATAATGACTACAGTCTTTGCCTTCATATTGCAGAGGGAATTTCTCAACAAACAAATTGCAATCCACAGTATCAGCCCTGCATATGATGGTCGGTGCCAATTTATCTTCAATGACTACATCACTCCAACAACTATTTCCAGTAGTTGGATCCGTAACTGTAGCAACTAGGTGTTTATTTAAATAGTGTGAATCAACAGGATTGGGTACCGGTTGACCATAATAAGTTAAACTCACATTAAACACATCGTAACAATTATAAGTACCTGCGAGTAACATTTCAGGTGTAATTAAAGCCTGACAATTTTCATCAAGGGATACATTGATATTCTTACATGAAATACTAGTTGAGCCAATCACATTAACAGTAAAACTACAAGTTGCAGTTTGTCCGACTGCATCACATACTTGATACACATTGGTAGTAACTCCCGGTGGAAAAGGATTGCCTGAAGGTATCCCACTAATTAATTTTATTTGGAGTCCACCTTCAAATTCTATAATATGTCTTCTGCTAAAAAAATCATTTGGCAAATCATACCAGGTCCCTGCAATTAAATCCCAAAAGAAAACATAATCTCCGTCAATAATACCAGGTTGCAGCGGTCCCCAATTAGTAAACCCTAAAGGCTCACCGGTTGTCCATTTATAATCACCAAGTATCGGAAAATATCTTAAACCGATCCAATACTGGTTGTCAAATAATCCAACAAGGGTTGAAATGTTTGAAGTTAAAAAATTATTCTCTGCTGCATCTTCAATTGTAACCAAATGACCTCCAAGTTGCGCTGCAATGGTATTGGCAGTTAACCAATTGGTTTGGTTTGCCAATCCGGGAGGAGAAATAAAATAAGTATTCCCATTATGAATTCCTAAAAATTGATATCCAGGAGGAAGTACCGGATTGGTATTGATACAATTATCAGATGCCTCTACATTATAGCAGTACACACGATTGCAATCAAACGTATCTAACAAGATCGTTGCATTTGAAGGACATGTTATGGTTGGTGGAGCATCCGTTAGTGTAAATGTAAATGTGCATAAACTAATATTACCAGCACAATCCCGGATATGATATTCAACGGGGTAGGTTCCTGCACCCACTGGAGTTCCATTACCTGCTCCTGGTGAAGTCTCAGGCCTAGGACCAGCAGTTTGTATAATTAACAAATTATCATATACAAAATTATGAATGGTCAATAACGTTTGAGGTCCCAAATTATTTGATTGCACGGTAAAGCAAAGTATGTCGCCTTGATTAACATTAATGGTAACGGTACCGCTTGCAAATGATCCCAGACCATTCGGAGTAAGTTGAACAGTATTTCCATTGATTGAATAAAATGCATGGTCTCCAGCGAATGATGCACTTATGCCTGTCTTTCTTGCTCTCCAATTAAAGGTAATGGTCCCAAAACAGGGTGCTGTATAGCACATAACAGCATTGGAATTATTGGCAGGAGTTCCACCTAATGTACCTCGAATTCTAATAGAATCCGGTGTAAAATCACTAAACTGGGCTGTTCCTCCTGCTCCGGATACAACTTGAGTCCAATTTGCAAATGAAGTGGTATTGGTAAATCCATAAGTAGTTGAATGGCAATCATCAAAACCCGTTGGGGGTGGCCAATAAATTGATTGTACACAAACACCATTTGAAATAGCCATTGTAAAATCCTGTGGACAAGTCAACACAGTTGGAGGTGTCACATCATTTGCACAATTTACTTGTGCAACCGTAACATTATTAAACATAAAAGCACAAATGCCAATGGTTAAAATCAGCGAAGTAGTAATTTTCATTCTTGAGAATTTGAATACGAAAAAAAATCTTCGCTAAATCCGGCAAAAGCCCTAATAAGTATAGATTTTGGGAAATCTGTGGCAAACATAAATCAAATAATTAACATATTATATATTTTTTACATATTTTATTTTGAAAAAATTAAGTTCAACCTTAAAAAAAAAAAAAAAAAACAGCTCCTGTATTCCTACAGGAGCTGAAAAACGAAACCGATTACTACACACTATTTCTTCAGACCTTAGTCGATTAAAATCATGCGTCTGAATAAATTGTATTTATTTGATTTAAGCTGGTAATAATAGATTCCGCTCCGATCTAATTGATTCTTCTGAATTTCGATTTCGTGATACCCTTTATTATAGTTTGCTCTTGTTTCATAAATTAGCTTACCATTTATATCCACAATTCGAATTTCAATATCAGATCGTTCTGATATTTGGAATGGTATAATTGTAGACTGCTTAAATGGATTCGGAATATTCTGGAACAAACTGATTCCTTCCTGTCCACTATACTGATTTATAAAATCAACCCGCAAAGGTGCTGATTCCCCATTGGTATAATAAACTTCACAGTTAAATGCATTTGCATTCATTTCAACTATATCACTCAATTTGCAATTAGCATTTGCACGAATTCGGAGTTTAATGACCCAATCATTTTCGCTATGCTCCCCTTTAACATAGGATACGCGTATGCTATTGGTTTGAGCATTCAACTGGTACATTTCCTCAGAAAGTGTTCCTGTTGCATCCTCTAAAACACTCACAATACTCGCTTTTGATGGGTCCAACTGGATTTCAAACTGCATTCCATCCAATTCATCAAATCGATTCAAATTAAACTCAATGTCATAATCTTGAGCCTTTTGAAGATTCAAATCATTTGCAACTAACAATCGGGTATTTTGATTCCTAACCGCAACCTTGTCATTGAATTGTAACGGATTATTGGAATCGTCTACATCTCCAATTTTAACACCAGTAAAATTGATGTAATGGTTTTTATTGATATTGTCAATCTGGAAACTGGTTGGATAGTTTTCATTTAATGGATCTTCCTGATCTTTAAATTGGTAATCCGTCAATAAAAATTTCCAACTTGGACTATTTGCAAATCGATCTGTTTTACCTAAAATCAACTTTCTGATTTCCACAACGTCTGCCGCTGTAACGCGTTTGTTGGCGTTTACATCTGCCGCAATAAATTTCAAAGGATCTGTAAACGTTGCAATTCCCAGTATATGGCGCTGGATATGGATGATATCTGCTGTAGAAACACCATTCAGCGGATTAATATCATGTTGTGCCGCCACTTTATAACTACCTCCGTTAGGCATATTGTAAAATCCATAAAAACCATCCGTTCTGGTTTGGGTTAAACCATTGATTCCATCATTAAGCATTACATCAATTCCAGGCATATAGGTACCTTTTCTGCTTTGAACCAAACCCTTAACATGTGAAGAGAATGTGATACCACAAATCGTATCCTGATCCACCGCCTGCAAGAACGTTTTGCATGAATCCATATTCCCTGCAAAGTCCATAAAATAAACTACTACTGCAGTTGTGTATTCAAAATTTGTAATTGAATCACAACAAATTGTCCGAATGGTATCATTAAAATCATTACGATCGAACGATGATTTAATCAATATAGAATCCGTACAATTATCATGAATTCTCGCTATAAAATCTCTGGCATTGAAATCTGCACAACCATTATCGCGAATTTTCTTTACAACTTTTCTGCAAGTAAATTCTGGAGCAACGGTATCTATTACAGTAATCCGTACAGATTTCGATGAAATATTACAACAAGCATCCTCTGCAGTAAACACCACTGTAGTTACACCCGGTGGATAAAATCCAGAGGCATCTTCAAAATCATTAAAGCCATAAGGAGAATCGTTTGTGATGATGATCGAAGCAGAATCACAATTATCTACATGTGCCTTTAAGATTATAAAATTATTACAGGTTGAATCATTTGCATATACTGTAGTATCACTTACTCCCAAAATATTTGGAGAGTTAGGATCATCTCTTATGATAAGTTGAACAAAATTGAAGGTAGCATTACTGCAACTATCAAAAATTGTCCAGGTCCTTTCAATGTCACAGGTATTTCTAATTCTGCAGAGATTTGTATCAACATAAGTTATCAATGGTTTGAAACAACTGATTCCAGCTGTATCAAATGAAGGAAATCCTGTATTTGCCGGGTCAATGCTTTCACATTCATCTATTGTAATTGGAGAAGTCGGCCAATTAATGTCCTGATCCTCCAATGGATCTGCATTGTTAATTACAATGGTCTGAAAGCAAGAATCTCTATTACCTGAAGCATCAATTGCAACAAACTTTCTGGTAATTGATCCGATACCACAAATATTCTGAGATCTGGTAACTGTTTCTATAATTACTACGCCAGGACAATTGTCTCCTGCATTTGCTACTCCAAATTTTGTCAGATCATCTGTATTTACACTACAATCAACTGTAACATTTGCAGGACAACTGATTTGAGGCGGAATGTCTTCTATTACAGTAACTTTTACAGTACAGGTTGCCGTATGATTGCAACTGTCTTTTGCTGTAAAGACCACAAAAGTCATTCCTACCGGAAACGTACTGGGTGCATTGTTTGAAAATGTAACACCCGTATTGCAAGAATTATTCAATCGTGGATTCCTCAATTGGAATGTAGCTCCACAAGAATTTGGATCAGCGCTGACTATAGTATCCGGTTGACAGGTTATAGATGGTGCTTCCTGATTTTTTGTAATTAAATGTTGAGTAAACATTGGCCGCTGACTGAGACTGCATGAATTTACTGCAGTCCATTTTCTCAGGACAGTCCGACATTCACCACTTCCAACAACTGAATCCCGGAAAGTAAATGTTACAAATCCACAATAATCCCTTCTCAAGCTGGGGGATCCTGTAATACCAGGATTTAAATTCGGATTGCAGGAGAAGGTAGTCACTGTATCCACAGGCCAGATAATATCATTCGGATTTAAATCAACATCTCTGGTAATCCGCTGGATGTGGAAAATAGTAGAATCATAGTTGGGCCTGCACTGAATACGCACACTCCAATTACGCTCTACGATATAACATACTTCAACATTTGAAGTAGATATAGTATCATCTTTATAACTTGCTTTAATTGAATCACAGGTACATAGGGCTACTGGATATCCATTCAATGAATCCGGTAAAAACGGTTTCTTACAATCCGTGATGGTTAAATCAGCCGGGAAATTAATTCTCGGTCCATTTGGATTTGTAACTTTCAATACTTGCTTAAAGCTAAATTGCTGACGGAATTGCCCTGAACTGCATTCATTGGCAACCACCCAGGTCCGATGAATTATCTTACAAGTATCATTGGTTGAAATGGTCTGGTCAGAAAATGTAATACTTACATATCCGCAGTAGTCTCTCATTAATCTTGGAACATTATTTATCAAGGATGTGTCAACATATCCTGGACAATTTGTTACAACTACGGTATCCTTTGGCCATTTTATATCCAATGGATCAAGATTAATCCGAATGGTAATAATTTGAGTTCCTTTAAAGGTTCCACTTACTTCTGGAGGACAATTATAGGTTGAAGTCCACTTCCTATAAATAACATAGCAGGTATTTGGAACATTTTGCACTACAGAATCCTGATAAGTATGCGTAAATACATTACAAGGACAGTTTAGTTTTGGAAAGCCATTTAAAGAATCTGGCAATAATGATTTTTTACAATCTGTAACTGTTAAATCATCCGGGAAATCTACTTGCGGTCCATTCGGTTTTACAACTTTCAATAATTGATTGAAGCTGAATTGCTGTCTGAATTGACCTGCGCTACATTCATTTCCAACTGTCCAGGTCCTGCGAATTTTACGACAGGTGTCATTTTGTAAGATAATCTGATCAGTAAATCGAATGCTTACATAACCGCAATAATCCTTTCTTAATCTCGGGACATTGTTTATTATGGAAGTATCCACTGATCCTCGGCAATTATCTACATACACAGAATCTGATGGCCATATAATATCATTTGGATCTAAATTAATCCGTACAGTAATAATCTGGGTTCCCGTAAATGTTCCAGTTGCTAAAGGTGGACAATTAAAAGTAGAAGTCCATTTTCGGTAAACTACATAACAGGTATTTGGAATATTGCTTACAATAGAATCCTTAAAATTATGCACTGTAAAATTGCAAGGGCAATTGGTGCGTGGGAATCCATTTAAAGAATCCGGTAACAAGGGCTTCTTACAATCGGTGACGGTTATATTGTCAGGCACAATAAAGCGTATGCCCGCTCCTTCAAGCACTTTTAATACTTGGCGGAAACCATATGATTGTGATGGATTGCATTTACTAAATACGGTCCAGATTCTTTCATAGAAAATACAATCTTGTTCGCGTCTGATTTCTTTATCGGTGTACATCAACATCACATTTCCGTTGTGTACACAAAAGCGTGGAACTTCACCAATCAATGCGGTATCAATAGAACCAATACAATTATCTACGATAAATGAATCTTTTGGCCAAACAATATCAGATTCTTTTAAATCTGTTGTGACCACGATCAATTGAGTACGGTCAAATGTTCTGTTTGGTTCACCGGCACATTCGAAATCAACTCTCCAATTCCTATAAACTGCAAAACATGCATTTGGGTAATTGAATGCGATACTGTCTTTGTAATTTGTTGATTTATGAGTACAACCTGTACAATTACCAATTGAAGGTTTAGAGTTAATTATTTCAGGATTAGTCTGTTGACTGCAATCGGTAATGGTAACATTTGGTGGAAATTTAACACAACCGCATAAGTCTATTTTATTGTTATCCTGAATATCAATAAATGTATTGCAACATGCTTGTTTTCCATTGGATGCTGTTATACATAAAGTAACCACACGACGGCCTATACTATCACAATCGTAAGTAATTGATTTATTAGAAGTATCACGTCCAAAGGAATAGGTAATAGGATATCCACATGGATGATACGAGCCCTGATCAAAATCCTTAGCCCAAATCGTAACCAATTCTGCATCGATACTTCCATTACCATTTAAATCCATTGGCACCAGAGAAGTTGAAAGTCCAACTCTGCAATAAGCAATTGGTGGTTTGCAGTTTATAATTTCGAAATTTCGCTCGCAGACTGCTTTGTTACCACAACGATCCTCAAAAACATACTTTATTTTATGCTTTCCAAGTTTGTAAAAACCACTTGCATCAATTTTTGCACCAACTCCTAAGTCAGAATAATCTTCAATTCCATCCTGATCTAAATCAATATGGTATTCCCAGATTAATTCATTATCAGGTGTGCATAAATCATGTCCTGTAGCAACCAAATAGGCATCACCTCCTAAACAGCTCGTATCAATGATCGCAAATGTAGTGTCTTTGCATCCGGTTAAAAATTTCGGAGGATCTGTATTAAATACTTTGAGTATTTGTTCGTGTACGAAAATTGCTGGATTGCCGCCTGGTAAGAAAATTGGAGAATTGTATCTACACCAATCTACAACTTTCCATTTACGGATAATTTTATAACAAGCATCGCTTCCGTTTATAAATCTGAATACATGATCTTCATAGGATGTACCAACCAAATCACAAAAATCTTCTGTAATTCGTGGGAATCCATAAATTGAAGGCAAGGTCTCTGGCAATAAACCATTTGAAATACAGGTATTGGTATCTAAATCCTCTGGCCAAACAATATCCTTCGAACTAAATGGATCAGGATTTACTACCGTAATACGCTGCACACATACATCATATCCAAAAGAATTCCCTGCAATAAATATGCGATCAATATAGCCTTCCCGGCATTGATTGATTTGAACATCCAGGCTGTCTCTAAAAGTTACATTGCAATTGTCAGAAACAGTTGGTGTGCCAAATTCAGAAAGATCATTTAAATCATAATGATAGTCGCAATTGATAGTTACATCGTGTGGACAATAAATATGTGGAATGGTTTTGTCTTGTACTTCTACTAGAACCATACAAGTATTTTCGTTTCCATGTTCATCAGTAACTTTAAACATAACCATCACTTCATTTCCAACATCTGAACAACAGAATTTTATGGAATCTCTGAAAACTTCGCCGTCCCGATCACAAGGTGAATTAGGACTCATACGGCGTACCTGCATTGATTTAATATGGCAATCATCATAACTTCCATCATCAAATACAGTTCCCGGAACCCAAACTTCACCAAACCGATCTAAGGTCACTACCGTTTGACGGTCGCAAACAGCAACAGGTGGTGTGCGATCATAAACCGCCACTTCCATATTACAGGTTGATGAATTGTAACATAAATCGTATACTGTAAATCTCAACAAGTATTCTCCTTCAGGTAGATTTACATAGGAAGCTTTGAAGTCTTTTACAAATCCCCCATCATAGGATAAATCAATGCGTGAAATCTCTCCGCAACTATCAAACACCTTTGGCATAGGAATCCAAACATCCCGATCACAAGTCTTAGAATTTGTGGTAGTTGTAATATTATATGGGCACTCAATGGTCGGTGCGATTGTATCTATAATCTCAATTAATTGCGGATAATTCAGTTGTTCAAATGTAGTGCAATACCAGATTGTAAACTTCCAGTTGCGGATGAATTTACGCACACAATTTTTACCATTGATAAAATCAATATCCTCATAACTTACTGCATAATCGCAATACGTATTGTCCGTATTTGGCCAGGCTGGTAAACCGCGATATGTAGGAATACCGGTTACAGAAGGCAATGGATGTCCCAATGAATCTGTTGCAAATCTTGAACAGATCAGTGGATTTAAATTTGCCCGAATCAATGAATCTGGAAATACAATTGAATCCAGATTGATGCGGCGTAAAAATACATTCGTTGTACAAGGAAGTGATACATTTCCAGAATGATCTTTTGCGATATAAACCCGAGTAACAATTTTAGAATAATTTGGATCACAGGGTGTATTTTCTATTTTCTCATCCAAAACGATTTGCTCCGGATTTGGATCACAATTATCATTTATAAAAGGTTTTAAATATGAACGCATCAAAGTGCAATCAATCGTATCGTTTAAGCACACGATGGTCGGTTTAACTTTATCTTCAACGGTTACATTTGCCCAACATGCATTTCCATTACATACATTGATGAGTTTTGCAACCAATGTTTTTCCAATGTGCGAATAGTATAACACATTATTTGGAACCAGGGATCCATCTTTGTTAAATACCATTACAGCATACGAACTATAATCGTACGGCCCCCCTAATAATAACATTTGAGGTGTGATTTGCACCTGGCAATTGTTATCTAATGATACCTGAATAGCTCCAATGCAACTGATTGTTCCAGAAGTTGAGCCAATGGTAACCGGAATTTGCAAAGGACTATAACAAGAATCAGTCTGGTCAACCTCTACAGTCAAGATATGGGTGGATCCAATGCTACCTGTCCATTCTACGTCGATAGCACTTTTAAATGGATTGGTAACAATCGTTCCCCCTGTTAATAAGGTCCAGCTATAAACAGCATTTGGAATATTTTTTACTTCATAGCGAATGGTTTGA
The DNA here is from genome assembly GCA_016714025.1 of Saprospiraceae bacterium. Taxonomy (NCBI): domain Bacteria; kingdom Pseudomonadati; phylum Bacteroidota; class Saprospiria; order Saprospirales; family Saprospiraceae; species Saprospiraceae bacterium. The sequence continues at coordinate 1,643,696 of JADJOB010000002.1, read as the reverse complement.
CCAGCACAAACATTATTCTGAGATTTTAATAAAATTGGATCTTTATAATAACATTTATTAACGCCAGTACTTAATTTAACACCATTCTGGTTTGAAAGAATGAATGAATAGCCAATGCCATCAACATGATTTCCTCTTATGGTATAAATACTGGTACCGTCACCTAAATTAGTTTCATCCAATACATAACCACCAGGTCCTGTAACAAAAGGAATTGGAATATTTGGTGGAGATTGACTGAGTTCATGATATAAACCAGTTACCTGATAAATAAACCAGGTATCTCCGGAAATAGACCTAAAAGATATTTCTTCATAAAACTGTCCGTCGTCTTGATTCGTTGCATTATCCAAACAGAAGCAAGGAACAGAACGTTCTAAGTCAACCACAATAATCCCGGCAGGATCCGCATCGTCTTCATCTTCTAATCCTTCAGGAAATGGATCCGCAGAACTACCATCTGAATCATCAAATACAATTCCTCCTTTGTCATTTTCCAAATCATCGTCCGGATTGGAATCATCGTCAATCACATTACCATAATTTACAGCACGGAAAATTTCAGCACGATTTACTAAAATTCCAGGCAGTTGATTTGGATCCACCCGGAGGTTTATAAAAACTGTCACACTGTCACCTGGTAATAATCCATCTTGTGGCAATCGACCATTTTTAGGAGTCATATTGTAATAAGCACGCGTAATACCAGGTTCTACATGTCGAATCTCCCAATCAGCATCTTCTAAAATTAAACCATCAGGAATGTAATCAACCAATTCCAATTCATCTGCTTTTACTATTCCTTGATTGTAAACCCGGATTCTAAACTTAATGGGTTCTCCTTTTTTAACAATAGCCTGGTCAATATCTTTAACCAAAGCCAGGTCAAAATTTACAGGATTGGATTCAGCACCATCATGATCATCTTCATCCAATGCTCCATGGTCGTCGAGTACATTATCTTCGGCTGAACCTGGAACTCCTCCTTTATCATTATTGCTGATTGCATCCGGATTTGAATCAAAATCTACTGCAATTTTTCCAGAATTATCTTCAGCATAAGCTATTTCAGCATAATTCGGAATAAATTTCCCCTCATCCAATACTTTAATTACTAATTGAATGGTAACTGCAAACGACTCACCTGGATTCAATTGATCTATATGTTTGATAGAGACTACGTTTGGATTTATAACTGTCCAATCTGCATTTAATTCTTGCAGGTAGATATAGCTTGTATGTAAATAATCGACTACATCAATATTTTTCGCAATTACATTTCCCTGATTAAATACCTCAATTTTGTATTCAACAGTATCTCCTTTGCGGTATGCAATTCGATCTCCAATTAATTTTTTTCTTAACGCTAAGTCAAATACTGGAATACCGGCCGGATCTTCATCGTCTTCATCCAAAGAAGCATCAAGATCAGTTGCATTATCAGTTATGGTGTTTACTTCTCCTCCTAAATCGTTGGTTGGATCAGTATCCGGCGTGCTATCAAAATCACGATCTGAAATATCAATACCTTTCAAATCGAATATGTGTGAAATTTCTGCACGATTGATTAAAAAGGAAGGAATAACACTTGCGATATTTTTTAAAGAAAGGTCAACACTGAAGCTGGCGCCCGCTTGCAATGAATTGGTTCCAGCATAGGTCAATAGATTTCCTTGAGCACTCCAGCCATTCGATGCTGATTCCGGTGTTAATTCAAAACCATTAGGCATTAAGTCTGTAATTTCAATATCACGTACCGCTACATTGCCCTGGTTAATTATTTGAATCGAAAATGAGGCCGTTCCATTGTACTTTAATGGACTTCCTGTAGTATATTTTTTAATTAATGCTAAATCCATAAGCAACAATGCTTCCGGATCCGAATCATCTTCATCAAAAATGCCATCCCCATTAAATATATTATCAGTGGCAGTAAATACCTGCCCACCTGCATCATTTCCATCATTATAATCTGGATTAGAATCCCAATCGCGATTGCTATAATCTTCGGAACCCAATCCTTCAATAGAGGTAATTTCTGCTCTGCTAAGCAATTCATTTGGTTTTGCATTGGCATTCACACGAACTAATAAATCAAGTGTAGTACATGCAGTCGGTGCAAGTTCAGTTGCAATTACATTTCTTAATACAGTACCTACTTTAAACCAACCGTGATTATCAAATGGACTTACTTCCAAACCAAGGGGTAAATAATTTACAATTCCTATATTTCTTACAGGCGTATTTGCCTGATTACATACTGTAACTTGTAATAAAACATCCTGGTTCTTTTTTACTGGCTTGGTTTCCGTAGTGGTAAGAATTAAAGCCAGATCCAATATTTGAATGGATGCTGGATCCTGATCGTCTTCATCAATACTTCCATCATCCTGGATCATGTTATCTGTACTGGCATACAATACACCTCCTGCATCATTGCCTTGAATTTGATCAGGTGTACTATCGTAATCTTTCAGACTAACACCGGAAGCATCATACATACCAGCAATTTCTGCAACATCAATCAAATTTGCCAAATCTCTGGATTTCAATCGAAGTGCAATGCTTACTGTTTTCGATTGACCCGGTAAAATAATCTCATTTAATTTCAAGAAAGCCTTTGTACCATTCAATGTCCAGGAAGGATTTAATCCTTGTTCGAATTGAAATCCTGATGGAATATAATTTACCAGGTCTAAACTATTTACAGCTACATTTCCTTGATTGTAAATTTCCATATTGAAATAAACAATCTCATTTAATTTAACTGGTGCTGTATTGCTTGTTTTATTTAATAAAGCCAAATCTACCAAGGGCAAAGACTCACGATCATGATCATCCTCATCGTTTGGATTTGAAACCAGTACGTTATCTGTTTCCGTATTTGGAATGCCCCCTTTATCATTATCTTCAATGGTATCTGGTGTTGAATCTTCATCTTTTAAATTTAATCCGGATGCATCCGTCATCTTGGAAATTTCTGCGGTATTGATAATTTCAGATGGCTTGGATGATTTATTTAATCTCAAATGAATTGGAACAATCAATTCTTTTTGTGGATCTAAGCCTGTGCTAATATTGTAGCGTGCTTGGGTTCCGTCAAAGGACCATGCTGGATTTAAACCAGGTTCAAATGTGAAATAGTCTTTTACATAATCAGTAATTTCAATATTTGGGATGGCTTGATTTCCTTGATTTTGCACCAGAATATTAAAAGTAACTACATCTCCGGCTTTAACTGTTTTAGAACCGTTTACTTGTTTAATTAATGCAAGGTCATAAATTTTTTCTGGAACAGGTACCTGAACAGGTTTCGTTTTTACAAAACCCATGTCAAAACTAAAATCATTTTGACCGGATCCACCTGTATGAACTTTTATAATTGGATATCCTGCAAAATCAGGGCAATCTGGAACTGAAGCTAAATCAGCATCGCTATTTATTAATTCAATTCCTGATGTTATCGTATGAATTGCTAATTTAAATGTATCGGATGCTATAATTAATTTTCCAAGCGATTTGCTAAATGCAGGATCGTTGACAAGAATATAATAATCTTCAAATGACTTAATTGGATCGGTTATTCCATCTCCATCAAGATCTACATTCGTACTATTAAATAGATAGTTTCCATTGGCATCTGTTGTGGTTGTTCCTATTAAATTGCATTGGCTGTCATACAATGAAATTTGAAGATTGCGCATGGCTTGTTCGCCAGCATCCTGCATTCCATTTTCATTGTCATCGATCCATACATAATTTCCAATTTCCAAAGGAATGCGTGGACACAATAAAGCCATGTCACCCAATCCGGAAGATTTTCCGTATGACGAACTGGATGAATTATACAATTGAATAGCAGAAGATTTCTTACCATTTAGGGTGCTGTACTTGTGTAATCCACCAGCAAATGATTCATAAATTGGATCAAAAACGGCATTGACCACACTTGGAGTACCTTTCAATACACAAACACTTCCAAAGGAAGTTTCAGGGTGCAATCCAGGACCAATAGTCCAAAAATCATCTCCAAAAAATTCACCACCACCCGGTCCTTCAAAATTATAAGGTCCGCTACCGGTGCGACTTCCAGCTACTCCTTTGTTTTCTAAAAACCAGGATGTACCGCTTTTATAAAGCATTAATATATCTCCATAAGTTCCAGTTAAGGGATAGACTGGATCACAATATGTATGTCCTGTGCGATCAGCAATCCCCAGGATCATAAAGTTGTCATCTGCAAAAGCGATATTGGTAAGCCATTGAGAAACTGGACGCTCCACGGTTGGATTTGATAACCAATACTCGCGGGCAAATGAACTTGAAAAAATAAGATTAAACGATTTGGATAACAGATTAAACTGATAAATATGAAATGCAAAGTCATTTTTATTTTTGCTGGTTTCAGCGGTGCAGGTAACTCCTAGGTAAACCTGACCATTGTAATATTCAACTGCACCAACAACATAATCACCTTGATTGCATCCAGGATCCGGAATTTTAATTTCCAATATAGAAGATGCCGTTGGATGATCCGTTGGAATAATAACCAGAGACTTATTGTATAAATTCGTCACAAATAAATACTGGTCATCATCTGAAATATCCATGTCCCCCAAACCACTTTTTCCAACAAGCTTCGAGTATCCGCAATCTAAAGGATTCAAAAATTGTCCGGGACCTGTTTGAATACCATAGGTATTTAAATTTAAAAATAATTCTGTACTTGGTTTTGCAGGATCTGTAATATAAATACCTCCTGAACCACCTACTCCTAATGCGGCTCCGTATTTAATAAATGCAGATGAATACAATGCTTGTCTGGAACGATTAAATGCCAATCCCCAAACCGAACCGGTTTGATTTTGCATCGCAATTTTAGAAGGCATTGTCGAACTCTTAAATTGAAATGGCATTTGAATTAAGGTAGGTGCTGCATCCGAACCATCAGCTTTTACAAAACAGCTTGTAAATACGTTTGCTATTTCCGGTGCGCAGAGTGCTTCTTTATTTTGCAATCCAAAATTGACATCACAAGCAGGTGCGGTTGTAAAACGAATGTCGTGAGCTCCCTGGGAAGATGATTTTGCAAAATAAAAATCTGCTGGCTTTTGCATTTCCAGGCGATACACGATGTTATTGACCAGACCACTGAGGCGGTAGGTCCCATTTACATCCGAAATAGCTTGTGCTACAAGTTGTCCATCCTTTCCAAAAGCCAAAATCTTGACTTGGGATTGGAGCAGATCTTGTGCATCCAATTGACCATTGTAATTCTGGTCCAGGAATACAATTCCCTGGATTTCATTTGGCTTTGTCTGACATTGCGTATAGGAACGTGTTTGACAAAATGAAATCAATGCTGGAACTAACAGCAAAGCCATCCGACGAAATCCCATAGCGGAACGTGTCAAATGAAAAAATCCAGTTGTGTGTGTACGTATTAGTTTTCTCATTTTATGAATCAATAAGTTTGGCTCAAAATTTTGTGATTCAGACGTTCTGCATGCGCAGCACGATCCGAACCAGTTGCTAACTCGTTGATTACTAAAGAGATGGAGACTAGTGGGATGAAAATACTATATATATCTCCAATGCAAATATATAACTTATTACAATTTAATCATCAAAACATTAAAAAAAATTAAATATGAATTATTTATATTTAAATATTACGTTAAATTGTAATATTTATTTAACTGATTAATAATATATTAGATAATATAAATTAAAACGACCTTTTTCAGAATTAGAAAGCATAAATTCGTTACATATATAATTATACACTTATATACTTTCTGATTCCCATTCTGCTGATTCAGCAAAATTCGTCTGGCTTTTAGAACCATTTACAATTCTCCTGGCTCCTTCTGCCTCCATTTATTGCCAGAGGACTTTCTTTTTGAACCCAATAGATATCCATTGTAAAAAGAGGTAAAATGATCTTAATGCTTAGTATAGATACCTAAAAATAAAAAGCCGGTTTGGAAACTACCCAAACCGGCTTAAATACTGTAATTAAACCTATAAACTTTAATCCTGGACGATCATTCGATCGGATACAGATCCATAACTTGATGATAAAACATAGTAAAACAATCCACCGGAACCTAGTTCCTTCTTGTGAATGATTACTTCATTATTCCCGCGTACTCCTGTCAGCTCTTTGCTCATTATCAATTTACCAGTCAGGTCAAACAGCTTAAGTTGACAAAGACTTTGCTCATGCAATTCAAATCGCAAAACAGATTCTTCGGAAAACGGATTTGGACTCAATGAATGGGATGTTATCATTGGTAAATCAACTGCTTGTTTTCCTGAAACTCCTATTTTTAATGGAAACGCTTGATCATTGTAATACACTTCGTTTAGAAAACCAGCAATTCCTTCAAAAAGTGATTTATCCAATTGCGTTTTCTGAACATCATTCAAGATAATCGAAAATAAGATGTCTGAATTCTTGATTTCCATACTTACATTGGATGCCCAACTTATTTTTAGTTGTTTATCCGTAAGCTTGTATTCTTCTTTTTCAAATGCAATGGTTCCTGATACTAAATCAACGAATTGCAAATTATCAAATCGCGTTTTAATGCCCAACTGAAATCCATCGATTCGTTGATCTTTGGAAGCTTGTATATCTACACGATACAAACCATTTTCCAAACGGACAACCGGTCCAATATTCCAACTAAAAGATTCAGCCCGGTTGATACTTTTCTCTTCTTTAGAATTAGATATGGCTGACAAATCAACATCTCCCGTTTTAATCCCTGTAAAATCTGCATTGTTAAAACGGTCCTGTAATTCTTTACTGTCTATATACGAAGGAGCATCCCAGGGATTTTCGGAATCTGCAAACTGGTGGTAAGCAGGAACAAATTTCCATACCGGTGTTGCATTTGGAAATTCAGTGGTAATTCCAAGAATAGCCCTTCTAATATCTGAAACGTCTCGTGCTGTAATACTTTTTGAATTATTTACATCAGCCGCCAATATTTTATATGGAGAATTTAAGGGTTTCAATCCTAAAATATGTCGCTGTATTAATACAATATCAAGTGTAGTTACGCCATTGGTTATATCATCGTTTTTGCTCGCTGTAAGATAAAATTCAATTAACTGCAAATCCTGGAATGTGTAATTTCCACTTGGATTACTGGTTTGTTGTGAAAGGGCACTGCCCGTTGTGGGTTCATGAAATGCAATTTCTACATTTCCAATGGCATCTGCATTCTCCTTATTCGTTTTTCCGGATAAGTTAAATCCAGGACCATTGGTCGGACAAACATTATTATTGTCTTGAATCCGGATAGTAGTCTCACAATAATCCTGATTTCCATATTCGTCTGTTACGTATACCCGAACCGTTTTTGTAACCACTCGCTGTCTGAATAAACTGTCACAATTATAGGTTATCGAAACATCTTTGATATCAGGTGAAAATGAATAGCGCAATTGATCTGTTTGAGTGCAATTGTCAAAACTATTTAAATTGAGATCTTTCGCCCATACTGTTATAGTTCCATTGCCCTGCATAACAACGGTTACAATTCCATTAATACAATAAGGTGTCGGCTTCTTGCATTCTTTTATTGTGAATACCTGATCGCAGGTCGAACTGTTTCCACACTGGTCTGTAAGGATCCAACGCAGGCGATGTGTACCAATTGGAAGCACTCCTGCTGTAGCACTTCCAGACTTAACCGGACCAAAACTACCGTCGTTGTTTTCATCGAGTCGGTAATTCCATATCAGATTTTGTGGTTCGGTACAATCATCAAATCCCTTTCCTTCTAATTTATAACTACCTAAGCATTGCTTGGTGGTGGTATTATAAAATGCATTTTGATCACAAAATTCAACCGGACCACAAGATTCAATGGTTGGAGGTTCCGAACTTTTAACTGCAATTACTTGGGTATGTTCCCAATAAGAGCTTGGATCATTGCGATCGTATTGACACCAATCAATAACTACCCAATGTCTGATAATTTTAAAACAGGTACTATCTGCTACAAACAATTTAGTATCTGTATAATTTGCAGCAATTTGAGCACAATTTTTATTATCATACCATGGATACTTAGTCTGATCCGGATGCGTCTGTACATTATCACATGAATGGATAGTTACATCATCCGGCCAGTGAATATCTAATGAATCAAACTTGTGTGAATTAATTATAGTAATTAATTGATATGCTGAATCTTTTAAACCTTGTCGATCTGTAGCAACAAACCAACGTACAATGGTTCCAGAATTACATTGGATGTATTTCTCATAACGCTCAGCCAATTGAACTTCACAATTGTCAAAAGCAATTCCATCGCGTCCGGCAATGTAATTTGATTTTTGGTAATACGGATCCGCAATAATAATTTGCTGACGATCTGCTTCATTATATCGAACAACTCCAAATTGACTTAAATTATTCCAGTCAATTGGAAATGTACATTCTACTGTTATATCTGTTGGTGGAATGACTACCGGTGGTTCTTTGTCCTGTACAGTAGCTTCTATCATGCAGGTATTTTTATTTCCGTAAAAATCCGAAACTTGTAAGATCACCTGAATGGTTTTACCTACATCTTCACAACAAAACCATACATAATCTCCAAATACCTCAGATCCCGTTTTGCATGGATCGTCCATTCGGCGAACTTTAAAAGAATCAATTCCGCAATTATCCAAAGAGCCATCGTCAAAAGTATATGCATATGCTTTTGCAGTTCCATCTACATTTAAGGCTACGACTGTTTTTTGATCACATACAGGTATCGGCGCTAAATTATCAACTACACCCACTTCAATGGTACAAGTTGATTGATTTCCGCAAACATCTGTTAATTGATAAATAATCCAAATTCTACCTTCCGGTGCACCATCTAAAAAATAACAATCCTGTGCAGCATCATAAACCAAATAAGTTTTACCTCGTGTTTGAGGAGTCCCTGATTTAGAATCTGCAAGCATGGTAAATATTTCATAATGCCAATCACTGCAATCATATACAGAATCTGGCACAGGCAGTTTACCATAGCTACTGCAAGAATAAGCTTGCATACCCATGGTTAAGTCTTTTGGACATTTAAATTCCGGAGCCTCATCATCGACAATTTTAATGATTTGGTTGTATTCAATAATGTCTCCACCACACCAATTTAAAATGATCCAACGACGGAGTATTTTATAACTGCTACCGCAAATAGGAATTACTAAGTCGGAATATGAAGCATTCAAAGTTGTACATCCGGATGGTACCGGCCAACCGGTAAAATCAGGGGAAGGATGTCCGTTTGCCAATTTAGGATATAGGGTATCACAATCTATATGAGGCAAGTCAAAATCATCGAAATGATGCGGATAGACTATGTCTTGGAATGTAGGTCGGATTACACAGATCGTATCACTGCAATGAGATGAATTTCCACTCTCGTCTCTAGCCCACCACTCTCGAATAATTTGGCGGATACAATAACTATCGCAAGGAAATGTTTTTACAATGTCTGTATAACTTAAAATTACTGAACCACAATAATCCCATCCATATACCAAATAGGATGTGGGTCCAATCGAATCAATGGATACTACAAAACTTGAAGGGATTGGAAATCCCAATTCTTCCGGAGCAATAGTATCGCCACAACGAACCGTGTCTCGTTCGCATATCATCTCAGGTGGATATTTGTCTTCAATAAATATTTTTCCCCAACACGAATTGCCGGATGCATTGTGCCAAATTTTAAAACTGTAGGTTTGTCTAATATCACTGGCATCAAATAATAAATCGGGTTGCAAAGAGCCATCTTTGTAATACACCTGAATGGTATAATCAGCAGCAACACCAATCATGTCTTCCAAGACCATTTCAGGTGTTACCGTTGCCCGGCAAAACGTATTTAATGAAATCTGAACGACATCATTACATGCCAGGGGTGGCAAAAAGTTGGCATTTGCCTTGTTGGCAGCAATTCCGATTGTCGGGATCCAACATCCCAGCACAAAAAACAAACGGAGCCATTTAAATAAAATCAAACTTCGGTTCATGGATAAACAGTTTAAGGTTTAGAGTAATCACGTGTAAGCTTAGCTCTTGCCGCATACCCTTCAAAATATATACCAATTATTTATAATGCGTGCGGATTTGGTAGCTATTTAAAGAATTTATCCATTGTATATAATTGTTTATTAGCTAATTACATATATTAATATAATTATGTATGATAATTAATTCATATGATTAAATAATTTAAAATGTAGCTGAAAGAAAGAAATGTTTCAATGGTACAATTCTGCAATGCTGCAATGGTTTAATGGTGAAATGGTGCAATGGTTCAATGCTGCAATGCTGCAATGGTTCAATGGTTCAATGGTTCAATGATGCATTGATACAATGGTTCAATGGTTCAATGATGCATTGATACAATGGTGCAATGGTTCGATGGTTCAATGCTGCAATGCTGAAATCCTGCAATCTTGTAAGGGTTTTACTCAATAATTTGAATGTTGCGTGTCTGTAGCCATGTCAGCTGACCAATAATTTTCAGGGATTCGAATCCTTCAACAGGTAGGCCTGTGTTGCAATTCCTATTTATTAATCTGAGCTTTGATATAGGCCGTCAGGACATCTACTCCCCTTTCAAAACTCTTGTTGTTGTTTATGATGAGATCCAGCTCATCAATATAGGGTTCTATGTATTTATCATATGCCGGTGCTACATGATGCTCATACCGATAAAGGACATCCTCTAATGGATAATTTCGTTCAGTTTTGTCCCGGTTGATTCGTCTGATAATTTTCAAATTGTCTTTTGCATGTATCAAGACAGACAGATCCAACAAGGATCTGGTATCCTCATGATGCAATATAAACAGGCCTTCGATGATATAGATACGGGCTGGTTTTATGTGAATGGTCTTAGATTGCTGGCTGTCGTTGTTGAAGGTATACTCTTTATGGATCACCGCCTCGCCGGCTTGCAATTTGTACAAATCCTGAATAAATAACTCATGGTCAATGGCTTCAGGGATATCAAAATTGATGACCCCTTGTTGGTCAATCGTTTGGAATTGACTGGGTTTGTAGTAATTATCTTCAGAAATCAATCCCAGTTCTTCCTCTGAAAACCGTTTTCTCAGATTTTCTATGAATGCCGTTTTGCCGGCACCACTTCCTCCGCAAATTCCTATAAACATATACTTATCAATTCAGAAGCATAAATTTGAGTATTTATTTCTATTTTTCATTTTTTTATTCAAGGTATGAACGGAATTGAAATACTTCGAGGGGTGATTGGTTTGGCTTCCTTGATTTTAATAAGTTATTTATTTAGCAATAACAAGAAAAATATTAATTGGAAATTAGTAGCTGTTGGCTGCTTTTTGCAAATTATGTTTGCATTGGGTGTGATGAAAGTAAATTTTATCCACATCATCTTCCAGTGGATCTCTTCGCGATTTGTAACCCTCATTGGAATCTTTCATAAAGGCATTGAATTTTTATTTGGGAATTTAGCAGATCCCGGACAAGCCTGGGCTTTTGTTTTTGCTATCCAAGTGCTTCCCACCATTATCATTTTTTCTGCGTTGTCTGCTTTGCTATACTATTTAGGAATCCTTCAAAAAATATGTTGGTTATTTGCCTGGTTGCTTTCAAAATCTATGAAACTTTCGGGTGCTGAAAGTTTATCAACAGCTGCAAATATTTTCCTGGGTCAAACAGAAGCACCGATTATGATAAGACCTTATTTAGCTGCCATGAATAAATCCGAAATCTTATTGATTATGGTGGGTGGCATGGCAAATACTGCGGGTTCGGTTTTAGGTGCTTATGTACAAATGCTTGGCGGCACGGACCCCGCTGCCCAATCCTATTATGCACTTCATTTATTGACTCAATCTATTATCTCTGCACCGGCTGCCATCGTAGTATCAAAAATTATGTTTCCAAATCCGGATGAATCCAACTTGCAACGCGATATCAAAGTTCCAAAATCAAGTTTGGGTAGAAATGCATTGGATGCAATATCCATGGGTACAACAGATGGTTTAAAATTAGCCGTCAATGTGGGTGCGATGCTGATTGTATTTACCGCCCTGATTTATTTAACGGATGCTTTGTTATTAAAAATTGGTTCGTTGACTCATTTAAACGCATTAATTATTGACTGGACCAACAACCGATACGACGGATTGAGTCTGCGGCTTTTGTTTGGTTATTTATTTTCACCCTTAGCCTGGTTAATTGGCACACCTCTACAAGATATTTTATCGGTTGGTCAATTATTAGGTGAGAAGATGATGGTCAATGAATTTTATGCATACGGCACCTTATCAAAAATGTTGAGTGAAAATATTTTAGAGCCTTTTTCAAAATCAACCTTGATTGTAACGTATGCACTTTCAGGATTTGCAAATTTTGCCAGTATCGGGATTCAAATTGGTGGAATCAGTACACTTGCTGAAAATCAACGGGAGAATTTAAGTTTGTTGGGAATTAAAGCACTGATTGGAGGGACCATTGCTTGCCTGATGACCGCCTGCGTGGCTGGTATGATCTATCAGGCTTAGAGTTCAAACATCCCATCAGGCAATTGCATGTGAATGGTTTTCTTACTATCATCCACTTCCGTTATCCATTCCTCCCGCAACAAAATGTAATGTTCTTTATCCTGATACAAAATAACCGCCATCAATTGTTGTGGAAATTCTTCAATAGCCTGTATGATGCCCGATTGTCCTGAAGTCTCATCCATTAACAGGTAACCGATCCAACTGGGTTCTATATCCTCTTCTGTTGGCATTGTGTCTAAAACATTTTTTATTCTGGATTGATCCACATAAATGGTTTGATTGCTCAGTATGGCAGCGTCTTCCGGATTGGTGACATCGCGTAAGGTAACCAACCAACTTTCGTCAGCAGTAATTTTATCTATAAAATATGGAACCGGATTTCCTTCTACAATAAAAAAAATGACTTTATGTTTTTTAACAAATGCCTGGTATGCTTTATCGATAGAGATCCAAAGGGCTCCTTTGAGTCCATATACTTTATAAGAATGCCCTGCTTCAATTAAATGAATCATAAAACCGTAGATGAAACAAGCGTTTGCTTTAATATCAAACCTCTTTCCGCACGATCCCTGAAGGATTGGTTCAAATTGGTATTCTGGGTATCCAAAATCCACAGTTCGCGATATACCAAACCAATGCCTCGTGCATAGCGTGCTTCAGAATACCGCTTGCTGATAATGTCTTCGTCATCAACTTCAATCACCTTGCATACTTTATCATAAAGCGTTGTTCCAATAAGCTCCTGTTGATCTACATACTTGTACCGGTAATACCAATCATCAAAAGCAACCAGCAATTCACCGCGAATTACGATGCTTGTTTTGGGTTGTATCATGCTGTTGCCATCCCATGCCTTGTTTGCTAACACCGGAAACACCAGACGAACAAATGACAATCCATTTTCTTTTTTAATTACATGCAAGGAATTGCTTTCTATAAACGAAGAATTGATCAATTCCCAACCCAATGAAGTGTCTCTGGCATAAAATACATTCAGCCGGTAAATTAATTGATTGACAGCATCTCTAAACGTGTCAACGACAACTTCGCGAATAAACGAACGGGAAGAATCAATTTGAACGGTAGCCTGCAAGGAATAAATAATTGAATCCGTTTGATAGATCCATTCATTGCCAATGCTTATTGGAAAATAATTATAACCAAGCTGTTCATCATCCAATGGATCGGTTTCATTGGTTGAACAAGCAAAACATGTCAATATCCACATTCCTAAAACAAAGGCGTATAAGAGGTTGCTTCTATTTTTTCTAAGTGATAAAGTCATGTTGAAATTTATCATGAATGCATTAATTAATTATAGATCGATATAAAATTCCCCCACAAACCACATCGTCTCCTTCATAAACCACTGCAGACTGGCCGGGGGCAATTCCCTTTACCGGACCAATAAAATCGATTTCCAAATGATCCCCTGTAGACTTAACGATTGATTGATGACCTGCATCTTTATATCTTATTTTTGTAACGTATTCCGTGTTGGTATTTGTTTCAGGATATTTTAACCAATTGACTTTATTTACAAAACACTTTTGACGTATTAAATCGTCTTCTTCGGTCAACATCACTGCGTTGGTTTCCGGAAAAATTTCTGCCACAAACATGGGTTTGCCAAACGCTTTTCCAAGACCCTTGCGTTGGCCGATGGTAAAAAAAGGATAGCCCTCATGTTGGCCAATGACCTTTCCATTTTTGTCAATAAAATTTCCATTTTTTACTTTTTCCTCCAGTCCTTCAACGCGTCGTTTTAGAAAGCCCCGGTAATCATTATCCGGAACAAAACAGATTTCATAGCTCTCCGCTTTTTTTGACAGATCGCTGTATCCCCGATCGTATGCAATTTTACGCACTTCCGGTTTTAATAATTCAGATAAAGGAAACATGCTTCGGCGCAGGGATTCCTGACTCAAACCCCAAAGTACATAAGACTGATCTTTATTGAGATCATGCGCTTTGGAAACAAAATAACGGCCATCCTTTTCATGAATTCGTGCATAATGACCGGTTGCAATGAATTCGCAATCCAAGGTATTTGCACGTTTTAATAAAGCATTCCATTTGATGTGGGTATTGCAAAGGATGCAAGGATTTGGTGTCCTTCCTGCTAAGTATTCATCGACAAAATCTTCAATAACTGCATCACCAAATTCATCCCGGATGTCCAGTATGAAATGGTGAAAACCCATATCCACAGCCACTCTACGGGCATCTTGTAAGGAGTCCAGATTACAACAGCCCGTTTCCTTTTTGGAAGATCCCGAACTGGCATAATCCCAGGTTTTCATGGTTACCCCGATGACTTCATATCCGGCCTCATGCAGCAACAGCGCAGTAACGGTACTGTCAATACCCCCACTCATGGCCACCAATATTTTGCCGTTTTTACTCATAAAAGACTAAGATACAAAGATATAACACATTATAATAATCAGTAATATTAATTTATTTCCCTTGGAATATCAGATTTCTCAGGATCAATTTCCAGATTCGAATGCAACATGAATTGCAATTTCTTATCTTTAATAAGATTTTTTCAGTGAAATTGTTTTAGTGAAGGCGAATGTCATTACCTAAAATAGATTGACTTTTTTTAACTTAAATTAATGATGCTGATGAGGGTATATTTTTCTTCCTTGCTTCCTTGCTTCTTTGCTTCTTTGCTTCTTTGCTTCTTTGCTTCTTTGCTTCTTTGCGTTAAAATAATTAGCTAATGGGACTTAGGTGATTGTCATTTGTGAATTATTATAATATTATAAACAAAATCATAAACAACAACCAATTAAAACCATAAAATAAGCAACATGAAAAAATGTACCCTTTCATTTCTTTTTTTAATTGCTTTAGCTGTTAGTTTAAAAGCACAGTTAAATCAAAATTATGAATCTGCCTCAACGCTGGGTAAAAAAGGCATGAATCTAAGTTCCTATTATTCCAGTCTTCAATTGGTATGTGATCATTCACCGGAATACCCGGATAACGAATACATTAGGAACTTTGGACTTCGCCTCGGATACGGAATTACAAATCGATTTGATTTACAACTGAGTTATACTTATTTAAGTTTGGTGGATCTAAATCATCATTTCTGTATCAGTCCGAAATATTCTATTTATAAAAATAAAATTGCTGCCAGCATTCCTTTGAGTTTTTATTTTGGCAATGAAGGCAAACTCTTTACCCTAAGTCCTAAAATTATATTAACCCAACCAATCAGTCAATATTTTGATATTTCACTGATTCCGAAAATGGAAATTGCAGTCGGTGGTTCCTTTGAACGTTTTTATTCCGTTTCAATTGGATTTGGTGTAAGTAAGAATCTTCAAAAATGGGCTATACGTCCTGAACTTGGATTGTACCATAAACTCAGCAGCAGTTCAGCTGTTTGGAGTTATGGATTAGGATTTCAGTATAAATTTAAATAGAATTCAATTTCTATTTAATAAGTCATGAATTATAAAAACCATTTTAACTATCGCGCCGCTTTGATGTAACCCCATCCTTCGTGTTGGCGGGAAATGATTTCATAAATACCATCCGGTACCGTTTGCACGCCCGGTAATAGTTGCGATTTATCCAATGCATTGTTTTTCAGTGCAACTTCACACACTTTAAATGCGACATTTTTTTTCGCAGCAAACTTTATAACATCATTAGAAACTACCGAGTTGCCGGTGGTAATCATATCCATTGATTTTGCATAAAACACGACTTCAATGTTTGCATCCGGAGCAGTATTTGTAATTTCTTTAATCCAACGTATGACCATTTGGTGGACAATTGTATCTTTTGAAGTTACATCAAATACTACGTTATACGGAGCGGATTGTGCTTTTAAAAAATTGCCACACAAGAGTAAACAACTAAATAGCAATGCATTTTTCATTTCAATGAGCTTATTTTATCCTGCAAAAATATATTTACATTTATGTTCCTGAGCACGACCCAAAGCCCAGACACCAGAAGGAACCAATTGAATTCCTGGAAGCAATCCTGCGATCCAATCCTTTCTAACATCTGCAGCCACTTTGCCCATCTGTTCGGCAACTACTGCACTATATACAGTAATAGCAGCTTCACACACACAAAACAGTACGCCGTGAGATTGCAATTGATTGATTCCAATTTCAACTTCACCAATTCCTGGAATTTTAAAGTCTCCTTTCATAGGCATCCAAAAAGGATTGCGAGTAGCGGGAGCTTTTGTTTTGGGATCTTCTGCTTTAAATGTTTCACCAAATTTATAAGTTGACCACAAGCGATCTTCGAATGCATAAGCAATGGCATCGTGTCGCAACACAACGACCACACCACAATCACTCGCCGGACTGCCGGTTGCAGCATTGGTCAATAAAAAGACCTTAGGCCATGCAAATGGAAACAGACCGTTTGGATGCGGTGCATCATACACTACCCGGTGGCTCCCTTTAATTTTGTTAAACCACAAATCAGCAGGATGCGTTGCCGGTGGCTGTGCCTTTGAAGTAGATGGTTTCTGTTGTTGTCCAACGAGATTGAGTGGAGAAGCAATGGCGGATAATCCAAGTGCAGTTGCAACACTTGCAATGGCGCCGAGAAATCCTCTGCGCTCGGTGGTTTGATTTAATTTGCTTTCAGTCATTTTTATTTTATTTATAGCGTAAAATAATTTGTATCCAAAATTTAATGAACAAACACTTACTTCAAATTCCAAACAACAAGTGAAACATTTATCGAGAATTCTCTAAAGTCTTAATACCAATAAATTAAAACTTAATTTATACAACTCCCAAAAAGCCTTGTTGCCAATGCAATTCTGTTATTGTCATTAAAAATATTACAAGCAAAGATGGGGTTTAAAATATAGCATGTCAATCCCATAAGTATGGGAGATTGGGTAGGAAGGAATTTAGAAAGAGAAAGAGAAAGAGAACTAAAACAAATCAGACTGAATTTTATCATCTTGAATGGAGATCAGGACAACAATGATTTAGTACAAAACTGCTTTAGAAAAACTGCATAGTTTATTGGGGGCTAAGACACACAAATATGCCCTTTGAAAAAATTGACATGAACAATTTTATTTTCATCCCAACTTACCTATCTTTACTATTGATATAAATTTATAAATTATGAAAAGAATTCTGTATTTGGCATCCCTACTTTGTCTATCAGCATTTTCTGCTTGTAACAAACAGAATATCAACGATTTAGACATAAATACACTAACTGCACATAAATTAAGTGCCGGTTTCACAATTGACAACCCTAACGGAAAAGTCAATGAAACAGAAGTTCTGTTGCTGACCAATACTTCAGAAAATGCTGTGGCTTATTACTGGGATTTTGGTAACGGCACTACTTCATCTTTAAAACAACCAGCGTTTTCATATCCACGTTGTGGCAACTATACCATCACTTTGACAGTGACCGCTGCGGATGGTAGCACCCAGACAATCAAAAAAGACATCGTCGCACTTTGCATTTTTGGGGGTAAACACGATAACATATAAGTTTAAAACATCGAATGGTCGACAGATTATAATTTGATAAGCTATAATTGGCTGTTTATTTGTATTTAAAGCATAAGAATTTGATACAAACGGGAGTCATTTAAGTTGGTGTGTAAACAATAGATTCAAATGATCCCTGTGAATAATATCTTGTTCTTTGCTTTGAAGGGAACAATTTGCAACAACACCATCTGAATGTGAATTCAAACAAAACAAGCACATAAAAATTCACAGATTATTTTAAAAACTCAATGCTTTGCATCCGATAGGTTTTACCGGGCATGCAATATGCATAAAAAATAAGTTACTTTTATTGAAATCAAGTGCTTATAAAACTCCTTTCAAAATGTGTATTTTGAATTGTTGAACAAGTTAAAAACTGCCTTTGCTTTTTTATAGACTTCCAATTGTTGGAAGTCAAACTTTGGATTGAAGAAAGTTGGAGAAACAGTGTGAGAACGAAGTAAAAATCTGAGCGAGAATCCTTCGCTCTCGCTCAGATTCTCGCTCTATTTATCGCTTTGCTTATTTTTCAAGATTTCGTATCATAGCAAATAAAATTTTCGACAGCTCTTCTTCACTTTTCTCAAAATCATTATACTGTTCCGAACTTAAATGGATTGAATCTTTTAAAATATCCAAGATTGCAATTGATTTAAACATTGAACCCATTCTGATTTATTTTTCTAAATTTTTAATCATAGTATAGAGTATTCTTGAAATTTCATCAGCTGAATTAATAATTTCATCATATTCCGCATTAGAAAAATGTCCTTCATCCAAAATGGAATCAACAATAGCAACACATTCAAAAAGTGAACTTCTGGCAATAATAAAAAAGTTACGTCTATCTTTTGACGTAAATCTTCCGGAACCTTGTGCAATATTCAAAGGAATACTAAGGGAAGCTCTGAATAATTGATCGGCAATAATCTTGCTGGTTGAAGATTTTGCTATTATTTTTAAAGAAGTATGAAGTTTCTTAGCTTTTTTATAAACTTCCAAATTTTGAAAATCAAACATCAAGCTAAGGTATTAGAGAGAGAAAGAGAATGAGAATGAGAATGAGGAAAAAATCAGAATGAGTTCGAGTATGACTTCGATTCATTTTCATTCTCGCTCTCTCACTCATTCTGATTTATTTTTCTAAATTTTTAATCATAGTATAGAGTATTCTTGAAATTTCATCAGCTGATTTAATAATTTCATCATATTGCGCATTAGAAAAATGTCCTTCATCCAAAATGGAATCAACAATAGCAACACATTCAAAAAGAGAACTTCTGGCAATAATAAAAAAGTTACGTCTATCTTTTGACGTAAATCTTCCGGAACCTTCTGCAATATTCAAAGGAATACTAAGGGAAGCTCTGAATAATTGATCGGCAATAATCTTGCTGGAAGAAGCCTTAGCTATTATTTTTAAAGTAGCATGAAGTTTTTTAGCCTTTTTATAAACTTCCAAATTTTGAAAATCAAACATCAAGCTAAGGCGTTAGAGAGAGAAAGAGAAAGAGAAAGAGAATGAGGAAAAAATCAGAATGAGTTCGAGTATGACTTCGATTCATTTTCATTCTCGCTCTCTCACTCATTCTGATTTATTTTTCTAAATTTTTAATCATAGTATAGAGTATTCTTGAAATTTCATCAGCTGATTTAATAATTTCATCATATTGATCATTAGAAAAATGTCCTTCATCCAAAATGGAATCAACAATAGCAACACATTCAAAAAGAGAACTTCTGGCAATAATAAAAAAGTTACGTCTATCTTTTGACGTAAATCTTCCGGAACCTTCTGCAATATTCAAAGGAATACTAAGGGAAGCTCTGAATAATTGATCGGCAATAATCTTGCTGGAAGAAGCCTTAGCTATTATTTTTAAAGTAGCATGAAGTTTTTTAGCCTTTTTATAAACTTCCAAATTTTGAAAATCAAACATCAAGCTAAGGCGTTAGAGAGAGAAAGAGAAAGAGAATGAGGAAAAAATCAGAATGAGTTCGAGTATGACTTCGATTCATTTTCATTCTCGCTCTCTCACTCATTCTGATTTTTGTACCCGGGGCGGGACTTGAACCCGCACGGCCATCACTGGCCACAGGATTTTAAGTCCTGCGTGTCTACCAATTCCACCACCTGGGCAATTCAGTAGTTAGGAGTCAGTGGTCAGGAGTCAGTAAGACTGAACATGCTAATCATTGACTTTATACTTGAATTTTTATTACCTATGTAATAAATAGGGTCGCAAAGATATTATTTGAAATTTAGTTTACCCCTTGCTTTTGAAAATATTTTAAGAAGTTCTGAGGATTCAAACTTAAGTAAACCAAATCCAGACTCATATTCTGAATACAAACTTTCAA
Source organism: Saprospiraceae bacterium (assembly GCA_016714025.1). NCBI lineage: Bacteria > Pseudomonadati > Bacteroidota > Saprospiria > Saprospirales > Saprospiraceae > Saprospiraceae bacterium. The sequence goes on along the minus strand of JADJOB010000002.1, from coordinate 1,623,249 downwards.
AAAGTTCGAGCCAGAACTGTGTTTCATCTGTTTCCTCAATTACAATACTAATTTTAGAATACCATTCCTTTTCAGAACGACTCACACAAGCTGCTCTGAAATTAGAAGCTATTGAAGTGGAAGATCGGATTAATTGCTGTTTTAATATTCTAGATTCCTGATTATCAGGAATTTGTCTCAAGGTTTTCAGAACATTTAATGCAAAATCAAAAGTTCGAACCCGATACTTTTCATTAAACATGGTGTTTTCATTAATCGTGTTATTTAACTCTAATTAGTGGTCATAAATTCCAGAATACTGACTTCTGACTCCTAACTACTGACCACTAATTTGAGCGGGAGACGAGACTCGAACCCGCGACCCCGACCTTGGCAAGGTCGTGCTCTACCAACTGAGCTACTCCCGCAAATAATTTGGGTTTTGGGGAATTCTTCTGTTTGATTTAGAAAAATTGACAAAACCTGGGTATCTGCCAGCTATTTCATTAAATAGGATGGCTATTTTTTTAGGGACTGCAAATATACAATTTCAGGGAATTCCTACTAGTGAATTTGTAAATATATTCTGCAAAATTATCTTACATACTATATTTATTTAATATATATTATTTTGATTATTAATTATTTATTCTTAATATTATGAATGCTTGCCCTTTTAATTTTTTCTAAATACGCTAAAATCAGCCCAAAATGTGGTTTCTTGTTTGATTGGTAACTCAAAAGCACTATTTCTATTCTAGACGGATGGGGCTTGTATAACCAGAACAGGATTTATTTATTAACTTGTATAGCTATTCTAGGACAAGACACTGACCACTGACCACTGAATGCTTACTACTAGATCCTGGCACGATACTCCGTAGATACTCCGTACATATCCCGTACATACTCCCAGGATACTTGCATGTAATAGCGTCAAACACCGAGAAAGCACGGAAAATGACGGAAAATGTGCAATAAAACAGCAATTTTCAAACTAAAGTACATTCGATAAAATCCTACAATGTTGTGATTTTAAAATACTGCAATCCCTTCGCTGGGCGTAGGCTGAGCCTACAGTTCAGTAGTCAGCTGTTAGGAGAAAGATAAAATCAAATCGTATGATGCATTTTGAATGTCCTGATTTTTATATTTTTTATAAATTTTACTTTTTATTCTGCATTTCTGAATACTGACCACTGAATTAAAGCTGGGCGTAGGCTGCGCCTACGTCCTAAACTTGAATCAAAAATAAATCTAGTAAATTTCAATTGTAAAGGGGACATGCATAGGTTGAACCTATAGAGGAATAAAACATGCTTGGCACAAAAAGTTGTCTTCAATTGAAGATACGATTATCAAAGGGCTTTGTTCTTTTGCATTCGCTCAAAAGAACCAAAAAGCTTGTTCGAAATGAAGGCGTTATTGCTTTACGCAGGCTTCAGCTCAAATTTTTCTCACGCTTTTGGTAGTTATACAATTTCGTCAGTTTTACAACTAATAGAATACTTAGTTTAACTTGGCTCTGAAAAATTTTCGCCGCACGCTGCATTTCGAACGTCCTGAATTTATTTAATCTTTTTTTGAATTTTACTCCTTATTCTGCATCTGAATACTGACCTCTAACTACTGACCACTAATTTTTGCTGGGCATAGGATTGTAAATCTTTTTAATTGTAGAATTGCAGCATAGATATATTCCAGAATTTTAGCTGACCCCGAAGCTCTGACAACTGATCCTGTAGATACTACAATAGTTTTGGGAAATCTTATTAATCAAGCACTACAAACTTGCCACTCTGCCATTGTGCTTGGGCTGTCTGAATTGAATAAACATAAACTCCTGAACGCAATTCATTTAATGAAAATGTCTGCCCTGAATAATTTCCAACAAAATTAAAAAGTCTGGCCCCATTAATTGATTGAATTCGGATCTCACAATTCTGATTTATCAAGGACTGATCTATTTGCAAGGTTTTGTTTAAATTATCAAACCATACCGGATCATATAGATTTAATTTGGTATCATCATTTGCTAAAATTATGGCTCCATCTTGAATTCTATATTCAACACATATATCGGGAATATCATAAAAAATTAAATTAGTTCCTGAAATATAAAATGCCTCTCTATTCATTGTAGTACAAGAAGGAGATCCTGATTGCATCATGCATATAAAATGATTTGTAGGAATTAACTCCTCATATTCCAATGTTAAAAAAGGAACATTTTTGATCAATTGCGTATTTTCGTTAGCGGTAGAAGTAGACCAAAGAAATCTTACATTCTTAGGACAAATCTCATTATATACTTTTCTCCTAAAGTCTAACACATTTGAATACGCGGTATCAAAAATGACATAATCTGAATTGTGGTTGATTCCGAATTGCATACCTGCAATTTGATAGTCTTGCGTTGGTACTACATCACAATAAATTTTTTGATTTTCAAATCTCAATTTGAATTCCAGTTTAAAATCTTGTCTTTGTCCATGAAGTATACCCAAGACTAAAATAGAAATAAACGAAAGTACAATAGCTTTCATACGGGTGGATTTAAGGTGATTAGATAACCAAATTTAAATAAATCTATACCTGAAATCCAAATTTTTAATCACTTATTTAAAAATTCTAATATTTAATTTTATCCGAGACACTCAGCGGGACATAGGTGTTGTCAAGTATTCAGCAATTAGGGGTCAGGGGTCAAAATTGCAGGAAACTAACTGTTAACTGTTGACCAAAAGCCCTAATGTTGATTCAAAAATTAATCAAATAAATTTCAATTGAAAAGGGAGGTGCGCATTGGTTGAATCTATGGAGTGATGAAATAATTTGAAGCAAAAATATTCTACAATCTAAAACATGCATTTTTTTTATAGGCTAAGCCTATTTGATGATCACTTTTTATTTTAAGCTTAACTTAATTTTATCTACGATTGAAAATTAGGACTTAGGCTAAGCCTACGCCCAGCGAAGGAAGGTAAAAAACAGATACCTTCAATTGATGACACGGATAATAAGGGGCTTTGTTCTTTTGCATTCGCTCAAAAGAACCAAAAAGCTTGTTCGAAATGAAGGCGTTCTTGCTTTACGCAGGCTTCAGCTCAAATTTTTCTCACGCTTTTGGTAGTTATACAATTTCACCAGTTTTACAACTAATAGAATACTTAGTTTAACTTGGCTCTGAAAAATTTTCGCCGCACGCTGCATTTCGAACGTCCTGAATTTATTTTTTCTTTATTTGAACTTATTTCTAACCCGCAATTTTGACTACTGACTCCTTATTGCTGACTACTGAGATTGTAGAATTGTAGCATCCTAGTATTGCAGAATTTTATTGGAATTTCATCCATTAAAAATGCAACCACTTAAAACAACTTACTGCCTGACTGGATTCAATTCTTAAATAATATAAACCTGGTGAAAAAGTCCTGAAATTTACTGGAATCACTTCATCCGATTTACACAATAAACTATTCCATACAACCTGACCGGATGAATTTAAAAGTTCAATGGTAGCTTCTGTGGGTCGATTAAATTGTATCGCGATATACCCAAGGTCATTTACTGGATTTGGGGTTATGCTAAGTTTTTGAATTAGATTGGTTTCCTCTTGCGCACTTGGAAATTTTACAGTAAAATTTGAACTGCAGCTTTTATTGGCTTCACAACTGCTTTTTACCTCAAAAGTAACCTGGGTCGTACCGCCTGTACTTGGCGGTGCACCGGAATTGTTATTAGAAAAAATGGGATTGCAACCTCCCGTAAAACTGGCTGATTGCAACCAAGCTGAAAATTTGGTGTCGATCGCAGCTTGGGTTTGTCCCGCTGCTTCTTCCCGATCTTGCGGACAGCTTAATACAACCGGTGGGGCATCAGTCACAGAAAATGTCGCATTACATGTTTTGGGCGGTTCACAACTACTCGAGAGTATAAATTGGACTGTTTTGGATCCTCCGCAAAAAGAGGGCGCTCCGCTGTTGTCATTGCTTAAACTGGCATCACAGCCTCCTGAATACGTAACCGTTCGCAACCACCTTGAAAAATTCGTATCAATTTCTATTTGGGTTTGACAAGCCAATTCTACCTGATTCGTTGGGCAATTTAATACTGCCGCAGGAGCAGCTGTCACACTAAATACAGCCGAACAAGTCACCGTTGGATCACAGGTGCTGGTTGCAGTAAAAGTTACCACTGCAACTCCTCCACATGCTGGCGGAGCGCCGGAATTATTATTGAATAAATTAACGTTGCAACCTCCCGTAAAACTTACCGAACTCAACCAATTGGAAAATTTAGTATTAATTGCAGATTGGGTTTGGCAAGCCGATTCATTTTGGTTTGTTGGACAGTTAAGTATCAGGTCTGCTCCATTTTTTTTAAGGGGGTTTCTAATATCCAGATTTCTGCTAAATACAACTGGATTTAAAACCAAATTTGCAAGGAGCATTGCAATCACAAAAGCCAATGAATGTATTGCTTTCATAACAGAATATTTAATGCAAATTAAAAAATTATTTGGAATTTTAAAAAACTTTAACCTTCCAAAGATATTTTACATAAATGCCATTCCAAAAAAAAAAAAAAATCTGATACTGCAATAAACTGAATTAGTTTCTAATTAAAGCAAAGCGGATCCATTTCTGAACGTTGGCAGTTTGAATCAACAAATAATAAATCTGGCTACTTAAATGACCCACAGCAATCCCATTGCTTAAATCCATTTCTAGCCTTGTATAGGTATTCCTCAATGGGTCATAGAGTAATAGGTTCGAATGATCCGGTATTTGACTTAAGTAAATAAAATCTGCGGCTGGATTCGGATACGCATGTACCTCTTTTAAAGCTCCTGAAGGATCTACAGCTACCAGCTCAGATAGATTTAACACGAAACTTGAATCCTTAATACAACCACTGATCGTTTCAAGTCCCAAATGAATATGCAACTCAGTTTGGCTTAGCTGATGTAAAACTTCATTTAAAACGAGGTAGTTATTTTGAATTTTAAAATAATTATTGTCTATACCCAATGTATCATTTATAAAATGATAGCTTGCCTCCAAAGTATCTTGCAAACTATTATTTACCCATAATTGACATACTGTATCGCCTGGATTTGCAAACTTGTAAACATCCGATGTACTTAAATGAACTTGCAAGGGTTCAGCAGTCGATTCAAATACAAAGGGATGCTCGTCATTTCCAACATTGCTGTTTTCTGTAAAAATAAAAGTTTGAGCAACATCAATGATTTTATTTCGAGATGCATCATACAATTTAAAACTTACTGAATTTCCGGTAAATATACTGTCGTATATAACCATATAAGCGTAATTCCGATTGTTTAATAATCCATCAAATCGTTGCACTCCTCGTAATTCGCCTCCAATAAATGCAGCTACCAAATCATTTTCATCTATAGATTCCATGCACTCAATTACAGCTACACCTGTTAAGGTCATCGTATACTCATACAGTGCAGGATCAAAATTCCAGTTTGGTTGGGATTGACTGTTTTTTGTGATTGCCACTAAGGCAATCACAAAAAACAGTTTAGTCCAAATTTTTGTATGTAACATACAATGGCTTAATGCGTTTTAAATATAGCTTGCGACTTTTGCTTATCCGCAGTAATTAATTCGAAAATATAACCTGAAGGAACTAAATCCAATTTTGATAAATCAATTTGCTTATGATTATATCCTCTGTTCAATTCAATTTGTTTTACTAACAACACCTTCCCTTGAAGATTGCTGATTTTAATAATTGCTGCTGGATCTTCATTTGTTGCATTGTATTCCATATTGATTAAATCATCAAAAACATGCGGATAAACAATGAATCGTTCCTTGTTTTCTTCAGTCGATAATTTTTCACAAATTGCTTTTGGTATTTCTATCAGATAAGGAAAATCGATACTGCCTAAGGCATCATTTGCCTTGAATGGAAGTTTCACATCCAATTTATAACTGACATCCGTTTTCTTGTCTATCAAATACGCATCCAATGATTCGTCCTGATCTCCTGCAATGGTTATAAATCCATAATCTTTATCATACAATTGCTCGAACGGAGCCTTGCCTCTCCAATTTCCTTTTACATCTTTAAATCCAATGCCGTATTGACCCGATTTAAATGATTCGGTACATGGATTGATGGCTTCTGAAATAACTGTCATGTTTGAAAAATAAGCACTGTGGTCAACTTCCCAATAGGCTTCTTCTCCAGTGCGGACTGTTAGATCTGTCAGGTTTTCAAACATACCTGCTAAAGGAAAATAGAATGACTTTGCTCCAGTCGATTTGTACATATACCCTTCACCAGGAATCATGGTTTTTAAACTTCCCACCCAACCTAAAGCAGGACCATTGTAAACTGCAAAACTGGTTTTGCTTTTGATGATATCAGCAAGTGATGGATTTAGATTTCCAAGTGCTTGTGTAACGGATTGCTGTCGGATCGAAATAAAGCCAACCCAGGTCCAACCATTTGACAAACTAATTAATTTTAAAGTCGGATTGGTAACGGTGCCTTTTAATATCAATGTATCAGAAACCGATTTAAACAATTTATACATAGACTCCGGTCGGATACCATATGGCGTTCCACCTGAAACCAATGAGCCCGTCCAAAGCGTCCCGTTGTAATTAGCAAATGCATCACGGTTTTTAATTTGATCTCCAGTCATAGCAACCGAAGCAAGAATTGCATTTAAATCAGTTGGTATTGGATTGGTTAAAAAGAAACTTAGCCAATTCCATCCCTTCTTAATTGGAATTTCGTAAGAAACATTAGCTCCTGTTGCAAATATTTTAGGATCAATTAAAGTCCCAACTAAAGTATTCACTTCAAATGTCAGGTTTGCTGGGATCACCGTGACGTCTGAGTAAATGCGTCCACCACTTGCATCCCACACTCTAAAAGATAAGGCCTCACCGGTCGTTGCATTGCTATAAATATTCATAAAAACTCGATACCCATCAATTTGTGGTACATATTCAACATTTGCCAGGCCACGAATTTGTTGACCTACATACACAACTAATTTATCATTGACATCTACAGAAAATATACCATTAATTTTTAACTGTCCAATGATACTCATGTTGTGTTCAAAGCCGGAAGGATCAAATTTCCAATCCGGTTCTTTTGCATTTACTTTTAAATCAATGGCTAGTTTTTCCTTGTAATTAAAATCTGTCAATAAACTCACGTTTACATTGTATTGTCCTAAATTAATCAATGGATCAATTTTGAATGTTATCGGCAATGAACTGTTTGGATTGATGGTACCTGAAGTTGGTGAAACGGTCAACCAGGCCGGTATATCCACAATATCAAATTTCTTAACTGATCCCCCCCTGTTGAAAATAGCAGATGCAAAATCCAAATTTTCTCCTTTTGTAATGGTAAACTTTAATAGTTGGTCTTGCCATACGACTTGATTTTTGTCAATGTATGCAATCCAGGTTACTGGCGACTCCATTACGTTACCATGTAAATCCTGGATGCCTTCCACAGTAATATCCAGCGTTACGTTTTCAATAATTTCCGGAGAAGTTGTTGGCGTTAATATAATCTGATCATTATTAACTGAATAAGTAAATGCAATTTTTTGAACAGGACGTTGAATTTTGATAGTAGGTGTCATTCCATTTAAGGAAGCTCCATTTTGTGGTGAAACTAAATGCTTGACCGTTGCCTGATCAATAAAAGTTTGAGTCAACAAAGGAATACCCGTTGGATCCAATGAATAGGCTTCAAATGGTAAATACAACTCCAAACCCAATTCATCGCCTTTCATGCGGTTTTGCTTATCGCGTTTTATTTGCTCGGTAGTACGGGCCAAATTCCAAAATCTGAATTCATCCAATTGGCCTTTAAAATAATTTCCAATGGTTTCAGTTTGTGCTATGGTATAACCTCTTGCGGCCAAATACATATTAGCACCACTCAATTGCCTGAAATTAATTGCTTGTGTTGCTAATTCAAATTCTCCATCAACAAAAGTTGATAAATTTCCACTACGCTGCAAGACCATTGCAAAATGATGCCAACTGCCATCAAAATAATTTTTAGTAGTAGCAACAAAATCCAATCCATTGTGCTTGATGTGTATGATTCCGGAAGCATCTTTATCAATGTTCCAGGAAATCAAAGAATCTGATTGCAATCCGGTACTGGTACCATTTGAAAATAAAGTGGCTGCACCCGCTTGATTTGATTTAAACCAAAACTCTAGCGTACAATCCATTTCATCCGTGATTGCAATATTTCCTGTATTCAATTTTAAATGGGCATTTGCTGGTGTAAAATCGCAGGCAAAACCATTTGGACTTATTTGCCAGGTTGGCCCTATGATCGTTGCATCCCGGCGTTTCAAATGTTCAACTGCTGTAGTTCCACTTGCTTCATCCATTCTCCAATTAAATAACAAGCCTGCTTCTGTTCCCGTAAGCAATTTTGATTTGTATAACGAGAATTGTGCTAAACTTCTCGGTGTACTCCAAATACGAAGTTCATGAATGTTGCCTTTAAAAAATTGATTGTTTGTTACACTATTTTTACCAATGATCATTGGGGATGAACCGATATAATCGGGTAAAATGCTCGTAGCACCGTTGTTGATAACAGTTGCTGTAGTCATATCATCTGCCAGATACATGGTAGCCGTCTCATTTTTAAAATTGTAACTCAAAGCTATATAATGCCACTTGGTATCCGTAAATGCAGTTGTCGAAGTGACTGTAGTGTTGTTGATAGTAAAAACCAATTTATTATTGGCATCAAAGCTTAGTGAAATTCGCTCGTTACCATCTACCCCTTGAGAAAGGATCACCTGTTGTCCTAATCCATCCCGTTTGATCGATAACTCTATGGTAAAGTCTCTTGAATCTAAAGGAACTCCTCCTAAGATCGAAAGACAATCATTGATTCCATCAAAATACAAAGAGGTCGTATGATCTACATCAGTTCCATTTATTACTCCTCGAATATCAAAATTAAACGCCGGATTGATGGCTCCCAGGTTTACCGGTTCATTAAACTTGATCGAAATTTCATCATTGGGTGATAAGATGCCATCTGCAGGAGATGGCGCACCAAATGCATGCGGATTAATCCGATCAATTACTCCTGAATGTGTTTCAGAAACTTTTTCCGCGAGTGCACAATTTGAAACAACCCGCAGATCGTAATCTCCATCCGGCAATTGTGCTACATCCCAGTCATACAAAGTAAATGGTTGATTTTGCGGAATGGGTTTTGCATTTGGATCTCCTAATCCTGTTGTATCCTTATAAAATGTTTCCAATCCAATCCAATTTGGTGAACTGGATGGTTTATAATCAAATCGCAAATTTTCAAGATCAAAGAAGTTGATGTTATAATCTACAATTGCAACCGGCATGGTATCATGGAATGACTTATTTAACACCCATTGATCTTCAGGATACGCCAGACTTGTTTTTGAACAAGATGGTAAAAAGTGAGCAGATAGATAAACAGAATCTACAATATCCGTATTAAATCCAGCACCCCCTGTATATTGGCATTGTGAATGAATGGTAACTAAAATATTGTCATAGTCATAAACTGCTCCAGGTCCTTTTCTAATAGTAAGAACTTTGTTTATTGAAGTACCGCCTGGGATAATCACATTTTGAGAAGGAAATCCTTCAATGGCTACGATGGCACCAAATGGATTGGTAGCTCCTACCACGTCCACCGTAAATCCATTTATAAAACCAATCTCTGATTCATTGCCTAATGTAAGATTAAATACGGCTGGTTCATCCACCGGAATATTGGTTTGAATGGTTGGACTGGCACTGATGGAGGGCTTGTCAATCTGTAAAGTTCTTTCACTTATGATGGTCCCTGGATTGTAATAAATTGTTTTTGTTTCAGGCTCATGCGGACAAGAAGTGGCACCTCCAGCTTTATTTTTGAAAATAGGACCCCATCCTAAAATAGATGGAAATACATCTACAGAATAATAATCTCCGATATCCGGATCATCCAATTTATAAGTTACAGTTTCTGAACTATCTTCATCATGTGTCCAGTCTCTGCCACTTGTAAATTTCATTTCAATACCTTTTTCAAAACCAACTCCGTTGTTGCTGATTTTTCCTTTTACTTCCAACAATAAATTGGCTGTTGTAGCATATTCAACAGATTGAGTGTATGAACTTGCTGTTTGGTGACTCATGGATGATGTGATGGATGTACCCCCAGTTAAAGTATAATTAGTAGGAGAACCTAAACTTGCAAACTTATCTTCTATCCGTTGTTTTAATGCCAGATATGTTTCAAATTCCTCAAAAATTTCTGCCAGCGCTATTCCTGTACCCGTAGTGATCGCAAAGGTTGCATATCCTGCAAATGCGGTTCCTGGAACCGGAATGGCAATCAATCCATATGCGATCACAATGCCTCCTAATCCATTTGCAACGATCAATGAATAATAGGCTGCCTTAACATCTTTGTATTCTTCATCCAGATTATCTAGTTCAATTTGTTTTAAACTGTCAATTGCAGTTTGGTTTTTTATATTGACTTTCTCCCATTCATTCAATCGAATGGCTTCAGTCCATAAACGTATTTGATTATTGATCAATCTCACAGAATCTCCACCCAAACTATCAATCATATTGATCGCATTGTACTTGTAACTTGGACCATCCAAATCTGCAAAATCTCCAGTAAAAGGAGTTTGGGTAGAAGCCATTACTCCAAATGATTTGTCATCATTATTTTTTCCATAATTCGCATCACCAATTGGTAATTTACTTAAATATTTAGGATTGGTTTGCAGCATTAAATTGCGCAAGACTTGCAAATTTGGAATGGTGAAATTTTTAATATCGTATTCATTAAAAATAAATTGTGTCTGGTAACCGCCTGGGACTACAGACAATCCGTATTTTTTAGCAAAAGAAAATGCACCACCAGGTTGAGAAGAACCACCACCAATACATTGTACATCTGTGCAAAGTCCGTCCGGAATAATTGCCAATTCTTCTGCAACTCCAAATTGCAGATTTTTTGATTTGCCTATATACAAATCACTATTAGCTCCAGGTGAAATTACAGTTCCTCCATAGGTTGACCATTCACGGGTATTCGTCGTAACCACAGATTGTGTACCATTATTTCCTCCTCCAATTTCTGCTTTAAATCCTGCAGATACATTGGATTCAACATCTGTTTCCAACAATACTCCAAATCCTGCAGTAAATTTTGCTCCAACATAGATATAATCTTTAGTATGAACCGCTGCACCTAAATTCCATTTCCAGGAGGTCATTTCAGATTTAGTTGTTCCAATAGATCGTGTTGCTGTACTTGCAGACCCTGGAGGATCTCTCAAAATGTATTCAGGAACTTGAGGCCCAAAGGTCACAAACTGAGCACCATTCGATTGTGTTCCTAATAAATAACCATGAAACGTTGCATCTCCACCTGTAGGAATCATTCCAACTGGAACCGGTAACCATGGAATTGAAGTACCCCCACTGGTAATTAAATTTATTTCAAATTTTCGCGTATAACTGTATTCAGGAATGGATAAATTTTCAATAAAATTGGGTATGCCTGGTTTAAAAGAATAGATCAAAGTTTTTAAACTATCTAAAGTATTCACTTCAGATAAATCCAATTCAACTTTAGGTAGATGAGACAATTCATTATCAAATTTAAGTGTTCCGTCCGTGGTTGGCACACTGTCAATTTTATTTGGTAACATATCAAAGTTGGTATAAGATTCGTACACTTTGATCAAACATCTGTATTGGAAATTTTCATCTCCCTGATGAAAAACAGGCCAACGAAATGGATCTGTACGCAAATTGCGGGTCGTAGTAACCATGGTTACATTGTTGGTGTGCGTATATACTGAATCCCCAATAAATGGACTTAAACCGTCCTTATCATACACTGCAATTTCCGGATTCACCCGATAGATATAATCAAGCTGCTTGTGAAATTGAATCGAATCAACACTTACTACCCCACCTTGTGTATTAAACACGGTATCATACTTTGTGGTAAGTATGGGTGTACCCGAAAGATCCAATAAACTTAATACACCAAAATTTATAGAAGGGTTATTGATAATTTGAACACTGGGTATATATTTTAATGGAGGAATAAATGTTACAAACTCACCCGTAAGTGGGTCTGTAATTATGGTATCCTTTGAGCATCCACCTCCTTGCTGAGAAGTTAAAATTATTTTTGCAATTCCAATGTTGTTTTTTGATTTTCCAAGTCCTGGAATTTTGGACGCTTCACGCAATCCCCCAACTACACGGCCTACCACTTTTATTAAAGTTGAATCCACGAAACTGATACCTGCCAGATCATCCTGAAAATTATATTTTCCAGTTGCTGGAAATCTATTAATGGAATAAACATGTCCCGGTTGTTCCGCCTGAATAAAATGTTCACCAATAGGTACCTGAACATCAAATGCTCCGGTTGGATCTGTTTTTGCTGCGGTTCCATTTACAATGAGTAAATCCCCATCTATTTTAATGAATGCATCTCCTACCCCACAAGTTGTATTTAGATAATTTAAAGTTCCTTGAACTCTAAATGAAGATTTATCTGTAAAGTTTATATTGTTGTGCACTGAAGCGCCATCTCCTATAAATAATGCCGTAGTGGAAGGATTAAATTCATGCGTTAGATAACTGGGAGTTAATACAAATACTTCACCGGCATTATTGTAAGGGATCACGATGGCATAATTACCCGATGCATCTGTATATCCTGCAGAGCTTAATTGTGATGTTGTCGGAACTGTATTTGACCAGGAAACAGAACCAGAAAAAATAGCATGGTTTTTATTAAATAAATTTCCATTTTTTGATCCATCATATGCCCAGGTTCCAATGCCTTCATTCATTCTTAAATAAAGTGCAAGTCCGGGCTCACCTCCTGAAATGATTCGGGCAAAATCCTGTGCTATCTTTTGCTTTGTCTTTGACATATTCCAGATTCGGAGTTCATCCAAATTCCCCATCAAACCATTCCCAATGGTTAGGTTGTTACTGGTTTCATTGATATCAACAGTTGGTAAAAAACTAGCAGGAACGGCTTGAGATGCCTTACGAACCCCATTGACAAATATTTGCAGGCTATCATTGGTCACCTGAGCTAAAATATGGCTGTAATTATTTATTGGAATATTTGAACTTGGAATATTTAAAGTTGAACTGGTTGCTGGACTTTCATAAATTACCAATCGATATTGATTGGATGCTTGAATAAATTTTAAACTGAAGCAATTTACTTTTTCAAAAACTGTAAAATTCGCTGCATAAGATGTGGGCCTGATCCAGGTTTCCAAAATTAAATCAGATCCAAGATTAAGTGTTGGACTATTCTGTATTACTAAATTACCACCTGAAAATAATAGACTCTTCCCGTTATTACCAGATGTATTTTCAGAAGAAATTTTAACGTCTTTTACAGCAATGCCACCCGAGTACGTGACTTGCCCGGTAACAGTTCCTGTTTTAGTACGAAATCCAATGGATTCAGAAGTATTGGAATACACTGTGGTTGCTTCACACAAACCTTCAGCTTGAATGCGGTATTCATACAATACACCTGCTTCTGAAAATTGATCTACATAAATGTTTGAACCACTATTTTCAGATGCCAATAACGAAAACGAATCCAGGCTTCCCAGAATTCTTCTATAAATTTTATGCTTATTAATAATATTTTCATTTCCATTCGTCCATTCCAATTGAATTTTATCTGTAAAATATCCTTTGGAAGCTTGCAACGCGTTAGCCCCATAAGTTTGCTCAAGCATTGGGGTTAACATAGCAGATGCAAACTTAGTTCCATTGCCACTTGGGTAGCAAGCTGATTTTGCCTTAATTTTATATTTATAAGTTACACACAAGTTGACATCTAAATCTGTGTACATGGTGGTATTGGCCGGGACTTCTATCAACAATGCAGCACCTCCGCCGGTAAAGGTTCGCTCCAAAATAAATCCAGATTCATTAGTCGAATTATCAACCCAATTGACTTTTATTTTGTTTGTGTCTGCCATTGCGGTTACTCCGGTTGGTTCATTAGGAATCCCAGCGGCATTACCTGGCGGACTGATTGTTCCTGAATAGGTAGTAGACCAATCACCACAGGTATTTTTTGCTATCAGTCTATAGTAATAATTTTGATTAGCAGTTACCGCAGCATCTAAATAGGATCTGCTTCCTCCATCAATTGTACTGGATAATATACTGAATCCGGAATTTGGCGCAGTACTTCGTTCTAATTGAAAATTAACAGGATTCGATCCGGGCCATTGCCATTGCACTAAAATTTTTCCATCGCATCGGTCAGTTGAGGCTGAAACATTTGTTGGAGGAGCTAATGGTCCTATCACCCTTCCGTCAACTGGCGGATCGGTATATCCAGAGTAATTATCTATATAATTATTTGGTTGAAACAGCGCTCTTACTTTATAAGAATAGGTCACTCCTTTAACCGCAGTAAAATCATCATAGTATCCATTTTTTCCACCATCTCCTAAAAAGTTATTATTCCTATAAACATAAACTCTCCAATCTCCACTTGGGCAAGGATTACTTGCAGGATTTGTCCAAGCTACCCTGACCTTCTCGCAATAATCATCAAAAGATGCAGACAGTGCAGTCGGTGCATTGATCGAAGTGGTTGCAGCAGTTTTTTCCCAATTTGAAATACTTACATCATTATCACCACCTCCACCATGCCAAAGACCATTGATCCGCATAGTAACATTGGTTCCCATTAAATCCGCAGGCAAATTGTAAATCCGGATCTTCATTTTAACCAGATCGTTATTACTAAACTCAACATAGAAATACGTCCAGGTCGTTGGACTATTTATATGATAAATGAAAGGGGTGCCGTCCGTATTGTCAGAACAACAATGACCATCAATATTATAATTATCATCATTCGCCCATGCTAGTACTTGTTCGAAATCGCCATTGGATTTTTTATAATATAAATACATCCATTCCATCCAATCATTTACGCCATCCTTATTGTAATAAAGTATATTTACTTCCATGTATCCATCGCAAGTATTGTAGGATACATCCCAGTCACCTGAACCAAATTCAGTTGCTTTCACTTCTGAATTCAAGAATAAGAAGCATAGTAAGTAAAAATAAAAGTTGGTTAGTAGTTTTTTCATACATATAATTTTTTGAAATGAATGTTTGACTTATTTGAATGAATTGATTTAGCCAGAATGCAATGTATCCATTGCATTGTTTTAGCTAATTGAGAATAGGATAGCCGAAAGCTTTTCAGCAACCCATGAACTGAAATAATAATTTTTGAATTTAAAATCGAAATTTCAAGTTGCTCTGTATTCAGAGCAGCTAGGTTTAGTGAGCGCATAAAATGCCCATCTAAAAGAAATGTTGAACAATTTCTTTGCTTCATCAGTTTTTGAGCCTGGTTTTGGGTTACAGGTCCCAGCTTCGATGCAAAGGAAAACTATTGTTACTTATTTAACAAATTTTATACTGCTTTTTTTAAATTTTTTGATATATTTATTTTTTATTTATATTAATATCCAATTATATGTTTGTAATATTACGATTTAATCAAATATGATAACAGTTGAAAAATTACACCTTTTGTCTTGGGTCGATAACATTGTCTAAACCCCTTTATATAATAAAAATCCAAAAGAAGGCCCCATCAATACATACATGTTTTAACTACAATATATTTAGGTTAAGCTGATGCAGTAATTATTTGAGGGAACCACAAAACATTTATTCAGCTAATTGTTATAAATTAAACTGAAAAAATACTTTGTGAAGATGACTAAGTTAATTTACTCTTTAATCCAATTGACTATCGGATCACACAATGGACTTTCACGGTGGGCAATCATTCCAGCCCATTGTCCGTTTTTATCGATTAAGAATTTTTGAAAATTCCACTTGACCGGCGCATCTTGTACTCCATTTTCTTCTTTTGTGGTCAACCATTTATACAAAGGGTCAATATGCTCCCCACTTACTGAAATTTTGGACATCATTTGAAAAGATACTCCATAGTTTTTACTGCAAAATTCTTTGATCTCCGTATTACTGCCGGGCTCCTGTTCTCCAAAATCATTAGAAGGAAAGCCGATAATCGCAAATTGTTCACCGCCATACATTGTATACAGTTCTTCAAGTTCTTTGTATTGATGGGTATAGCCGCACAAGGAAGCAGTATTTACAATTAATACTTTTTTACCTTTTAGTGAATTAAAATCAAATTCCTGGCCGTCAATAGTAAGCGCTTTAAAATCATACAGTGTTTTTAGATTCATTTGTTGGGAATAGGATTGGTTAAAAAATAAAAAACCACATGCAAAAAGTAAAATGCGTTTCATTTTGTAAAAACATTATAATTTGTAAATCAGAACCCTTGTAATCTAAACAGCAGTGCCGTTCTAAAGTTTTTAAACCAACAATTGAATCGATCAATAATTTTGAGAATTGGAATTAAAAAACTAATACATCTTATTGCGTTGCTCCAGGACTGCTTCATTTTCCAGGTACTCATCAAAATTCATCAGTTTATCAATACAACCATTGGGTGTAATTTCAATAATCCGGTTACACACCGTTTGCAAAAAAGTATGATCGTGTGAATTGATCAACACAATGCCATTAAACGCAATCATATTTTCGTTGAATGCCTGGATGCTTTCCAAATCCAGGTGATTGGTGGGTTCATCCAATAACAAGACATTGGGATTTTGCAACATCATCATGCTGAGCATAGAACGCACTTTCTCACCACCACTCAAAACTTTGCATTTCTTCATGACTTCATCTCCACTAAAAAGCATTCTGCCCAAATAGCCTCTTAAAAACACTTCATCAACATCGGTGTAGCTAGCCGGAACATATTGCCGTAACCAATCCATCAAATTCAATTCGTTTTGAAAATGCTCGCTGATATCCAATGGAAGATAAGCCTTAGATATCGTGGTTCCCCAACTGTAGCTTCCTTCCGGAGCTTCCTTGGTTCCTGACAACACATCAAAAAAGTGATGAATGGCATTTTGGTTCTTACTGATAATAGCCACTTTATCACCCTTGTTTAACACAAAAGAAATATCCCTGTAGTATACCTGCCCATCGACTGTTGCGCCAAGATGTTGCACATTCAGAATCTGATCTCCTACTTCCCGTTCGGGTTTAAATACTATGCCCGGATATTTTCTGGAAGATGGATGAATTTGCTCGATGTTCAATTTTTCCAATGCTTTCTTCCGGGAAGTTGCTTGTTTACTTTTTGATGCATTCGCAGAAAACCGCGCGATAAAATCCATCAACTCTTTTCTGCGATCTTCGACTTTCTTATTTTTATCTGACAACTGTCTTGCAGCCAATTGGCTCGACTCATACCAAAAACTGTAATTCCCGGTATACACGGTAATTTTTTGACGGTCAACATCTGCAACGTGGGTGCATACTGCATCTAAAAAGTGACGGTCGTGACTCACTACCACCACAATGTTTTCATAATCTGCCAAAAAGTTTTCTAACCACTTAATGGTATCTACGTCCAATCCATTGGTAGGCTCATCCAACAACAAAATATCTGGGTTTCCAAACAATGCTTGTGCCAACAATACCCGCACTTTCAGATTGGATGCAACTTCACTCATGGAGTTGTAATGCATTGTTTCCGGAACTCCAAGCGAACTCAATAAAGTTGCAGCTTCACTTTCTGCTTCATACCCCCCGATTTCACCAAACTCCTCTTCTAGATGAGCTGCCTTGTTTCCATCTTCTTCACTAAAATCTGGTTTTGCATACAAAGCCTCACGTTCTAGAATTAAATTCCATAATTTTTTATGGCCCATAAACACGGTGTTTAACACCGAATGATTATCAAACTCAAATTGATTTTGTTTTAATACCGCCAGTCGTTCGCCGGGAGATATATCGACACTTCCTTTATTGGGAAATAATTCTCCACTTAATATTTTAAGAAAAGTACTTTTACCTGCTCCGTTGGCTCCGATAATGCCATAACAATTGCCTTTGGTAAAACTGATACTGACTTCATCAAATAAAATTCGTTTTCCATAAGCCAGGCTAACATTCGTAGTGCTGATCATTTTGCTGAAATATTAATTTTCTTTTAAAAAATAAAATGGATTAAAAAATAATTTACACTAACAATTGAATTTCCTTTTTAACTGCGGAAAGTGCTTTATCTAAAATTGGTGTTGTTTTTTGATGCAAATGCGCGATTAAAACATCTTTAGAAGTATTTAAATCTGTTGATGCTAAATCATGACCTGTCCGATCAATTTCATTTAAAATTTCTTCTTTGGTCCAAACTACTATTTCCCAAAGTTTTTCACTTACGTATAATTGTTGCACCAAATTGTGTTCAAACTCTTGTTGAATCCCCATAGAAAGCAATTCACAATATTCAGCCGGTTTTGATCCGGAAATTGGAAATCGAAGTACCAGGTTTGTGATTTTTAAACGCTCAAGAAATAGGGTAATGCGTTCATAAGCCTGTAATTTTAATGGCAAGCTGGTTTGATACCGCTCTTTATTTTGAAGGGAGTATAGTTTGATGCGCTCCTGCTCAAAATACTGTTTAAGTAAAAAATAGACCGTCAGAAAAACTACGGTTGATGGGAGGGTGTACTTCAAAACTTCAAAAAAATCATTCATTCCTATCAAATTGGCTGCAAATTTAATCAATTACAAGAGCTGGCTTTAATCCGTTTGCAAAGAACCAAAAGCCTTAACTTTGTGTTTAAATATTAAATACTTGTTTATGCAGACAGAAACCATGCTTGAAGCACCTATATCCATATCAGATACCGCTATCAAACAATTGGAGCGCATCAAAAATGAGCAACAAATACCTGATAGTCATGGACTTAGAGTAGGTGTAAAAGGCGGAGGCTGCTCCGGCTTTAGTTATGTTATGGGATTTGACCTGGCTCAGGAAAAAGATCAGATTTTTGAAATAGGTGGATTTAAAGTTTTAATGGATAAAGCACATTCCCTTTATTTGGTCGGAATGCAAATTGACTGGGTTGAAGGCCTAAATAACCGTGGATTTACATTTGTTAATCCAAATGCAAAAGATACCTGTGGCTGTGGGCAATCCTTTTCAGCCTAAGCCGATCCAAATCCCAAATGAAAGATTTATTTGATTTATTAGCAAGGGCGATGATCGCAACGATTTCCCTTTTTGAAGCTTTTACTTCCGTATGGTTTATGCATCGTACCAAAGAAACCATGTTGGAATACGGACTTACCTGGAATCCTGACTTGCTGATTTACAGCACTGCGCTGGCCTTAGCCATTGGAGGCATTTTCCTGTTGATCGGATACCGTCCTGCTTTAGCGGTGACTTTATTACTACTCTATTGGGTCCCGGTTACCTTTATTGTCTATTCATTTTGGGATGATCCACGTCACATTCGCAACGTACAAGCGATCCACTTTATGAAAAATATTGCATTTATTGGTGGAATGATCCACGTCTTAGTTTATGGCACCGGTAAATACAGCGTGCGTCGCTTTTTTGGCGTAACCAAATTACCAAAAGAGAAATGGTGATTCGTTTTTATTTCAGAGCTATTCAACAGCTTCCGAAAGCTTGGTTCCGATGTTTGGTTTTTATTTTTGGTATTGTTGCAACGCTCTCCGCATCTGCCCAATCGTTAGGTAACTTCCGTTTCGATACTGTAAAAATTCCGGATTGGCCTGCAATCCATTCGTTTGTCTATGGGGTTATGCCTCCCCATGTATTAATGATTGGAGGACGAAAAGATGGTATACACGATAAAAAAACGGGCTTTGAAATTACTTCCAACAATTCATCCATGTATTTATGGAATACTCAAACCAATCAAATCACAGAACAAAATTTAGATGGGTTACCTATAGAATTGTTTGATTTTCTTTCTGCTTCCAATGCTCAATTTGTACAAGACAGTTCTTACCTCTACCTGATGGGAGGTTATGCACAATCGGTGCTGGGTGAATTCAAAACCTATCCTGTCTTTGCACGAATTGATTTAAAAAATATCATTTCAAGCATTCTCACAAAACAAGATATCAGTAATTCAATTAAATACACAGTCGATGATACCTTCGCAATCGCAGGGGGTCAGCTTCGCATTCTGGACTCCATATTTTATCTCGTTGGGGGTCATTATTTTTCCGGAAAGTACAATGACGATGCCAGCAAAACAGTACAACGCTATACGGATGCCTATCGAATGTTTAGAATTCAAAATACGCCCGATACATTTTATGTCAATACGCTTGCAGAAATTCATAATGACTTTAATTTTCATCGGCGGGATTTTAATTTAAATCCCATCATCGATGAACAAGGGAATAAAAAACTGATGGTTTATTCAGGGGTATTCCAATACAATATCAATCGACCCTTTTTAAATACAGCCACCATTGATCGTACAAATTACGAAGAGCGTTTTGATTTCGAACATAAACTGGCATCCTATACGTGTTCGAGGCTGGGCATTTATGACTCCATTAAGAATGAATTTCACCAGATTTTTTTCGGAGGGATGGCTGAATATTTCAAAGACTCTTCCAATCAAATTGTACGTGATCCGCTCGTTCCCTTTGTAAAATCTGTCAGTTGTCTTACGCGCAAACAAAACGGGAGTTTTGAAGAATCCTTGTTGAAAGAGGAATTGCCTGGTTATTTTGGAACCAATTCTGAAATACTTTTAAGTCCGGACCTACCCTTGTTTTTTCAGGATATAGTTGATTTAAACAAACTTCCTAAAGATTCCATTTTCATCGGAACTCTTTTTGGCGGTATATACAATCCAACAAACGAACGAAATCCCTGGGAAAAAGATCTGGCAAAACATACGGTCAGTAATCCGTACCTGATAAAAATTTATTATAAAGCTGCAATTCCAAACCGGGTGAATCAAATCAAATTAACTGAAAAAGAATTTTCTTTTCAATTAATTCCCAATCCAGTGACCGAGAAATTTATAGTTTCTTTTGATGCTCCGGTTCCTATAAAAAAAGCAACGATTTGGATTCAGGATGTCCATGGTAAAACTTGTTATTTTAAAAACATCACATCGATTGAACATCAGCAAATATCCATTGACTTTAGCAATCAAATTCCAGAAAATTACTTTATCCGAATTCTTGCAAATGATTCTTTTCTGTATGGAAGGTCGTTCCAACTCCAGAACTAATTAATTGGCAGCAACATGCTGCATTGCTTTTCTAAGATTGTTTCCAGTCCAGGCTCCCAATAATGCAGTGATCGCATAAAGGAATCCTGTCAGAATCACTAAAACAGAAGGTGCTACTCCCTGGAAAACACCTGAAATCATTTGAACCAGTGAACTGCTTCCATTCATTACAGCATAAATACAATAAGTCACACTCACAACATAATAGCTGGTAAAATGAATGATGAGTTTTAATTTCGAGGAAATATCAAATACCACACAACAGATCAAGGCTAAAAAATATACATTAATCCAATATGGAATGAATAAGGATGCTGTTGCCAACAGAATGGTTAAAAAAATAAAGAGTGATTTATTTTGATTCATTGCATTTAAATTGAATTGAATTATAGCCGGAACTTGCATCCGGAATGGTATCTAAAAATTTGAGTTCGTAGTATTTGCCGGCTGACCAGGTGTCAATCATTTCCTGATAATGCGGGCTACCGGGATTCCCGGATTGTCCTCCCGGATAAATTCCATAAGCATTCATTTTTGTCTTTCCCAATTCAACGATCATGCGCCAGGATGGACCAAAAGTTTTTGCATGGGCATTGATAATGTCTGCTGCTCCGGAGGTTCTTACAGAAACACCAAAAGAAGGAATCTTTGCCAAATGTGAAATGCTTGCATCTTTATATGCAGCCCAATCTTTTACTTTTAGCTGATTGTTTGCATAATAGATCAAACTATCAAAAGCAATTTGAACGATATCCCGTGCAGTTTCAATGGCTGGCGTTCCAACTAAATCAAAATAACTACTCTGTGGTTTTAATCGCAAACAATTGATAGTAGATTCATCGGATGGAATCGCAACATATTTTTTAGTACTGTCGAGTAAGAGTTCATCCCAAACCATTTTATGAAAACAAGTAAACCAAACATCAAAATAAACAGGTTCCACAGCGGTTGAATCGTAATTGTAATTCCAGTTTTTTAATTTGGTATAAATACCTTGAGCTTGTGGTGGTAATTTTGAAGAATCAATTTGCATCAACATAGATGGCAATGCCGTCTCCGCCCGCAAACTGTAACTGTTGTATTGCAAGGCTTTCATATCATCAATACTCCAACGCTCCTTATTTGTTAATAAGCGATTGATTAAAGTACCCCGATAATCTCTGAAGTCTCCATTGTTGTAATAATTTGGAAATGACAAATCGGTTGAACGCTGATTAGCAGATGAAATAAATCCTCTGGATGGATTTAAAATTTTTGGTATTTCATCCATTTCAAGAAAACCCTTCCAGGCATTTTTACTATCTGATCCATCCAATACAAAACGGCCTTGTTGATTCTTTTTAATTGGCATACGCCCTTGTACTGAGATTGCTACATCTCCATTGGTGGATGCAAATGCAAAATTCTGAGCAGGATATGGAAACTGTGTAATTGCAGATCGGTATTCTGAATAATTTTTTGCTTTATTCAAATCAAAAAACGTATTCATCTCAAATTTATCAGATGGATCCTGGATTATCCAATGCATAGCTAAATCATATTTTTTTGATCCAGCATCTGTATATACAACAGGACCCCATTTGGTCAAAAGGACCGTATCCATAACATCCGGTTGTCCTTTTATTTTAATGGTTTCAATGCGTGTTTCTGTTTTATGCCATTGTCCATCCAACTCATATTCAGTTCGACTTTCATCTTTCCATTTAATTTTATACCAGTCCATTACATCCCAACCGGCATTTGTGACACCCCAGGCAATGTGTTTATTAAATCCGATGACAACTCCGGGAATTCCAGGAAAAGTAACTCCATACACATTGATGTCAGGAGTTTGAATTTGTTGTTCAAACCAAATGGATGGCAAGGTCAATGATAAGTGCGGATCGTTGCAGAGTATTGGATTGCCGGTACTTGATTTCGTCGGACCCACCGCCCAATTATTGCTACCAAGTCCTGAACTTCCTTTTTCAGCTTGCCAGTCAAAATTTTCAAACAAGCCCAAACTATTGCTGGTGTCTTTCGCAATGGATTTAATGTAATCCCAACTCGTTCCTTTTGGAATAACCGGATCTGTCAAAGAATCCATTTCTTCAAAAAGAAAATTAAAATCAGCTCCAAAATAATTTCGCGCATTGGTCAATTCAACATCCATATCCCGACCGCATAAAACCTCAGACATGCTTTTATGAAACAAGGAAGATCGGTACGGACTCCAGGGCTCCGGTTTGTAATTCATTAATTTAAATTCAATGGGTAAATCTGCATCCCCTACCGTTTTGAGATAGGCATTAAATCCATCAGAATAAGCTTGAACCAATTCATAGGCTTCCGGACAACAACGCCAGGCTTCAACACTTTTTAGTGCAGACTCCTTCAATCCTTTGCGTCTTTTATTTTTATCAAACTCAAGTGCTTTGGGTCCGATAAGTTCGCTGATCCTTCCTTCAGCAGCGCGACTTGCAAAATCCATTTGCCACAAACGCATCATTCCATGGACATAGCCTTGTATGTAATAAGCATCTTTGGCAGATCGGGCAAAAATATGTGGCACCCATCGTTCATCAAAAACCACTTGCGAACTATCTGCCATTCCATGCATCGTTTTTGGAAAAGATGGATCTGGTTGCATGACATTCTTCCAAAAACCAGTAGCCGGACTAAAAAAAAATCCAATGGGTGGCAAACTGGAATCACCAATAGTAAAAGAACGGCTTAATAACAGATACCAGGCAATCGAACAGATAACCTGTACAAGTATTTTTAATCGTTTCATATTGAAGTTTATCGGATAAAAAACCATTCAGTCGGACTGGATAATTCCGGATCGAATGAATAATTCTCTAAATTAAATAATTTTAATGCGTCAGCGTGTTTCAGTTTATTTAGGATCATATAGCGTAACATAAGTCCTCTGGCGCGTTTTGCTGTATAACTTACAAAGCGCAAGGTATCATTTTTATATTCTCTGAAATGAATGTGGATTACCGGTTGTTCTATTTTATTTAAATTCAATACATCGAAATATTCCTGAGATGCTAAATTGATCAAGGCCTGACTTTTCGTACGATTTAAATCATCTTGCAAACAGCTGGTTATGGTATCACCCCAAAATGCATACAAGTTTTTTTTTCGTTGAACCTTCAATGCAATGCCCATTTCAAGTCGGTAAGCTTGAATCAGGTCCAATGGTCGCAACAGGCCATACAAACCTGATAAGATGCGAAAATGATCCGCAGCAAATTCAATTTGTTTTTTATCCAGTGTGTAGGCATCTAATCCACGATATACATCGCCTGCAAATGCAAACATGGCAGGTCTTGAATTTTCCAAAGTAAATTCTTCTGTAAAATTTTTATAACGCTCAACATTTTCAAGTGCCAGTTTTTCACTGATATCCATAAGATTCATCAATGATTTGACTGATTTTTTTCGGAGCGTTGCTATTAATTCCAACGAACGATCCACCATGCGTGGCAGTTCGATAGATGAAACGGGAACAGGAGATTTATAATTCAGATCCTTGGAGGGGGATACAATTGCAAGCATACCGATAATTCTGGTACATAGATACAAAATTATTTCGGAAAATATTAAACCTAAAATATATTAGTGTACATTTTTGATTTACCATATAATTACTTTTTCAAATCCAATTAGCCCATGTGAATCTTCTAATTTTAAAAGATATATTCCTGGATCAACATTTAAAATATCCAAAGAAAATGATCCCATGCTTGGCTCTAAATTCTTCTTTATAACTGTTTGACCTAAATGATTTATAAATTCCAATTGACTTTTAATATTTAAAGTCCCTGAAAGTAAAATCTGAAGTTCTCCATGAGCCGGATTCGGAAATACAGAAATAGTCTTCAGATAATTTTTAATGTCCGTATTGTTTGTGACAAATCGTATCGTACTATCACAGATCGGAGCTACGCCGGTGCGGTAGTTTGGATAGTATATTCTTGTTAATCTTCCATAAGAAGGCAATAGGAGACTATGAGGTTTAAAATCACAGTCTTTCCCTCTGTTGTCCGGATGATGGATTACTCCAAAATATTCTACACTGGTGGTAGGAACTACATATATTCTGCAATCCGGACCTAATTGCAAATTGCCAAAGGTAACAGTAGTCCAGGTTTTAAATCCATCCAGGCTATCTATTCTGATTACAGACTTTCCAATATCTGATGCTTCCATATCGTATTGGAATAATTCCCTCCGTGTACTTATGTATAGATACCTGCCGGAAGCTGAAAATTCGGCTCCACCTAGCGATGCATATTTTGGTGTATCTAATTCTATAAAATGGCTCAGCAATCCTGTTTGTCTGTCAAAATCATATAAAAAAACACCCTGTCCACCATCTCCATATCGTGCCATTTTTGTACCCTGTGGATTAAATTTGAATGCTCCTCCTCCAGAATAAATATAATCCAATTGTTTACCTATGCGTTGCTCAAATGGCCCCTGAAGTCCTCTTTCCGTTAATAAAAAAGTTCTAAATAAAGTATCCGGTCTTGCAGTGGGAGAAACAATCCACCAATCTACATTATTCGCATGCCGTGTAGCGCTAAGCTCTCCATAAGTGATCATGGAATCAATCACTATTTTGACATTTTTTTCAAAAACCTTTCCTAATCCATTATTTTTAGATAAATCAATCTTTGAAAACCTTAAAAAAGTAGAAGTTGGATATTGAATTGATTCGGAATAACTATTGTGAAACAACCAAATATAATTTTCATTACCAGGTTGTGGCAAATAAAAATGCGATTGATTACCACCCGGATATCCTTGTTCGCACCAAGTGCCTTGTTGTATGTAACCGGGATTTAGATTATCTCCATTCTCCATTAAATTTCCTTTCTTATCAACTATAATACACCCATTAGTATATGCCAATAAACTTCCATTTTCGTCTGAAATATTTGCGTTTACAGTACCAAACATTGTGTTTAATGGGTATTTATATGTTTGCAGTTTACCATTGTTAAAATCAAGTACAAAATTTTTTGGATCATTAGGACTTCCTATATATCCCATAGTCCATGTATAATCATGTTTATATTGTGCAATCAGTGATTGGCAATGCACATAAATAAAAATAAAATATATTAGTTTCATAAAATAAAAATAAAAAAAAGGTCGGCAAATTGCCGACACAAGTTAATAAATGCAATTTAATTTTGTTTACGTCAAGCAGGTGATCGAATTCATCTCGTAATTCAATAGTGTCTCAGTTTAAATTTAAATAAATTAAGTCAAAAATCAGGGTTTACCCTGATTCCCACTCAGGGTAAACCCTGATTTTTGATGGTTTATCGCTTGCTGTTTCAACCCTTTTGGTCCTTTATAAAATTTTTAAATCAACTAATTGAAATCAATAAAATAAAAATTATTTATAAACCTCGCTGGAGGGCGTTTTAGAGTTCCATGAAAATCGACTGTTATGAAATGTAAACTAACTCCTAATTGACTTTGTATATTAATGCCAGATGAATGGATTGATATAGCACGTGAATTGATTACTCATACGAATACGATCGAATGGTTCCAAATTTAAATCCAAAAGTAATGGTAAATGCTTGATAAAATGACTCCTGATTTACCAAGGGTGTTGGCGCATCAATGGTGCCGTTGCCATCAAAATCTGAGTTTCCAGTGCTGTATGGTGCGTACGATTGATTAATTTTTGTATGCCGAAATGAAAAATCCAGATAAGTCCGATTGCCCCGATAGCCAAGTCCCAGACTGTATCCCGGATTGTATTCATCCACATTTTTATAAGCCTGTTGAATTAATTCATAACCTGCTCTGAATCGATATTTACTTAAAGCCAATTCACCTCCAAAACGATATTGAATGCTTGACTTGTATTGCTTTTTAATTTCTGAATTCAATTGTTTTTCATATTCATAATCAGAGGGATTATCACTATCCGATGTTAGATTGTATTTAGCTGATGAAGGATCTACAAAATCAATATCGGCTGAAAGGAAACCGTAAGTTCCAATGGCTGCAACACTCAAAACCCATTGCATAGGGGTTCTTAATCGATAATTAAACTCACCGTCTGGCGAATAGGCAGTTAAACTGGTTTCTTTCATTCCATCATAATAAGTATAACTTAATTCTGTATTGAATTTATCTTTTAAACTCAAAACACCGGGTGATTGCCAGGCAACACCAAACCGCAAAGCCTGGATGGGTTTATAGATTAATCCCAATCTGGCATTCACGCCGGAAATTTCTGTTTCCAGTTTGTCCTTAAATTCCAGACTGATAAACGGAAGAAATTCATCTTTCGTTGATTCGTATTCTTTATAAGTATTGCTGCGTTTAAAATTTCCACTCGGAATATTGATACTGGCACCAAGCGCTAATTTTTCCTGGTAATTACCACCAAATCCAATTGAAAAATCATGTAAGCTGCCTCTTGTTTTTAGCAATTGTTCTTTTGGAATTGCAGCACCTGCATAGGCTAATAAATCTGTTGAATATACTGTCTGATTTGGATTTCCAACCGG
This sequence comes from Saprospiraceae bacterium, assembly GCA_016714025.1. NCBI lineage: Bacteria > Pseudomonadati > Bacteroidota > Saprospiria > Saprospirales > Saprospiraceae > Saprospiraceae bacterium. The sequence continues at coordinate 1,595,475 of JADJOB010000002.1, read as the reverse complement.
ATCAAACAAGGCACCGGTTTCGTATGCAAGCCCTGCTTCAAAATCGTCCAGATCATCCGGGTCCAATCCGATCAATCCACTTTGATTTGGATCCAATGACAATTCTAAAAATCGATCTGTTATTGAACCCGCACTTTTTCCTTTGAAATAGATGGTTTGATTAAAATCCGCCACTTTCGCAATTTGTAATGAAAAATTTAAATTCTTCCAATTGCTTCCTATCGGTTCATTAGTAATCATGAAGCCCAGGCCATTAAAATTAAATGACGTTTTACCCTCATCATAGCGATCATTTCCAGTGCCCTTCAGAATGGAATTGTTTTGTAAATAAGCAGGGCCCATAGAAATATAAAAATCTGATTTTCTAAATAATCCTAATCCGGCCGGATTAATCCCTATTGCCCCAAAATCAGCTCCCAATGCTCCCATAGCACCTCCAATTCCATTGAATCGTGCAGTTGCTACTGAACGGGTTAAACTGTATTGCAGTGCTTCTGAAGCAGTTTGTGCGACTATCAGTTCACTCCAAATGAACAGCAACAACAAGGTGCCAATTTTAAATTTAGCCATTTAACTTATGTTGAATATTAATTAATCAGAATTCAGTTTGAAGGAATTTCATTCATCCTATCTTGGTGAGCGACGGTTTCCTCCCGAAGATGACTCTTTATTCGAATTGGATCCTGAATTGGAATTCGAATTATTAGAGGTTCTTGATTCAGTCCGTTCCATTTTAGGTTGTGAAAATTCCGACCGTTCTCTTGGTTTAGATTCCGGACGTGGCATGGAAGGTGACTCCGATTGAAACTCGCGATGCGGTTTAAAGCGGTCCCCTTCTTCACGTTCCTGACGTTTAGGCGGGGCTTGGCGATCACTTGGTTTGGGTTCAACCCGCTCCGGACGATACTCACGTTTAGGTGGATTCGTTTGTCTGTCCGGTGCAGTCCGTTCACCAGGAGTTTCTTTCGGTTTATAAGTATCTCTTCCTCCACCCCGTTCTGGTTTGGGGGTTTCGTTATTATTTCCAGGCAATTCTTTTCTAACTGAATTGCGTTCTGGTTTGTATTCTGGTCTTGGCGTATAGTTATCTCCATCGGCTGAACGCACCACCCGTTTTTCAGGTGAAGGCTTAACATGATCGCCTGGTAAATCCGTAAATATTTTTGGAGACGGATTGTACACACGAACAGGTCCCCTTTTAGAGGTATTGGTTAAACCAAATCCGCGACTTCCTTTATACGTCCCTTTTGGATTGTCACTATAGCCGTTTCCATGATGATTGTTATGGTAATAATTTCCGCCATAGTAATAATTATAGGAGTAATAACTTCCCGGCCAATACGAATAGCTGTAAGGATTGCATCCCCATCCATAATATCCATCCCAATAATTCCAATAATTATATCTCCATGGACGGTAATGATAACGGGTATAACTGTAATAGGGAGAATAATACCAGGATGCAGAGTAAATATCCCGTTCAAAAAACCATGGATCATAACTAAAAGGATCGTAAAAGTAATAATCTACATAACAAGGATCATAATAGGAGAATCCTCTATAGGGTCTGTGAAAGCGTTTGATACGGGATGCATAATAATAATCCTGATCATCATATTCACTGTATTCATCATCGTAGCCCCCGGAATCTTTGTAAGCTTCTTCTTGCTGTTTTGATTTTAAGTCATCCTCCGGACGAATTTCTTTCTCATTCGGCTTGATGGTTTCCTTGTAATAGTTGTCTTCTTTACGAACCTTACTAGGATCGTAATACACATCATCAAATTGTGCTTTTATTCCTTGTGAAATTAAAACTAGGAAACTTGCGAAAACGAGCTGTTGATACGTGTTTTTCATGGTTTTCTCTTATTTATGGTCTAATATATAGATAACGTCTGCAATTTATTACTTTTGTGTCCGGGCTTAGTTAAAATCCATTTAAGATTTCTTGTGTAATGGGTTAATTTTTTTAACATGCCCCTCCACATAGTTAAGACAGGATATTTAGCATAAAAGTTTAATCAGAAGACTTTTTAATATGGCAAAAGAAATCAGTACAAGAAGCGCGGATTATTCGCAGTGGTACAACGACATCGTTTACAAATCCGGATTGGCAGACCAATCAGCCGTCCGGGGTTGCATGGTAATAAAACCGCATGGGTACGCCCTTTGGGAAAACATGCGCGATATTCTCGACCGGATGTTTAAAGACACCGGACATGTAAACGCTTATTTTCCCTTATTCGTTCCTAAAAGTCTGTTTGAAGCAGAAGAAAAAAATGCAGAAGGATTTGCAAAAGAATGTGCCATCGTGACCCATTACCGATTAAAAGCAGATCCAAATCAAAAAGGAAAATTAATGGTGGATCCGGATGCCAAGCTGGATGAAGAATTGGTAGTGCGACCTACTTCTGAAGCAATTATCTGGAATACCTATCGGGATTGGATCCAATCCTATCGCGATTTACCCATCTTAATCAATCAATGGGCCAATGTGGTGCGTTGGGAAATGCGAACCCGTCCATTTCTGCGGACCACCGAATTTTTATGGCAGGAAGGTCATACTGCACACGCCACTGCAGCAGAAGCCATTCAGGAAGCTGAACAAATGCACGAAATTTATACGCGGTTTGCTGAAGATTATATGGCCATTCCGGTAATCAAGGGATATAAAACTGCCAATGAACGATTTGCCGGTGCAGATGAAACCTACACCATTGAAGCCATGATGCAAGATGGTAAAGCCTTACAAGCAGGGACTTCTCATTTTCTCGGTCAGAATTTTGCAAAAGCATTCCAAGTGAAATACCTGACTGATCAAAATAAAGAAGAATATGTGTGGGCTACTTCCTGGGGTGTCAGTACGCGCTTAATTGGTGCATTGGTGATGGCTCATTCAGATGATGATGGATTGATTCTTCCACCAAAGCTTGCGCCGCAACAAGTAGTAATCGTACCTATACCAAAACCCAGTGAAGAAATTGAAGCGCAAGCAAATTTATTGATGGAAGCTTTTCGCGCACAAGGCATCCGCTGTTTTTATGATAAGGATGATAAAAATCGTCCGGGATTTAAATTTGCACAACATGAATTGAAAGGAGTTCCAGTGCGGATTGGAATTGGTACCCGTGATCTTGAACAAGGAGTCATGGAAGTTGCCCGAAGAGATACCAAAGAAAAACAAAGCATTCCAACGAATCAAGTCGTAAGTCACGTTGCAGATTTGTTGAATGAGATCCAAAACAATATGTTTCAAAAAGCTTTAGCTTTTAGGAATGAAAATTCTCATAAAGTAGATAGCTGGGATGAATTTGTAAAAATTCTGGAAGAGCGTCCGGGTTTCATTTATGCACACTGGGACGGTACCGATGAAACCGAAAATAAAATCAAGGAATTAACCAAAGCTACGATTCGTTGCATTCCATTGGATGCAAAAGAAGAAACCGGAAAATGTATTTTAACTGGAAAAGAATCTAAAAGAAGGGTGCTGTTTGCGAAAGCGTATTGATTGCTTTTAGGTAGATTTAAAACATGGTTGTTTTTTACTTTTTCACAGAATAAAAACCAACTAAAAACAAGACCGTCATTTCTATTGTTGGATCAAGTATTTCAACAAATTTTTCGATTTCCCAATCACGGGGATCGCGAAAATAAATATTGTATATCCGACAAAGCGTTTTTTGATCATAGCTCAGTTCCCAATTAAAATCCTGCGGATCGCGATCACGAGTTAAATAATACACCGTATCCTTGGCAGTGATTCTCCAGGAATCAAATTGGCCCGGCCAGGTTGCTGTAACAGTTATGAAGGTATTTCCTGATCGAATTTCCCATTCGTTGGCACGACCATTCCATCTTTGTAATATAAATCCAGACAATTCGCCGACCCTAAAATCCCATTGACTGTAATCTTCTTTTAATTGAAAACGGGCACGCAAACTTCCAACTTCCTGATCTTCTGCATCGAAAAAAATCCAATCACGAAAATCATCTGCGTAATAACTCCGCATAAAATGTATGTCCTGTGAAAATCCTACCGCAGTACACAAGACCAATGTAGCTATATAGACCGCTCTAAAAAAAGCGCTCATTAAAAAGGCAGGTCGTCAAAATTTTCAGAGGTATTTGCAAAAGGATCCGGTCCATCTTTATCTGCAACCAATTCCTGTCCGGCCAAATTTCCGGAAGCTTGCGCTGCATCTACTTTCCAGGCATTTAAATTGGTAAAATATTTACCCTGCCATTCTCTACCGCGTAAATCAAAATGGACTGTGATCTCATCATTTTCATTAAAACGGTCAATTACACCGCATCGATCCTGTACCAATTGAAATTTTACATACTGTGGGTATTGCTCCTGGGTTACTATTACAAACTCTCTGGTCGTAAAACTTGCTGTTTTGCTTTCAGCGTCCATTTTCTTAACCAGTTTGCCACTTATTTGAAAACTCATAGTTTTGATTTTGGGTAAAGATAAGAAAATCTGAAAGACTATTAGGCTGATAGGCTGTTAGACTGTTAGACTGTTGGGCTGTTAGACTGATAGGCTGTTAGACTGTTGGGCTGTTAGACTGTTGGGCTGTTAGACTGTTAGGCTGTTAGACTGATAGACTGTTAGACTGTTGGGCTATTGGGCTGTTGGGCAAGTTCAATTTCATTACCTGATTTTCCTCTAGAGGTTTTAAGTTTTCGTATTAAGCCCGCTAAAACTTTTTCAGTTTCAATAAATTTCGATTCACATAAATCCAGCTCCTTTTTTGTTAAGAAATTCAATTTTACCGCTAGCCCTATTTGATAGTGGGCTTCTTTAAGAGAAGAAAAAGCTATTTCCAAAAAGCGGTTATATTCTTTCTGGCTGTCACTCTGTAGGTAAATAAATAACAAAATAATTAACCAGCAGTCTAAAAGTCTAACAGTCTATCAGACTATTAGACTGTTAGACTGTTGGGCTGTTGGGCTGTTGGGCAAGTTCAATTTCATTACCTTATTTTCCTCTAGAGTGTTTTAAGTTTTCGTATTAAGCCCGCTAAAACTTTTTCAGTTTCAATAAATTTCGATTCACATAAATCCAACTCCTTTTTTGTTAAGAAATACAATTTTACCACTAGCCCTATTTGATAGTGGACTTCTTTAAGAGAAGAAAAAGCTATTTCCAAAAAGCGGTTATATTCTTTCTGGCTGTCACTCTGTAGGTAAATAAATAATAAAATAATTAACCAGCAGTCTAATAGCCTAACAGTCTATCAGACTATTAGACTGTTAGACTCTTGGGCTGTTGGGCAAGTTCAATTTCATTACCTGATTTTCCTCTAGAGTGTTTTAAGTTTTCGTATTAAGCCCGCTAAAACTTTTTCAGTTTCAATAAATTTCGATTCACATAAATCCAGCTCCTTTTTTGTTAAGAAATTCAATTTTACCGCTAGCCCTATTTGATAGTGAGCTTCTTTAAGAGAAGAAAAAGCTATTTCCAAAAAGCGGTTATATTCTTTCTGGCTGTCACGATAACTCCCTTCAACAATATTAGATGGAACTGCTATTACAGATCTTCGAATTTGCGAAGTAAGACCAAAAATTTCCTCTTTTGGAAACCTCTTGGTTAGGGTATAAACTTCCCTTACAAGATCATCTGATAAAATAAATGCACGCAACTTAGTGTAATCTCTCATAGTCAAAATATTTTAGGTGTTTATTCTTCAAAAATACAGTCTGTAGGTAAATAAATAATAAAATAATTAACCAGCAGTCTAATAGCCTATTAGGCTAACAGCCCATCAGCCCATCAACCTATCTGACTAGCAGTCTAACAGTCTAATAGTCTAATAGTCCATCAGCCTATTCCCTTTACAAAAAAGCCCTTCCCGTTTTGCAACGAGAAGGGTTCACTGTAATATGATATTTAAACCTGAAGCCTAGTTGTCAAACAGCACGAGTTTGATACTTTTAGTGTATTCCCCAGCTTCCATCTTCAGTAAATAAACTCCAGGTCCGGACAAGACTTCTTTTTTAATAGTCAAAGTATTCTGTCCCTCTTGGTAGCTTTCTTTTTTACGATAGATTAATTTTCCGTTTAAATCCGAAATACTGTATTGAATATCTGTACGCTCTTTCAAATAAAATTTGAGCGTCGTGAGTTGTGCAAATGGATTGGGCACTGGTTCGCCAATTATAATGTCTTCATCTGGATTGAATTCGTTCTTGCTTATTTGGATACCCAAAATTTCATCCTGATCTGTATATGCTTCTGCATTGATTACATCAGAATTAAATTCAATAGACGAAACAATTTGTTCGGTAAGATCCTGATCCGTTTCTATATAAAATAACAGATCCCCTTTGCTAATTTCAACATCCTGATCTGCATTCCATGAAACGAGAATATACGATTTGTCAATGTATGCCCAGCCGATATTTGGATCCATGATTGCAATTTTACCGGGTTTAATTCCTGTAATGTTTAATTGACTTGAATTAAATTTCAAGGTAAACTGCATGCCACTTAATCGCATAGCCTCTTTGGCAAATATTGGCACAAGATGCTTGTTGACCGGTTCGCCCAGTTCCAATTCCAAATTTTTCAAACTGCGGGTCTCTGCATGGTGTAAACCATTCCAGGTTGTTTGACTCACGTCCCCTACTTTGATTCCTCTGAAATCAGCATACATCATCGGTCCTGCTAAACTGATTATATTATATTCAGCCGGCAGATTCTCTATCCATGGATCATTAGGATCAGGAAACTGATAGTTTGCGTCTAAAAACATCCAGGATAAATTGCTCTTGTATTTTCCATCGACACCCAAGATTAATTTTCTTACAGCAGCAATATCTGCCGCAGTTACTCTATGGTCTCCATTGACATCTGCTGCCAATAAATGCCAGGGTGATGGAAATATTTCGGTGCCCAATATATGTCGTTGAATTTTTACAATATCCATCGTACTTACCCCATCGAGGTAATTTTTATCAACCAATGCTGTCACTCTATAATCATCTCCAATCCGGAGATTCGTAAATTCAAAACTTCCATTAAATTCTTTTTGCAAGATACCCTGTGGACCATCTACCTTGAGGGTTACTTCACTGACCGGTTGATCAAAAGGAGTAACAATTAATCCTGCAAGGTTTGCATTTAATGTGGGTCTGTTTCCGCACACTTTATTATTATCTTGTATTGTAATCGTAGTCGTACAATAATCCTGCAAACCAGTTATTTGATCAGTTACCCATAAATTTACTTTATGCATTCCCAGACTGTCGCAAGTATATCGGATCGACTTAATAGTCGTATCAGGAAAAAATGACAGCGTCACCGGATTCCCGCAATACTGGTAACTTCCTTTATCAACATCATTGGCCCAAACATCAATCATGCCTTCCAACCGACCGTCACCGTTGGTATCAATTGCCATGATATTGATATTAATACCAATTAAGCAATACGCGGTAGGAGGTTTACAATTTCTAACCTGAACAATTTGTGTACAAATTTCACGATTGCCACACAGATCATCAAAAATCCACAAGAAGCGATGTTCCCCAATAGGTAACTCTCCATCAAATGAAATTTTATTTCCTATAACGGCATAGGTACTGTCAAACAAACCATTGTTGTATAAATCCAATTTAAATGAACTGAACAATCGATCATCCGGAGTACACTCATCCTTCGCTTCATGACTCAGAGTAACACGCTCTTTCAAACAATTTTGATTTGTTATACACACCCGAACGGTATCGCAGTCATCCAATATTTTTGGTGGATTCTTGTTACTCACTTTGATAATTTGTTCATGATGCCAACTCGGACAAACTGTTTGACCTAATTGGGTATCATAATAGCATTGACACCAGTCAATGACTTTCCATTTTCTTAAAATTTTAAAACAAACTGCGGTATCCTGTACATAATTAAATTGGTGATCTTCATAACTTGTTCCAATTAAAGAACAATCATTGTCGATGAAAATAGGATAACCAAAGGTGTCCGGTAAATTTTTTGGATCCAAATCACCACCACATGAATTTACATGGTAATCATAAGGCCAGATAATATCGCCTCCATCGAAAGGATCATCATCATAGACTGTGATACGCTGACGGCAACTATCGTAGCGATTCATATTATCGCGAACCACGAATACCCGTTCGATATAGCCCAAACCGCATTGATTTAAAAATGAATCTACGTATTCATGCATGTGGACTACACAATTATCATAGTAAGTTGCTTCACCAAAACGTTTTAAATTAATGGTATCATTGTGTTTTGAACACGTCACACTGTAATCATGCGGACATTTAATGACAGGTGGTGTTTTATCTTGTATTTCAACGCGCACCATACAATCATTGTGATTACCGGATTTATCAACAACACGGAATATGACCATGACTTCTTTACCCGCATCTTCACAACAAAACTCTACATAGGGTCTGAAAAATGTATCCCTAATATTACAAGCATCTCCATTATCCATTCTTCTGGCTAATAAACTGTCGATATGACAATCGTCATACGAACCATCATCAAAAACGCTAGCCGGAACTGCAACAATATCATCCCGGGTCAATGTAACTACGGTGTTTTGCTGACAAACAGCCACAGGAGGTGTTTTATCATAAACGGTTACATAGACTTCGCAGCTGTCCGAATTATAACAACTGTCGCTGGCTACATAGACCACTTTGTTGATTCCAGGTAATAATTTAATATAACCCCCATTGGAATTATGTAAAATTCCACCAGGATAATAGATATCTACAGTGACATGATTTTGACAACTATCGTGTACAGCAATTTCAGGCATCCACACATTGGCTTCACAAGTATAACCACCGGCAGTGGTTACAGTAAAATCATAAGGACAATGCAATACCGGAGGTTTGGTATCTAAAATTTCAATGGTTTGTGGATGGGTGTGTACGACAGCCGTGCCACACCACCATTCCACAACTTTCCACAATCTCAGTATTTTCCTTTTACAAGGAAGATCCACTATAACTTGATCCTCATAATTCGTAGAGAGGTTACAAAAAAACAAATAAGATGGCCACAGAGAAAGTCCGTGTACATTGGGTACACCAGTTACATTAGGATGCGGATGGCCATTGGCATCTTTTTCATAAACACCGTTGCACTCTAAAATGCAATCCGTTGCTTTGTTAAAATTTTTTGGATAGGAAACTGAATCAATGGGTATTCGTTTCAACCAAAACATGGAAGTACAAATTTTTCCTTTATTACCAAGATTGTCTACCCCTTGCCAATAGCGGGTTAATTTTTTTAACAGGTAAGGATCACAATCAATATTTTCAACTTCTTCGGTTAATAAACTAATCGTTGGATAAGGATCGCAATTATCATAATATACCGGTGTTGAAAATGCAAGGGTATCGTTGCAATAAACGGTGTCCATTCTACATTCGATGTAAGGACCGAATTTATCTTCAACATAAATTTTACTCCAACACGAATTTTTACTGTTGGAATCATATACCATTGCGATGAGTTCTTGTTTTAGATAATCACCGGTTACATACGGACTTGTCGGTATGGGTTTGCGGTCATAACCCAATACATCTACCCTAAAACGGGCATTCGGACAGCCATCGACTCCACCTGTCAATAACATTTGAGGAGTGATTTCAGCCTCGCAACCAAAGCCAATCGAAACATTGACTTTTCCCTTGCAAGCCAATTGACATTGTGCTGAGAGAAAGTTCGTAGCATTTCCTAACAATAGGATGAAACAAAGTGACATCCAATGAATAGGAAGGAGGTACCCCGAAGGGCGTAGTTTTCTTAATCCGAAACCAAATGTAGTTATCGGTTGCATAAGCTTCAAGGTTTAAGTAATCTGCATACCGGTTTCTTTGATCGAAGAATACCGGGCGCAACAAAATCATTTTACAGTGTAACCGACGATTTCAAGAGCTTCAGTTTCCTGAAATAGAAGGTATTTCTTTTGAAGGCTTATTATCAGATGAAAACATCATCCACCAATGGTGGATTGCTCAGGTTAGGTAGGTATATATATAAATATTATTTATATATGGGACAAATATATGTAGTTGTTTTAATACAAAGCAAATTATATATGATATTTTTTTATATATTTTTTTATAATATTTATAAAGTGCTGATATTTAAGATCTGAGTATAAATTGGATTGGTGAATGAAGCTGTTAAGCTATCAAGCTGATAAGCTGATAAACTGATATGTTGTGAAGCCTTTGTACGCTTTAAGGATGTGGAATGACTTTAGGCAATTTAAAAATTATGTTGGAATCCACATATAGCTTGCCAGCTTATTAGCTTTACAGCTTAAGACTTCTTGCTATTCCTTCCCCATCAATCGCATCATTTTTTTATAGATCTCGGTATTCTCATAAATTCCTGAAAACAATTCTGCTCCGGGTCCAAAGGCAAAAACCGGAATCAAATCTGGCGTATGATGTTCGGTTGTAAAACCAGTTTTTAGTGCTCCAAATTTTTCACCACCAATAATTGCAAATCCACCTGTCTCATGATCAGCGGTTATAACCACCAGGGTATTTTGGTCTGCTGCTGCAAAATCCAATGCTTCTTTAACGGCTTTGTCAAAGTCAAGCATTTCCGATATGATATAATTTGCATCGTTGTCATGTCCTCCCCAATCTATTTGCGAACCTTCCACCATCAGAAAAAATCCTTTGCTTGATGGTTGATTTAAAAATGCAATTGACTTTGCGGTTGCCTGAGGCAAATAGTTTCGGCCTTTAGATTGTTTTTCCGGATCGCCATCCGCTGTAAAAAATGCCAATTTTTGTCCTAAAGGAAATTGCCAGGTATTTAAATCCTGATCAAAATAATCCTGAACCAGATAGTCCCGGTTTTTTAATACTTCAATTAAATTTATACTGTCCGTTGTACGACGGTTAAAATACTTCTTACCACCACCAATCAATAAATCAACATCCGTTGCCATTAAATCAACTGCAATTTTTTCGTAGTCATTTCGTGATTTTTGGTGGGCATAAAATGCAGCTGGAGTTGCATGCACAATGGTTGAAGTTACCAACAATCCGGTTTTATAGTTCTTCTTGGATAAATATTCTAAAATTGTTTGGTGAGGAATTCCCAAGGAGTCCAATCCCAAATACTTATTATTTGATTTCATACCAATTGAAAATGCGGTCGCTCCAGCTGCAGAATCGGTAATTAAATCATCCGCAGAATGACTTTTATGCAATCCAATGTGGGTGCAGCGTTCGAGCTCGAGGAAATTGTTGTTTGAATACAAACCAGCTGTAATCTGACTCAATCCCATGCCATCTCCAATCATGAAAATTATATTTCTAGGAACTGTTTTTTTACTTTGAATTTTTATATCCGAATTTGTTGCAACCAGGTGTTTCTGTGAATCATGAATTCCACAGGAATTAAAACATGTTAAAAAAACAAGCAACAATAAGATTTGTGTGAGTTTCATTTTAATTAATTAACGAGTGAATATTTTTTTCCAGGTTCAAGTTGTACTAATCCTTTAAACTCCAGGTTCAGCAATACACTTGCCAATTGGCTGGGGCTAAATTCCGTATTTTGATAAAAATAATCGATAGAAACTGCACTATTATTCTGTAAAATTTCTATTAATTGTTTTTCGGAGGCATCCAATTCAACAAACAAGGATTGCTGAATGCCTTTTGGTGATTTAGCAGCCACATCCCAACGCATGTTAAGAATCAAATCTTCAGCGGATTCAATCAGTTGGGCCTGATGATTTTTAATTAAAAAATTACATCCACTGCTGTAGACATCCGAAGTTTTACCGGGGAATGCAAATACATCTTTATTGTATTGATTGGCATACGATGCTGTAATCATGCTTCCTCCCTCCCGCAAGGTTTCAATTACTAAAACAGCATCACTCATACCGGCAACGATTCGGTTTCTTTTTGGAAAATTTTCCCGATCCGGTTTGGTGTTCATTCCAAACTCTGTCAAAACACCGCCATGCCTTTGCATCTGTTTGGCTAATTGGGTATTCACTTCCGGATACATTCGATCCAATCCATGACCAAGGATGCCAATGGTTTCTATATGCTCTTCTACACATTTTTTATGTGCCAGGCTATCGACCCCATAAGCCAATCCGCTTACAACCAATATGTTTAAATCGCGGATGCCTTCAATCAATTGTTGAATCAACTTTTTTCCATACTCCGTAACCTTCCGGGTTCCAACGACCGCTATTATTTTTTCCTGATTTAAATCCGAGGTTCCCTTATAATATAAGATCAAGGGACTATCCTGATAATTTTTCAAACGCGCAGGATACAGCCCATCCTGATAATAAATTACCTGAATCTGTTCTTGCTCAGTAAAACGCAACTCCTCTTCTGCTTTAGAAAAAATAGTAGGATCCTGAATTGCCTGAGCAATGCCCTCTCCTATTTGCGGGATCCGCAAAAGATGTTGTTTCTTTTCTTTTAAAACAGCTTGCGGGCTGCCGCAATAACTGATCAGATTTTTTGCGGTTACCGCTCCAACTTTATCAATTTTTGTCAGTGCTACTGCATAGAGCAATTCGTCATTGTGCATATTTAGGGTCTAGTGATGCAGCCTGGTTAAAAAAGGCTTTAGCATTGTTCTCAAATTCCTGGATTTTGGCACTGCTTGCTTTCCCAAATCGTGCCATTTCCTTATAACAAAGCCCAATATAATAACAGATTTCCGGATCATGATCATTGATTTTATATGCCATGCCTAAAAAGTGTAATGCGAATTGGTAATTGCGTTTTTCTTTATACAACAAGTCGTATCCTACATGTTTTAAGTAAGGCAACATAATTCCATTATTTTCAGGGTCTTTGGTCAAAAACTCCATATACTTTGTCACAAAATCCAAATCAGGTTTGGCTTTAATGACCGGTTCGAGTTTTTTAAGAAAGCTATGGATATCATTGTCTTTTTTAAGATATTCTGCCAAAATTCCAGCCTTCATATTTAAGCCTTGTCCGTATTCAGGAAAAATTGCCAATGAACGGTCAATATAAATTTCAGCAGTTTTTAAATACTCCATTTTCTTTGCCTCGTTATCTTCCGTTTGCGATTTTTGATAATAAGATACTCCTGTAAATAAATTGATCCGGGCACTGTTTTTTGAAACATTTACCGCAGATAAATTTAAAGTAAATCCATCTTTCCAATCTGGTACACGCGTTAACGTTCTGTAGCTATAGGCAATAAGTAACAACAGGGTAAACAGCAATGTGGGCCATTTATATTTTTGAAGTTCGACCAGTTGACTGATTGCGAATGCAGAAACCAAGCTGAATGCAAGCGATGGCATATACAAAAAGCGTTCATTCATAAATGTTCCTACAGGAAAGACAAAATTGGATACAATTGAAAACGTGATAAAATAATAGCAAATCGAATAACTGATGGTTTTGTTTTTAGAACGAAAATGATAGGCCAGCCAACACAAAATGCCACAAACCAAAACAGATACGATCGGAATAAAATGTGTAAATCCTACTTTAGGCACATGGTAAGGATAATAATCGTGCGTTAAGGGATGAGGAAAAATCAGCAATTTAAAATACCACAATATCGTATAAAAGATAGTTGCAATCTTTTCATCCAAACGCATCCCTACAAACGGGTTATTCATTAAATCGGTTATTACAACTCCATTACTTAAAAAATAACCAATTACTTTCCAACGAACGAGAATAAAAAAAACAAAACAGAGATATAAAGGCCAGGCACTTAATAAACTCAACTTTAAAGATGATGATCTAAAAAAATAAATTGTCAAAGGAATAATTAATACAAACGTAACTGCATTTTCTTTTGAAAACAAAGCCAAACAAAACCACACCATCGATGCACCGGCATGCACTTTGGATTTGGTATCATAATAGCGAATCCAGGAAATCAATGCGGCAATTGCAAATAACAAACAAAGGATTTCATCCCTGCCTTTGATATTAGCGATTGCTTCAGAATGTATGGGATGTGCAACAAACAACAAAGCTCCGATAAAGGGCAAAGCAAGATACCAAGGCGAATCCGGTTTTGAAATGTTGAACAATTGAAACAAACGAAATATCAGACAGGCCGTGAATGCATACAACAGGATATTAATCAGGTGGCTTGCTGCTGGATAATTTCCCAAAAATTCGTGTTCGATTGCAAAACTCACAATAGATAATGGACGGTATCTTGATCCGGCAACCAAGTCTTTTTGTGTACCAAAGTATCCTGTGAAGCTCTCTTTGCTCAGAATGTCTTTAATTCCCTTAAAACCCTTTTGGACAAAGCTATTTTCAGATAATACGATCACGTCATCCAATACATATCCAAACCCGATAGATTCTCTATATAAGGCAAATGACAATCCGAATAAGATCAGGTAGACAAAATAATTACGCAAGTTTTTAGAAGACAAACTGCTGAATGTGAATGATTTTGACATATTATTTTTTTAATCCGTGCTGCAAGATATTGAAAAGCAAAAAAAATTTTAATATTAAATAAATAATTAATATGTTTGTGGTTCAAAGGTTTTTCTCAAATATTGAAAGCTTATACCCCCCGTTTTTTAAGTCTCCTAGTTAGCTTTCTATTTTCGGTTAGCTTAATTGCCCAGGTTAATATTCAGGTTGGATACGGTTTGTCTTTTATGGATTTAGCCGAAAATACCCAAATTTTACAAAAATACAATGCTTCAAATGCCTGGTTAAGCTCCGGTTTTAGTCCGATTAAGGTATTAAATGGCTTGCAAATTGGACTTCGATATACAGGGAGGATTGGCTCATGTGGATTTAATTGGACCTACGGTCAAGTCAATACCAAGGCTGAAGGCCTCAATCCTGCTGACAATCTGGAATACAATCGAACGGTATACTATAAATTAGAGTCCTATAATTTTTTATTGGAAACAGGAGGTCAGTGGATCCAGATCGGGACTTCAATTAATCTCAATTCTTTGAGCATTAAGGATAAGTTCACCCCAAACACAAACAAAACTCAAGTTTCCCGACAAACTGCCTGGGGTTCCCAATTTCATATAAATATCGGATTATCAAATGGTTCTGTATGTAGAATTGCATTGCAACCCTATTATTTTTTACCCTGGGAGCGATTTGATTTAAGCCCCTTGGAGCAAGCACTGAATGGATCAAACGCCATTCAATCCGGCAATTTTAAGCATTTTGGGATCCGTTTGCTCTTATTAAATGGTCCGCAGAGGGCTTAAAATCTTTTTTTTCAAAAAAATTATAATTTATTTCAATTTATTTGTAATACCTTTGCATTATATATATTATTGCCTATCAATCTATTTTATCATACCCGTCTAAATTTTTCTTAATTTTTAAATATTTTTTTCAATGAATCTTTATGTAGGAAACCTTGACTATGGCGTCAAGGAAGCCCAACTTCAAGCCATGTTTTCAGAATTTGGCGAAGTTACTTCAGTTAAAATCATTACCGACAAGATGTCTGGCAAAAGCAAAGGATTTGCTTTTGTTGAGATGCCTAACGATGATGAAGGTCGAGAAGCGATTTCAAATCTCGATCAAAAAACCATTAAAGAGCGTCAGATCTCCGTATCTGAAGCTAGACCACCACAAGAAAAAGAAAGACGTCCATTCCGCCCAGGTGGTGGTAGTGGCGGCAACGGTGGTGGAAACAACCGTGATTTTCGCAGAAGATTTTAATTCTGGTCTTTAACGCAGAATATGTCGTTTCTTCAACAAGTTTGTTGTTGAAATTAAATGATATAAACAGAACAAAAAAAATACCTGCCCAACCGTGGCAGGTATTTTTTTAACCGTATTTTCCATTCTCCATTTCACATTTCAATGTCAGCATTTCAGCAATTAGGTATTGAGGCGCAGTTGCTTCAAGCCATTACAGATTTAGAGTATACAACTCCAACCGAAATCCAGGAAAAAGCGATCCCGGTTTTATTAGATCAAGAACATGATTTAATTGCATTAGCGCAAACCGGTACCGGCAAAACTGCCGCTTTTGGACTCCCTATTTTACAAAATATAAACCTGGATAAACCCTATACCCAGGCCTTGGTCATTGCACCAACCAGGGAGTTGTGTCTACAAATTACATCAGACCTCAACAAGTTTGCACGCCATTTAAGAGGTGTTCGCATTCTTGCTGTCTATGGTGGAAGCAGTATTTCTGCTCAAATCAAAGAATTACGTCAAACGGTTCATATCGTGGTTGCAACACCAGGTCGACTTATGGACTTAATGGATCGTCAAAGTGTTAAAATTAATCAGGTAAAAATTGTCATTCTTGATGAAGCCGACGAAATGCTTAATATGGGTTTTCGTGAAGACATGGAATCCATTTTAGCACACACTCCGGCTGAAAAGAAAACTGCCTTGTTTTCTGCAACCATGTCACCAGAAATTCGAGAAATAGCAGGTCGGTTTTTACATCACCCAAAAGAATTGGTTGCTGGAAAGAAAAACCTGATGCAGCCAAATATTACACATCAATACGCAGTTGTACAAGCAAAAGATAAAGTCATTGCACTCAAACGAATTGTAGATTTTCATCCTGACTTTTACGGTATCGTATTTTGCAATACAAAAATTGAAACGCAACAAATCAGTGACATCCTGTTGAAAGATGGATATGCTGCTGATTGTCTTCATGGCGATCTTGAACAGCGCCAGCGGGATAAAGTCATGAGTAAATTCAGACATAAATCAGTAAAAGTTTTATTTGCAACTGATGTGGCTGCCCGAGGTATCGATGTTAAAAATTTAACACACATTATTCACTTTCATCTTCCGGATGATATTGAAAACTATACGCATCGAAGCGGTCGTACGGCTCGTGCTGGCCAGAAAGGCTTTTCAATTGTATTGTTGCATATTAAAGAAGCATATAAATTACACCGGATTGAACGGATGGCCAATTTAAAATTTGAGCGCTATACCATACCTCGCGCAGAAGAAGTATATCAGGCAAGAATTGTGAATTTTATCGAACAAATCACAAACGATGTTGATGAAACTAAATTAATTCCTTTTAAGAATGAATGGGTTTGGCCTTTAATGCAAATGGATAAAGAAAAATTGGTTGAAATCATTTTACATTCTGAAATGAAAAAATTCAATTCCAATTATCTTTCAATGCCAGATATTAATGTGGAAGAAAAATTAAGTTCAGGTGGTGGTGGCAGTTACCATGACCGTTCAGGTGATAACCGGGGTCGGGGTGGAAGCAGTGGTTCCAGAAGACGAAGTGAATCTTCATCCCCTTCTAAAAAATCAAATAATGTGCGATTGCATATTAATCTCGGTCGCAAAGACAATTTAAAATACGATGAAATTCGTGAGGAGATATTTAAATTAACGAAAATCAGTGGACGCGCAATCAGGGATATTGATATGAAAAATACCTATTCCTATTTTATGACCGATCCTGAATCTTCCTCAAAATTATTGCATTGTAAAAATTTAAAGTACAAAGGCCGGGAAATTCAAATTAAAAAACCCGATTAACGTTTAAAACCTGTTAATCAAGCTAAATTTCAAAAAACAATTTTAATTTAACGCTGTTAAACGTATTATTGAATAACAATGGACATCTTAATTAAAATTAGTCAGCTTATACTTAGCTTAACCATTCTGGTAGTTATCCATGAATGCGGTCACTTCTTTCCAGCCAGATGGTTTAAAACACGGGTGGAGAAATTTTACCTTTTCTTTAACCCCTGGTTTTCTCTCTTTAAGAAAAAAATTGGTGAAACAGAATACGGAATCGGTTGGCTGCCTTTAGGTGGTTATGTTAAAATAGCAGGGATGGTCGATGAAAGTTTTGACCTCGAACAATTACAGTCTGAACCTAAAGAATGGGAGTTCCGTTCAAAACCAGCCTGGCAACGTCTGATTATAATGATTGGAGGTGTCACAGTTAATTTTATATTTGGTTTTTTAGTATTTGCAATTTTAATTTGGAAAGATGGCATTCAATACGTGCCAACTAAAGAAATGAAATATGGCATTGCTGTGGATAGTTTGGCCTATACCATGGGATTCAGAGACGGTGATCAAATAACAAAAATTGGATCCGTTACAATCGATCGGTTTGATCGAGGCACCCTTCTGAAAACGCTTGTTTTTGAAGAATCCCACCAAGTTGAAATCATTCGGGATGGACAATCTCAAAATATTTCAGTTGATCCAAAATACATCAGCTTATTGACTAAGCCTGATTTTAAAAGTCTGGATTTATGGTCAATTCGTTTACCGGCCCAGATTGCAAGCGTCGCTGACGGCAGCCCGGCTAAACAACAAGGAATTTTACCAGGTGATGAAATTATTTCAATTAATAATGAATCTACTCTGTACATCCAGGATGTTACTAAACGGATAAAAGGAAAAATAAACACGCCATTTGATATTCAATTAAAACGTGGAATGGATACAGTGGCTATTAACATTGTTACCAATGACAAAGGAATGTTAGGTGTACAGTGGGAGCCCATGGATAAATTTATTAAAGTAGAAACTGAACATTATAGTTTCCTTGCTTCGCTTCCTGCAGGAGTTACAAGAGGGGTTGATATATTGACTACCCAGTTGAAAGCATTCAAACAAATGTTTGCAGGAACTATAAAAGCAAAAGACTCTTTAGGAGGATTTGCATCCATTACAAAAATGTTTCCGGCAACCTGGGACTGGAATGCATTTTGGGCTATGACAGCTGTATTGTCAATTATTTTAGCATTTATGAATTTGTTGCCAATTCCAGCATTGGATGGCGGCTATGTTGTATTCCTATTAATCGAAGTGGTTACTGGCAAAAAAGTACCTGATAAAATTGTAGAAAAAGCAACGATGATTGGCTTCTTCCTATTAATGGCTTTGATGTTGTATGCCAACGGATTGGATGTAGTCAGAGGGTTTAGTAAATAAATTGATCAGCTATCTGTTTTGCTAATCCACTGAATTTCAAATCTGTGGTTTTAATTGTTTACCTATATGCAAAATTACTTTGAACACTTTGGCATACCAATAGCTTTTGAAATTGATCTCAATCTACTGCGTAAAAAGTACTATGAAAAAAGTCGCGAGTTTCATCCAGATATTAATTCAAATAAACCCGACCAAGATTTTCACACAGCGTATAATAACCAAGCATATAAAATCCTTTTAAATCCACTCAGCAGGTTAAAATATATCATTGAATTGACCGAGGGTCCGATTCAGGAAAATACGCAGGCATTGCCACAAGAATTTCTCATGCAAATGATGGAATTACACGAAGCTATCTTCGAAGCAAAAGAATCGCAGGATACTGGACAACTTAATCGCTTAATGGATGAACTAAGTTTAGCCGAATCCAATGCTCAAAAAACAATTCATCCAATATTTATTGACTTTGACCGAGGGAATCGAAATTCAGAAATATTAAATCAAATGAAATTCTATTATTTTAAATTAAAGTACTTTATTCGTTTACGCGAACATCTATCAAATTCTGAAAACGAAATTTGACCAGTCAATTTGTCAATTTTATACGATTCCAAATTACCAGGGATAATACAAGCCAATAGTGCCTAAAGTTTAACACATCCATAGAGAGTCCCTCTGCGCACATGATCAATAAAAGCATTCCTAATAAAAAAGAAATAGGATCTATTCGGGATTGGTACAGACTAAAACTGCATACATAAAAAACAACAAGTCCTATCAAAACCAAAAATCCAAACAAACCAGTCTCTGCCAGAGCACCCAATATCGTAGAATGCGGATCGTAATTTGATAGTTGAGCCGGAAAATTTCCTTGCATTTTTAACTTGGTTATTTCATGATTGAAGTTTCCAGGGCCAATACCCCACCATGGATTTGTTGTGAAAATTTGCCAGCTTGTTTTTTTTAATTGATAATATGAACTTGCAGCAATGGCAAAATTATTGGATTGATACAATATTTCTCCTGAAGTAAAAGGTCCATTGAGAAGGTTTGAATTGTTTAATTGACTTTTTGTAATGAATAAAAAATGAGTAGTGACTAGGTGCGCAGCTAAAATCACAATTATATAGAAGACCATGAATTTAAAATTGGCTTGCATTTTAAACAATAAGAAAAGGATCCAAACCAAAAGAATAAACAAAAAGGATTTTGCAAAGCACAATACGGCTACTAAGCTCATCAGCAATGCCAGGTATCCAAATACTGCTCTTTTTGACAAAAATATAAATTCATAAAGTGCAGAGGCAATGCCAATGGCTACCATTGAGATGTAAAATGAAGCTGTCGGGCTGAAGGCTCTAATCCGATGGGTATCTCCGAAATAAGGATATCCCTTGAAAATTTCTGTAGTTATATTTTCGATTCCGCAAACACTTAGAATCCAACCTATGAGTCCGATAACAGAAACAAGTACAGCCAAATGAATAAAAGCCCGGACCATTCTGATTTGCGGATTTGAAGCATTGCAAATCTCAAAGCAAGCAATGAATACAACATGCATTGATACCAGATACAGTTTTCCAACACTATCCAATATGCCTGCTACAGAATAATTTATCAAACAAGCAATGAAGTTAATACTGAGAAAAGCTATTAACAGCATGCCATAAACCCTAATAAATTTAAATGAAATTAATTTGGCAAAACCCAATTGAAATTTTTTCCAGGAATGTGCAAGTTGAAACAGAATAACTAAAAACCACAAATCTGAAACTTGCAATTTTTCTTCAAATACTGGAAGATGCAAGATATTTTGGAATCCACAAAGTAAAACGTAAATGTATAAACTGAATTCAAGAAAAGAAATTCGATATTCAGTGGGTTGCATAGTTTAACTCCTAACTATTGCAATAGAAAAAGTATTTAATTGGAATACGCTATTAGACAGCAAAACTTTCACCACATCCACAGGTACGTGATGCATTTGGATTTTCGAAATAAAAGCCTTTTCCCTGAAGCCCTCCTGAAAATTCCAATGTAGAGTTAAATAAATACAAGAATGATTTCAGATCGGTCACAATTTTTTCACCATTGTCTTCAAAAACCTGGTCATTTGGTTGGGCGACATTATCAAAATCCATATTATAGCTTAATCCGCTACAACCACCACTTGTGACCGAAACACGTATGAAATGATCTAAACCAATTCCCGCTTCTTTGCGTAATTGTTCAATTTTTTCTTTAGCAGATGCTCCAAGATAAATCATACAACAGGCACGGAATTTTTTTCTTTGTAATCTTTAATAGCACTTTTGATTGCATCTTCAGCCAATACCGAACAATGGATTTTAACCGGAGGTAAAGCAAGTTCTTCTACAATGGCCATATTGTCTATTTCCATGGCTTCATTTAAAGATTTTCCTTTAAGCCATTCCGTTGCCAACGAAGAGGAAGCAATTGCAGAACCACAACCAAAGGTTTTAAATTTTGCATCTTCAATAAGTCCTGATTCAGGATTTACTTTAATTTGCAAACGCATGACATCACCACATTCTGGTGCGCCAACCAATCCTGTTCCAACATTTAGATCTGCTTTATCTAAAGTTCCAACATTTTTTGGATTTTTAAAATGATCAAGCACTTTTTCTGAGTAAGCCATAATATTAGTTGTTAGGTGATAGTTGTTAGGTGATAGTTGATAGTTGATAGTTGATAGTTGTTAGTTGTTAGTTGTTAGGTGTAAATATTCTTAATTATTAATTCATAATTCTTAATTAATCAATGCGCGCTCCATTCAATTTTTGTTAAATCAATTCCTTCTTTATACATTTCCCAAATAGGAGATAGATCGCGCATGTGATTTACTCCTTTTTTAATTGCTTCAATGGCAAAGTCAATATCTGCTTCAGTGGTAAAACGACCTAAGGAAAACCGAAGTGAAGAATGTGCTAAATCGTCTCCCAATCCTAAAGCCACCAAAACATAACTAGGCTCTAAAGAAGCAGAAGTACAGGCTGAGCCTGAAGACAATGCAATATCCTGATTAAAGGTCATCATTAATCCTTCTCCTTCAACGTGTTTAAAAGACATATTGGTGACATGCGGCATGCGATGAAGTACATTTCCATTGATATAGACTTCCTCCATTTCAGATTTTAACCGACTTTCCAATTTATCCCGTAATTTAGACAGGCGTTCCGCATCTTGTTGCATTTCTAGTTTGGCAATAGCTGCTGCCTTACCAAATCCAACAATGCCAGGTACATTTAAAGTTCCGCTTCTCATCCCTCTTTCATGACCTCCACCATCCATTTGGGCGGTAACTTTTACACGAGGATCTTTTCGACTCACATACAAAGCGCCAACTCCTTTTGGACCATACATTTTATGGGCAGTGAAAGCCATTAGATGAACTCCATTTTCCCGAGGGTTTACAGGAATCTTACCAACGGCCTGGGTGGCATCTGACATAAATAACACCCCTTTTCGGGCACAGATTTCACCGATTTCGCGCATAGGTTGTATGACACCGGTTTCATTGTTTGCCCACATAATAGAAACCAAAATTGTGTCGGGACGAATCAATGATTCCAGTTTCTGTAAATTAATTAAACCGTCAGAGGCTACCTCTAAATAACTGATTTCAGCACCTCTTTTTTCAAGGGCTTTGCAGGTATCTAAGACCGCTTTATGTTCTGTTTTACAAGTTATAATATGTTTGCCTTTGCGGGCGTACATTTCAAAGACTCCTTTGATTGCCAGATTATCAGCCTCAGTGGCTCCGGAAGTAAATATGATTTCTTTCTCATCAGCACCAATTAAATCAGCAATTTGTTGACGGGCGATGTCAACAGCTGCTTCAGCCTCCCATCCAAAGGGATGACTCCTGCTGGCTGCATTTCCTGGATGTTCATAGAAATAGGGCAACATCGCATCTACAACCCTTGGGTCACAAGGAGTGGTTGCATTATTGTCCAGATAAACTTTGTGTAAAGACATTAAGCTTTTGATTTATAGCATTTTATTGAGATACAAAGATAACACAGTGAATGCGGATTGGTTTAATGTTCCTTACATCCAAAAGATTCCGTTTAATAAAAATCCAGGCCTTCATTTTTCAGCAATTATTTTAAAAAATCAAATCTGAAAAAGTTTGGACCATGCGAAATGGACTTACTTGCTAAAAATTGCTTTTCGCAATCCCTGTAATTATCCATTTTAAATAAAAAACGAGACCTCAATTCAATAAATAGCTTTGGATAAATCAGGCAAAATATTTAATTTTGTTGCTGAATTATAGTATTTTATACATTAAATTTAATTATATTGTATACTCCGGAAACTCTTTCAACCTGGATGGCTTCGATTCGATCTGGTGACCGAAATGCCCTTTCAAGAGCCATAACACTTATTGAAAGTCAGCTTCCGGAAGATCGAATCATTGCAACTCAATTGATTCATCAAATGGGTTCATTAAATTCGAATTCATTTCGAATTGGAATTACTGGTCCTCCCGGTGCCGGAAAATCAAGCTTAATTGAAACACTTGGGCTGCATTTAATTCGACAAAATTATAAAGTTGCGGTTTTAAGCATTGACCCGAGTTCAGCCCTTACTAAAGGGAGTATCCTGGGTGACAAGACTCGAATGCAAAACCTTGCAATTGAGCCCAATGCATTCATCCGTCCCAGTCCGACAGGAAATCAATTTGGAGGTGTAGCCCGTCATACACGCGAAAGTATATGGCTTTGCGAAGCAGCCGGATTTGATTACATCCTTGTAGAAACCGCCGGAATTGGCCAATCAGAATACCTGGTTTCCACTATGACGGATCTGACCATATTAATTAGTTTACCAGGTTCCGGAGATGATTTGCAAGGAATTAAAAAGGGAATTTTAGAATGGGCCGATATCATTGTAATAAACAAGGCAGACGATGATAAAGACAATCGTCTGATTGCCAGTTATAAAGATTTATTGGTGGCATCCCAATTTACACAAAGCAGATATCCCGGATGGGATCGAAAAATATTGAAAATCAGTGCGCTGTATAATAAAGGAATAGACAGCCTGGTACAGGAAATAGAAAAGTTTAAACTCTATATTAAAGAAAATCAGGCTATTAAGACTATCAGGCAGCAGCAAATGGTTGATTATTTCAATCAAAATCTCAAAGAGAAATTCTGGGAAACCCTTGAACAAAATCCGGAACTAAGTGCATTTCTAATTCAAACTAAAAAAAGCATCCTTCATCGAGAAATTAGTCCGGAAGAGGCAACAGATATCAGCTTAGCGTTTATTTTTGCGCTCTTTAATAAGAAGTAGTAGAAATGAAAAAAGGTATTTGGGTTTTCATATGGCTTTGCTTTTCCTTTAAAATTGATTATGCCAGCTATCCAGATATTAACACCATTCCTTCCGTTTTTAAATTAGTCGCTCCTGTACGTCATCAGCTTTCAATAACCGGTAGTTTTGGTGAACTACGAAACAATCACTTTCATGGAGGCATCGATATTAGATCTACCCATGGTCCACAAGGTGATGATATCCTGGCTGCTGCAGATGGGTATGTTTCCAAAATAATGATTGAACCTGACAACCTTGGTAAAAGCCTGTACATCTCGCATCCCAATGGATTAATGACAGTTTATGCTCATTTAAATGATTTCAGAAAAGACTTGAGTGACTTTGTAAAGTCTAAACAATATGAGCTCAAATCCTATCAGCAAGATCTCCATTTTGATCCGGATGATTTTCCAGTAAAAGCAGGTGATTTAGTTGCTTATATGGGAAATACAGGAGCCAGCCGAGGAAAACATTTACACTTTGAGGTACGAAATGCAACGGGTGATGAGGTTTGGGACCCTTTACATTTTGGATTACCGCTTGAAGACAATATTGCTCCGGTAATTAGACGCGTAAAAATTTATGGTTATGATGATGCCGGTCAGGAAACATCGTCAAAAGTTTTAACTAAAGCCCAATTAACTAATGCGAAAAAAGCAATAGAAGTTGCAGGTGATGTGTTTTCAGTTAGCATGGATGCGTTTGACCGATCTAATAAATCCTGGAATACCACAGGAATCAAATCCATTCAGTTATATATTGACGGCGGACTTTTTTATCATTTTAGCGCAGACAAGTGGAAGCGTGATGATACCAAATATATCAATGCGCATATAGATTTTAATGCTAAAGCAAAGGCCAGAGGACAATTTCATCGCTGTTTTTTATTGTCTGGAAATAAAATGAATACCTATCTCACCGTTCAAAATGATGGCTTCTTTTATATGGCTGATAGTTTACAACATGAGGTTAGATTGGTAACAGGAGATGCACAGGGAAATGAAAGTGAAATTGAATTTAAAATTGTAAAACGTCCATTTAAAACACCCATAAAAAAAATGGTACTGGCTGATTGGCTTTATCATGATCAGTCTAAATTGTTTCAAAATGATTTTGCCAGAATTTCATATCCAGCCGGATCTGTTTACGAAGATTTAAATTGCAAATTATGTACGAATGCAAATCCATCGCGTTTATCTTTTACTGAATGGACCGGATTGCGTCCGGCAAATGCTCCCGTTCATCTTCCAGCTGAAATTCGTTTAAAAGCTACAAAAGAGATTCCTTTTCATTTGCGAAACAAATGTTTTATTGCAATTCAAAAAGGTAAATCTGTTCAATCAATAGGTGGAAGCTGGGAAGGCGATCTTCTGGTTAGTCGTGCACGATCCTTAGGACCCTTTTCGATCATGGTGGATACTACTCCCCCTAAATTAAGTTTATTGGTCAGTAAAAAGCGAAAAGGAGTTTTAAAAAATCAATTGGCATTTCGAATGTTTGACAACATTCCAACCAGTCGCGAAGTCCCAGCAATTCGCTACGATTTAAAAATTGATGGCCAATGGGTATTGATGGAATATGACAAAAAATCAAATTCCATCCGTCACAATTTTGAAAACTGGTTGGGAAAAGGCAAGCACGCTTACGAAATTAGTGTCAGTGATTACCTTGGGAATGCAAAAACCTACACAGGTACTTTTGTTCGAAGTTAATTTATACCTTTGGTTGAATGAATCAATCAGATTACAAACCTCATTTTAAATTGCAAATTGGGGATGATGCTCCTGATTTTAAATCCAAAATACAGAATGGGAGTACCATCCAATTAAAGCATATTAAATCAGATTGGATTGTATTATTTTTCTACCCTCAGGACAATACACCTACCTGTACCAAAGAAGCTTGTAACCTACGAGATAACTTTGAAGAAATAAAATCAGCAGGTGCTGCATTATTTGGAATAAGCCCCGACTCTGAAACCAAACATCAAAAATTTATTTCAAAGTTTGATTTACCCTACGATCTTATTGTTGACGCAGATCATCGGATTGCAAGTGCCTATGATGTTTGGGGAACTAAAAAATTTATGGGAATTGTTTACGATGGGATCCATCGCACAACGTATATTTTAAACAAACAGCATAAAATTCATAAGATTATATATCCTGTTGATTCCGCTATTCACCATCAACAAATTCTAGAATCTATAAATTCCTAACATGAAAAATCTAATTCTTTCAAGTATTTTAATGCTTAGTTTAAGCATCAATTTTCAATGCAAAAACAAATCAGCTGAAACCAATTCAACAGAAAAACCTGTAATGGAAAAAGTTGACAACACAGGGCCGGAATACACCTCAAAATACATTTGTCCAATGCATTGCAAAGGCAGTGGAAGTGATACAACCGGAATTTGTCCTGCTTGTGGTATGGATTATGAATTGAATGAGGCTTACCAAGCAAAGTAAATTGTATAGGGAAGCTTTAAAAGTTCCTTATACTTCGTTACACATTTTTTTTTATATTCTCATTTACAGAAGTAAAATCCAAATTAAAAAAAAATGCAAGCCTCGTCTAAGAAACTTTTAAAGCTCCCCTACTGTATTACTGAATATCTATTTTAAAAGTTCCTTATACTTCGTTACGCATTTTTTTTAAATTCTCATTTACAGAAGTAAAATCCAAATTAAAAAAAAATGCAAGCCTCGTCTAAGAAACTTTTAAAGCTCCCCTACTGTATTACCGAGAATATATTCTAAAAGTTCCTCTACTGTATTATTGAGTGATCATTCTGAAAATTCCTATTAATTAGTTCTACATTTTTTTAACTCTTAATTTACGAACGTAAATCAAAATAAAATAAATGCAAACGCAATCATAAGGTTTATTGCGTGTCTTTATTGCTGATTTACCTAATCAGAGTCACATCACCCGTTTTCCATTTACCCAATTTGTCTTCACCGGCATATTGAATAGCAAATGTATAAACGCCGGGATTCATTTTGTCTTTATTAAAGGTGCCATCCCAACCAAAAGGGTCTCCGGGTAAGCCGTTGGTACGTTCGTAAACCATATTTCCCCAGCGATCGAATATTCTAAATATCAAAATGGATGTTTTCTCAGGAAACTTGAAGACCGGATGGAAGAAATCATTGATATTATCGCCATTTGGAGAGAATGCAGTAGGAACAAATATATCTGCTTCGTCAATTAAGACTGTAATTGTGATTTCATCTTTAATAACACAGCCGTTTGAATCCTGTGCAGTGAGCATATAAGTAATCGTTTGATCCGGAATGGATTGCGGATTTAAACAATTATTACAACTTAAATAAAGATCCGGATCCCAAAGAATGCTGGTTGGATTAAAATTTAGCTGTGTTGTAATATTTACAACATTTCCTAATTTAATTACCGTATCGTTTGGTAGTTGCAAAAATAGATTTTGTGAGTTAGCTATATTAAAATTATAAATCGTATCACAAGCCGTTTGATCAACAATTCGAATGCTGTGATTTCCCTGAGCTAAATTTGGAATTGTTTGGCCCGGGGTGTAATTGATCAATCCACCATTATCAATTGAAATTTGGTAATTGCCTGTTCCACCATTTATACTGTTTAATGTAAGTGAACCTGAATTGGCAACATTGCATTTTAAAGCATTTTCTGTGAAGTTGATTCCAATCGAAGGGATAATTGAAACTGCAACATTCACTAAACTGTCACAACCTGCAACTGAAGCTCCGGGCAAACGCACTTGACCTGTTGGGTTGCTGGCAGTAAAGACTTGATTGCCTACCTGAACTTGTCCTTTACGACAAATAGCAGGTGTAAAATTACCCATTGCTTCATTCACAAAATTGACATTGACCATAACAAAGCTGTCACACATTCTGGAGGAGGCATTATCGATTTTTAAATTGCCTCTCGGCCGTGCCAATGAAAATACCTGTCCATACAAGGTAATGGTTTGATTTTCACAAAGCGTGGTATCAAAACTTCCAATTGCATCAGGCAAAATAGATATCGCCACCTGAATCATACTATCACATCCATTTGCTGCCTGATTTGCCAACAAAATAGTTCCTGTAGTTTTTCCACTAAAAAATTGCTCCCCGTGTAAATTCAGTGTATCACCCCGACAAATGGTATTGGTATAGCTCCCTTGTGAATTAGGTATTAAATTAATGCTGACATCTAAAATACTATCACAACCAAAACTGGAACCATTAGGAATTATGATTTGACCATTGGTTTTTGTTTCAGAAAAATATTCATTAATAACTAATATGCTATCTCCTCTGCAAATCGTTGCTGAAAATCTTCCGGTGTTGTCTGGATAATTTAGATTTACATGAATCAAACTGTCACAACCTGTGCTGGAGCCGTTTTTTATAGTTACATCTCCAACTGGATTTGCCAGATTAAATAAAGTTCCTGCAACCAAGGTATCCCGACCCGGGCACATATTTAATTTTATAAAAGACTCTGTAAAATTATTGATGGTTAAATTTACTGTCACCACACTATCACAACCCCCTAAAGCAGCACCACTAATTACCGCAACACCTGAAGGATTGTTTTTATCAAATAGGGTTCCTCCGATTGTTACAGAGGCATTATCGCAAATTGTTTGTGTAAAAGTTCCAGCTCCTACTTCAGTTGCTACAATCGTAACAACGCTGTCACAACCTGAAGCCGTTTTGGTAACAATGGAATCTGCTAAATGAAATTTATGAATTTCAACAAGTCCAAAGCGAAGGGTATCTCCAACGCATAAATTAGGTCTTAAATTGATTCTGTAATTGGGTGTAAAACCAACACTGACTATAACGACAGAATCACAAACACTTACACCATCCCCACGAATAAAAGTGGAATCTTTTGGGTTTGCCTCTGAATAAACTTTTCCCCTGTAAGTAACCGTTTGACCTGAACACAAGCTAGGTGTAAAGTTTATTTTTACTTGACCCGGACATTGATAACAGTTTGAAAATTCAGAATAAATACTTGGTTGTGTAGCTGGATTGCTTTCAAATTGATATGCTGAAATACTGGTTCTATTTGGATATGCTGCATTTAAAATCCAGTTTCCTGTTGCATCGCAACGCGTTCTTCCAAGTTCTACTCCTCCTTGACATACTGCATTAGGGCATAATATTCTGTTATTGGAATAAACGATTACACTGTCATTTGGAAAACCTGCGCCTGTAATCTGATTGCGATTGACCGTCAGGATGATAGGAACCGGATGTGCTGGAAACTTTGATGGATCCATAACGACTACTTTATCATTAATACAAGTCATCCGATTATCAATGTAGCGTATTTTTTTAGAAAGAGGTTCGTTTAAGTTGTAAATTACGGTATCGTAATTATTAATATTATTTCGTTCAACATACAACTCTTGATTGTCTTGAGAATAAACAAAATATTTACCATCGCGAGCTGTATTATCTGAAACAAGCACTGGGAGTCCGTTTCCACCTGCTGTGATCAAATCGATCGAGTTATTATAAAATCTGTTTTTCGATATAAATTGAATCCCTCCTGAATTAGCCAATGAGATTGCAGCATTTGTTATTCCAAAAAAGAAATTATCTATCACATCCAATTTGGAATTGTTACTCGACACGATCGCAAAACTTGGAAGTAATAAATTATTAGCTTTATTGGTATCAACCGCTCCAAAAATATTTTTTGAAATAAAAACATCTCCACCTTTTACGTCAATCATTTTTACTTTATTGACAAAAATATTTGAATCAATGGTGACTAAAGCGCCAGCTTGTGTGGCTTCAATAGCAAGAAAACCTTCCATTTTAAAAATATTTGAAACTGCAAAGTCAATTCCAAATTTATTATTAGATATAACCAGATCCGGTGCATTGCTGACAGTAATAAGTTGTTTACTAAGGCCAGGCACGAATGAATTGTCTTCATAAATTGCGCAGTTGCGAATTTGGCAGTCAGCTGCCGGGTTAGCAGCATTCCCAAATTGCATAATCGTTTCTCCAGGATTTTCAAATAAAAATTTACGAATTTCAAATCCACTGATAGAAAATCTCGAAGCGAGGATTTGCCAAAACGGAAGTCCAAAAAACTGCCTGTAATTAAATTCTAAGACCAAAGCCCCCGGACCACCCGGTTGTGTTTCACCAACAATCGTTAAATCGGGCTGTGTAATATTTGGAAAAGGGCCTGTCGGATTAATAAGATGTGGACCTGCTAAAGGAATATTGAATGTAATGGTGGAAGGAGTTCCATCAGCTTCAGCAGCCTTTATTGCCTCACGCAAACTGCAATGCACCCCATCACACATTCCATCATCCACATCATTTGATGAGTTGACGACATAATTTTGAGCCTGACTTTCAAATATCCAGGAACTTAATAAAATCAATAAAATAAATCTACGATGCATGTTGTAACTAGTTTATCTAGTAATGAGTTTTGTACAATAATAATCCAGGGATTGAAATTTGAAGCTTTGAAAAATGGTAAAGCCTGCTTCTTCAAAATTATCCAAGATGGCGTTCGGCGTGGTAACTGCTACGAACCATCGGACCGCTTTCTACAAAAGCAAAACCTTTTAAAAGTCCTATCTCTTTATATTCCGCAAATTCATCCGGGTGTACATAACGATCCACTTCCAGATGCATTTTAGTGGGTTGGAGATATTGCCCCAAAGTTAATACATCACAACCATTATCCAGCAAATCATCCATAGCTTTTAACACTTCCGGTTTGTGCTCTCCCAGACCAAGCATGATCCCTGTTTTAGTCCGTTTTCCGTATTCCTTTGTGCGTTTAATTTGCTCAAGGCTCCTGCTGTATTTAGCTTGGGGTCTGACCAATCTATAAAGTCGTTCTACCGTTTCCATATTGTGAGATACGACCTCCTGGCCAGCACTAATCATTCGAATCAGTGCATCCCAATTGGATTTAACATCCGGAATGAGGCTTTCTATCGTCGTTTCCGGACATCGTTGTTTTACCAAATGAATCGTCTGGTACCAAATTTCAGCCCCCCGGTCCGGAAGTTCATCTCTATTAACTGAAGTAATGACTGCATGCTTAACTTTCATGAGCTGGATTGCTTCAGCAACCCGCTGGGGTTCATCTTCATCATATTCTGGTGGACGACCGGTTTTAACTGCACAAAAACTACAAGAACGCGTGCAGACATTACCCAATATCATAAAAGTCGCAGTGCCGGCACCCCAACATTCACCCATATTAGGACAATTACCACTTTGGCAAATGGTGTGTAATTTATAGTGATCTACTAGTTCACGAACCCGCCGGTAATCCTCTCCAATTGGCAATTTAACCCTAAGCCATTCAGGACGTCTGGCTCTTGACGAAGAATCCTGAACGATATCCAACTCAATCATTTATATTATATAATTTTACAATATGTAAATTATTTAAAATTAATTCTTCCGTTTACCTAACTGCAAATTTAGGTAAAGGTTTATATAGCTGAGCGGATTGCTATGATTGGCAAGAATTGCAGGTCTTTTGGTGTAAAGGTCTAATTGGATCCCAGCTTCTAAACAGCGAACCATTTTTTCAAAAGCTCCCGGATCCAGGCGTATGGCTGCTCTGGCAAACATACCTGGAACCAGACTAATTTCTCCAATTCCCTTAAAAAAACTTGAAGCACCTAAAATATGGTTAGGATCAAGAAAATCTGCCGGATTGTCAGAATATTTAATGTCTTTTATTGCAAAACGACCGTCTTGTTCGTCTGAAATTTTTAAATAATTTGGTTTTAATAAGCCCAGGGTTACACCCCCTTCTAGTCTTAAACCCAATGCGATTCCCTTATTTCGGGCTTTCTCGCTGAGTGTTTTAATCATACCACGACCAATCCGTAGATTGATCAGCTGGTTTTGCTTTCCAAATTTATAGGCATTAAAACTCTTAAATCCACTGTTATTTGGCTTCGTGGAGCGGGTTTCTTTCGGATGATATAAAAAACCCAAATCGCCATGAATGTATGTACTTGTGTGGTAGTTTTTAATTTTTGCTTTGTTATAGCCCAGAAAAAAGCCATTTGTATGCAAAGCAATGTCCATAGACCATTCCGATTTATAAATAATTCCTTTCCTAACGGAAGCAGGAATATCGACCAATTGCCTGGATTGTGCGGATAATTCAATCCAAAGACCCAAGCAGAGAATGAACTGTATTATTTTCACATCCTAAAAGTACAATATTTTTAAATTGGAGTAACAAAAATAGCCCTTTGAATCAAATTCTTCTATTTAATGAAACGATCCATCCACGCTTACAGTATGTAATATCTGTAATCCAAACTTACACATCAGCCAGCAGCTTCAGAATTTCAAATTCAATTGAAGAATTTACCGGATATCCGGGACCCTCCATCAATTACAGCAGAACGCCCATCAAAGCCAATGAATATTTTATCAATGAAAGTGGTAATTTATATCATAAAATTGAGCAGTTTGTCGATCCTACATACAGGAAATCGGAGCAGAATTTCCAACTTTTTCCAGACCAGGCAAATGATCGGTTTGATTTATTTGCTGCCGTCTTTTATTTATTAGCCCGAGTGGAAGAGTACCAATTGTATGAAGTAGATAAACACCATCGGTTTAATGTTACATCAAGTATTTTGGCAAAACACGGTGTGCTTCAACAAGCAGTAGTTGATGAATGGATTTTTCATTTTCTAAAAGCCCTGGAAATTACATTTAATATAAGCTTGCCAATTAGAAAATATAAACCATTATGGTCTATAGGCATTGACATTGACCAATTTTATAAACATAAACATAAATCCACTGGTTTAAAATTTGCAGGAACCCTACGAGATTTTGCCTATGGAAAATACGATGCCTATCTTGAACGAATTCAAATTTATTGCGGACTGATAAAGGATCCATATGACAGTACGATCCATTTCCTTCATACTCCAATTGCTAAAGAACAATTGACATTTTTTATTTTAAGCGGTGGAAACAGTAGCTATGATAAAAATCATTCCCTGAAATTGAAACCAGTCCTTCAAACATTAGATTTTCTAAAAACGATCGGAACAATAGGTTTGCATCCATCTTATAATACCATGGATGCATCATTAAAAATAAAAGCTGAAAAACTTAGCTTAGAAACCGCTTGCGGCATCCCAGTCAATTCTTCCCGACAGCATTTTCTTCGGTTACAAGTTGATAAAACCTATCCAGCATTAATCGAAAATAATATATTCACAGATTATAGTTTAGGTTTTGCAGATCAACCTGGGTTTAGAGCAGGAACTTGCAGACCTTATTATTGGTATGATTTAAAAAAGGAAGAGCAAAGTAATTTAAAATTAATACCGATAAGCTGTATGGATCGGACCTACCTGGATTACTTAAAATACAGTCCGGAACAAGCAAAAGAATCTATAATCCACTTATTTGAAGTGGTAAAAAAGTATGGAGGTCATTTTCATTTGATTTGGCATAACAGCAGTTTTGATTTTAAAGGAGAGTGGAAAGGCTGGGATCAGGTATTTGATGAATTAATTGCCTATTTTAATCAACATTCAGAAACAACATGAGCAATAAAAAGAAAATTGGACTTTCTCCAGGCAGCTTGGTATACACTGGCAATATACTGGATGTCAAACCTGTTGTTAAAGGAATTCAATACAACCCCAACGATTATACCGAACTTTCAGAAAAAGAATGCTTAAATCTAAATTTGAAACATGGATTTCAATATTGGTTAGATCTTAAAGGCATTCATGATGTAGATTTAGTAAGTAAGATCGGTGAGAAATTCAATATTCACCGTCTTATATTGGAAGATATATTGGATCCGGGGCATCGGATTAAAATTGAAGATTATGATGCTGCTCTATTTGGTATCATTTACAATGTAGAATATGATAAAGTAACAAAACAATTAAAAAAAGAACAGATTTCGGTATACCTTAATAAAAGCGTATTGATAAGTTTTCAAGAAGATCCGGATGATAGTTTTGCAATTTTACGAAATCGCATGCAAATGCCATTATCACGAATACGTACCAGAGGTTCGGATTATTTATTTTATGCAATTATTGATTACCTGGTTGACCGGTATTATCTAACCGTAGAAGCATTTCATGATGAAATTGAAGGTTTTGAAGAAAAGATTTTACAAGAACATTTCGTATTGAGCATTGAAGATTTACATGTTTTAAGAAACAACATCGTGGCTATGAAAAGGCTAGTTTTTCCGTTGAGGGAAGAAATCAATCAATTGAAAAATCTGGAAACCAATCTGGTAGACGGTTCTACTTTTTTATTTTTAAGAGATTTGCAAGACAATATTCAACATTTAATAGAAACCCTAGACAATCAGCGAGAATTGCTAAATGGTATTCGTGAATTATTAATGAGTCGTACGAACCTCCAAATGAATAAGGATATGAAATGGCTTGCAATGGTTTCGACGGTGTCGATTCCAATTTTATTTTTTACGGGTGTCTACGGAATGAATTTTGAGTTCATGCCAGAATTAAAATGGAAATACGGCTACTTAATTTGGTGGATCGGAATCAGTGTGGTCGTATTTACAATGATTGGTTTTCTTAAACGAAAGAAGATGATTTGATTAACAATACCCCAAATCTTCATCGGTTTCAAGAAAATCACCTTTTGGTAAACTTTCTAAAACTAAATCGGTGTCAGGATTTTCTTTTTTAGAATTCAAAAAACCCCTCCGTTCTTCTGTTTTTGCTTCCGTTTTGGAAGTTTTCTTTTTGAACAGGTTTTTCATTAATAATTGGATTTAAAGTTCATGGATTAATAATCGTACAAATATAAAATAATAATATATGTAATTTTTATAATTTATCAGGTGATTGATGCAATTTGAATCCTTTTAAAAAATTGAAGCAAATCACCATTCAACAACCACTTGTAGTTAGTAATTACCAAAAACACTAAAAGCTTATCAGCTAAAGCGCTTTAAATAAAAAAATAAAGAAGATTTTTGTTGTTTGAAGATGAAGGTACAATAATCAAAACTCCTAAATGTTGTTTAAAACTCCTGTTTACAGCATCCTTCATGGATAGATCAAAGGTATAACAAAGCTTTGACAGTCCTGTGTTAAATTATTTAATTTTCAAAAAAAAGATAATTTTTTTTACTTTAAATCGAGCGTCCCATTAGATCGCAGCTTAAATTTTGAAAGGTATTAAGTTGCTTTCGATTCAACAAAGCGAATCCATCCCAACAATCGAAATCCACGTGTATTGCAATTTTCTTATATATTATATTATTTTTAAATTTTTAATATGTTGATTATCTGTATATTACATTATTGTCTTTGCAAATTATAAATTTTTCACATCAAGAAAATATATATATCTAATTTTGCCCAAATTTTAGGACATATGAAGACCCGGTATTCAGATGAGGAATTGATTGAATTTAAAAAAGTCATTGATGATAAGCTGGAAAGCACTAAAAGAGAGTTGGAAGATATTGAGCAGCAAATGATGGAGTTGCGAGATAATATGGCTGACGAACAAGGTGGAGACTGGTTTGATGATAGTTCTATTCATACTGAAATAGAGTTTCTTACAAAAATGGCGGAACGACAAAAGCAGTTTATTCAAAACCTTGAAATGGCTTTGGTTCGAATCAAAAATAAATCCTACGGTATTTGTACTGTAACAGGTGAACTCATCGAAAAACAGCGCTTGTTATTAGTTCCTCATGCTACAAAAAGTGTAAAAGCTAAAGAAAGTGAGCTTCCATCTGCTCCACCTGCGGAAGTGCGGAATGATTCAACCATGTATTCAGAGGAAGAAGAGGAAGACAATCCACCATTAGAATAAATTCGGGCTTTACCAGCCAAGAATCCAGGCAAAAATCAAAGGAGCAACTATTGTTGCATCGCTTTCTATAATGTACTTCGGGGTATGGATGTCCAGTTTGCCCCAGGTAATTTTTTCATTGGGCACAGCACCTGAATAGGATCCAAAGGAAGTTGTCGAATCTGATATTTGGCAGAAATAAGACCAAAATGGTACGTCATGCCATTCCAAATCCTGATACATCATGGGCACAACGCAAATTGGAAAATCGCCTGCAATACCACCTCCAATTTGAAAAAATCCAACCCCTTTACCACTTGAATTCTTTCGATACCAATCAGCTAAAAACACCATGTATTCGATGCCACTCTTCATTGTGGAGGCTTTTAAATCTCCCTTAATAATATAAGATGAAAAAATATTTCCCATGGTACTGTCTTCCCAGCCCGGACAAACTATTGGTAAATTTTTTTGAGCTGCGGCCAACATCCAGGAATTTTTGGGGTCAATTTCATAGTACTGTTCGAGTACTCCACTTAACAGCATTTGATACATATATTCATGAGGGAAATAACGTTTCCCGCTATTATCAGCATCTTTCCATAATTCATAAATATGTTTTTGCAATCTCCTGAAAGCCTCTTCTTCCGGAATACAGGTATCAGTCACCCGATTGAGCCCTTGTTCTAAAAGTTCCCATTCCTGTTGTGGTGTTAAATCCCGATAATGCGGAATTCGTTTATAATGTGAATGAGCAACCAGATTCATAAGGTCTTCTTCTAAATTAGCTCCCGTACATGAAATAATATCGACTTTATTTTGCCTGATCATTTCAGCCAGTGAAACACCCAGTTCGGCAGTACTCATTGCGCCTGCCAGGGTGAGCATCATTTTACCTCCTTCGGTGAGATGTAATTCATACCCTTTTGCTGCATCTACAAGAGCAGCAGCGTTAAAGTGTCTGTAATGATGTGCTATAAATTGGGATACCGGACCTTTATTCATAAATTTATTATAATCAGTTAGAAAGTTATTTTGCAGAACGTTCAAAATAGTAAGCCAACATCTTATAATAGAGTTTGGCAGCTAAAAAATCTGGCGCCTGATTGTGTGGATTGGGTGCTAATTCGACAATATCGAACCCTACTACTTTTTTTCTTAAAAATATCATTCGCAAATATTGCAACACTTGATACCATTGCATGCCTCCAGGTTCAGGAGTACCTGTACTAGGCATCAAGGAAGAATCAAAAACATCCAAATCGAGCGTGATATACACCTTATCAGTCATCTTTTTTAAAGATTCCTCCATCCAATAATCATTGTCCATAATATGATGAGCAAAATAGACCTTTTCCTTTTGGAGGTATTTTTTTTCACTGATATCCATACTCCTGATACCAACCTGGATCAAATTGGTATATTTCTGTGCTTCTGCCAAAGCACATGCGTGATTGAATTTTGTACCCATATACTCTTGACGCAAATCGGTATGTGCATCTAACTGGACAACTGTTAAGTTTTTATATTTCTGAGCAAACGCTCTTAAAACTCCAATGCTGACACTGTGTTCCCCTCCAAAATAGGTTGGAAGTTTTCCAGATTTAATTTGTTGGACGGCTGTTTTATAGACAAGCTCAACCATTTCTTCCGGTGTGGATTTTTTAACTTTTAAAGGTTTTTCCAAAAAAACACCTCTTTTATAGGGTTCTGATTGCGTTTCGATATCATAAAGTTCCATATTGGCGGAAGCATCCATAAATGCCTTAAATCCTTCATCCGCACCTTTCCCCCAGGTACTCGTTCCATCAAAAGGAATAGATGTCAACAATACACTTGCTGAATCATAGTTTGAATATTTAGCAGGAATGCCGGCATAGGTTTGAATTTTTTCTTTCATAATGTTCTTATTCAAATGAGGTAAAACCGATTTCAGGGTTCGGAATAAAATTAATTAAAATTCCTTAATTAATTATAGCCCAAAATTTTCAACATATCTTTTGAAGTCTGTTCTTCGCTATAAATCCAGTCAACAAGATTTCCGTTTTCATCCCGATCCACTAGGATATGTTTTGGAGATGGCAACAAACAATGTTTTATGCCTCCATACCCTGACAAAGCATCCTGGTAAGCTCCGGTATGAAAAAACCCAAGAAACAATGGCTCCTTATCTTCTCTGCTGTATCTGGGCAAAAACAACTGTTGATTTAATGCCTCTGTATTGTAATAATCTGAATTATCACAACTCAATCCACCAATATTGATTCTAGAATAATCATTGTGCCATTTATTGATTGGAAGCAGAATAAATCGTTCAGCGATGCCCCAACTATCCGGTAAGGTATTCATCAAAGAATTGTCGACCATATACCAGATTTCAGAATCATTTTGTTGCTTTTGTTCAAGTACAGAGAAAATGGTAGCTCCGCTTTCTCCTACGGTATATTTTCCAAATTCTGTAAAAATATCCGGATGATCTACACCTGCTTCATCGCAGCTGTCCCGGATCATTTTCACTATTTGATTGATCATATACTTATAGTCATATTCAAAACCAAGTGAATTCCGGATTGGCAAGCCACCACCGATATTTATGGCTTTTATTGATGGAAAATGCTTCTTTAATTCGGTATAAGTACTAATTCCTTTTTTCAATTCACCCCAATAATACGCGGTATCCTTAATGCCGGTATCCACAAAAAAATGAATCATATACAATTCAAATTTTTTATGCTTTTTAAATTTTTCTTTTGCGAATTGAACGATTTGTGAAGATCGGATACCCAGTCGAGAAGTATAAAATTCAAAGCTGGGTTCCTCTTCCGTTGCGACACGAAGTCCAATTTTGCATTTTTTATGAATCAATTCATCAAAGCGATCTACTTCATAAATATTATCACAAACCGGGATGACATTTTTAAATCCTGAATTAATCAAATTTGCAATATTCTGTAAATATTGTCTGGGCTTATATCCATTATTTACTATGATTTGATCTTTGTCAATCAACTCATTTTTATAAAGATTTTCAATCAAATCGATATCAAAAGCGGATGAAGTTTCCAAATGAACATCGTGCTGCAATACTTCTTTTAAAACATATGAAAAGTGGCAACATTTTGTGCAATAACAATAAAAATATTTGCCATCATAGTCCAATGACTTCATGGCTTTATTGAATTGGTTTTTTGCTTTTTTAATTTGATCTCCAATGCGGGGGAGGTAGGTCATTTTAAAAGGTGTGCCATATTTTTCAATCAGATTCATGACCGGAATTCCGTTGAAAATGAGTTCGTCTTTTTCCAGATCAAAACTTTCCTGTGGAAAGTAATAAGACTGGTCAATGAGGTCAAAATATTTATTTACCATTTCGGCATAATCGTTTTTCTATAAGGGCACAAATATATTGGAAAATGGGTAGATTGAAGCTTTAAAATAGTAAATGGACCTGTGAAATGGCTAAAAGATATCAGAAGTCGATTGTCAAAGAATCAGTATAAAGACCCGAATGGTTCATTTGCTGAATAAAAGCAAGCCTTGGCGCCTATTTATCTGGTAAAAGCTGCCATGATCGGAGGCTATTTCAGCATAAAATTGACTATGTTTACCGAGCAATCTAAAAATCATATTAAATATTTTTAATATATGTTTGAAAAATTATTCCGTAAAAAATCAATGGCTTCATTTCTTGAAGCCTCTCATACCAATAGCCTTCATAAAGTATTAACCGTACAGGATTTAACAGCTTTAGGAATTGCCGCAATTATAGGGGCCGGAAGCTTTAGCAGCCTGGGTGAAGCATGTTTTAAAGGGGGACCCGGAGTTGTCTTGTTATTTATTATTACAGGCATTGCCTGTGGTTTTACTGCCTTGTGTTATGCAGAATTTGCCAGTAGATTACCAGTTGCCGGATCTGCCTACACGTATGCCTATGTTTCCTTTGGTGAATTAGCTGCCTGGATAATTGGTTGGGCACTTTTAATGGAATATTCAATAGGTAACATATACGTTGCTTTTTCCTGGAGCGATTATTTCACCTCCTTGTTGCAACGATTGCACATCCATATTCCAGAATATCTGACCTGTAGTTACCTCGAAGCTAAAAAAGCATTTGCCAACCAATCAACTAATGATGAATTGATCGCTGCATGGAATAATGCACCTATGTTTGGCTCTCTTCGAATTATTTTAGACCTACCTGCCCTTATTATTAATGTGTTGATTACGATACTCGTATATATAGGTGTAAAAGAATCCAGAAATTTTAGCAACGTCATGGTAGCACTAAAATTATTGGTAATCTTTTTAGTGATTGCTGTAGGTGCCTTGTACATCCAGGCAGGAAACTGGATGCCCTTAAATTCACAAGGTCAGCCTTCATTTTTACCCAATGGCTTTAGTGGCGTAATGGGCGCGGTCAGTGGGGTATTTTTTGCTTATATTGGATTTGATGCGATCAGTGTTTTTGCAGAGGAAAGTAAAAATCCCCAACGGGACTTACCAAAAGGAATGATTTACTCGCTGGTCATTTGCACGGTCATTTATATCTTACTTGCACTGGTATTGACCGGTGTTTTAGATTTCAGACAATTTGATGGCGTTGGGGATCCATTGGCATTTATTTTTGAAATGAAACACAATGCATGGATGCAATTAATTGTCTCATTTATAGCTGTAATAGCAATGACCAGTGTTTTATTGGTTTTTCAAATGGGTCAACCACGGATCTGGATGAGTATGAGTCGTGACGGGTTGTTGCCTCCTGCGTTCAAAAAAATTCATCCACGTTATCTTACCCCTTCGTTTTCAACGGTCGTTACTGGTTTGGTTGTAGGTATTCCGATACTTTTTACTGATAAAACGTTTGTATTGGATTTTACAAGCATTGCAACTTTATTTGCATTTGCACTTGTTTGTGGTGGAATTTTACTCATTCCAAGAAAAGAAAAAATTGCAGGCAGGTTTCAATTAAAATACATCAATGGCAAATTTGTATTTCCTGTGATGGTTCTATTCACATTTTTTATCATTAATTTTCTATTTCCAGATTATTTTAAGAACCTTTTTGTTTTGGATGGTAACGAAGAAACCTTAAAAATTTCAAGTTTAATTTTTTGGTGTTTTCTTTTAGTTCTTTCAGGATTAGCATATGTAAAAAATTTATCCTTGATCCCATTACTTGGCGTTTCCAGTTGTTCGTATTTATTAACCGGAATGACGGCAAATAACTGGGCTTGGTTTATTAGTTGGCTATTGATCGGCTTGATTATCTATTTTTATTATGGAATGAGAAAAAGTCGTCTCAATTGACCCCAATAAATAAATTCTATTTTGAATCGGATTCGGTCTAGTAAATCTCAATTTCAAATTTTTCTGAATTTATCAAAATAGTATCAAAACTTCTACCAAGATCATTAGCA
Organism: Saprospiraceae bacterium; assembly: GCA_016714025.1. Classification (NCBI taxonomy): domain Bacteria; kingdom Pseudomonadati; phylum Bacteroidota; class Saprospiria; order Saprospirales; family Saprospiraceae; species Saprospiraceae bacterium. The sequence goes on along the minus strand of JADJOB010000002.1, from coordinate 1,553,936 downwards.
ATACCCTATTTTTTTACTGGCAAGAATAAGCTCTTTAAGCACACGACAGGGTTCAAAAAAAAAATAAAAAAACCGGTGTTTACATTTAAACACCGGTTTTTAAGTAGTAGGTAAAATTCTTATGTGTTTCTAAGTATTTAAAATTTACTAATGATCAACATCTCAATACGATTGTTAAGCATTTGTCCATCATAGGTCTTATTGTTTGCAACCGGATATTTTTCACCAAAGGATTTAATTTGAATTCTATCGGCTGCAATTCCAGCAGCTACCAATTGACTTTGAATCGCTTTTGCTCGCTTTTCTGCCAGGATTTCATTTGCCTTTTCATCCCCAATATCATCTGTGTAAGCCATTAACCTAACTTTTAAATTGGGAAAACTATTCATGATGTTGGCCAACTCTGGAATTTCTTTATTAAATTTTTCGATTATTTCGGCAGTTCGCCCTTTAAATTGCAAATAGATAAATTTAAAATCTTCTCCAAAATCATTATCACCTCGCTTTAGATAATCTAATACCTGTGCAGCAATACCACCTTCTGTAAAATGGAGGGCTTCCAGATTTTTTAACGTTTGCTTTACAGTTTCCGGATGATGATATGCTATCGGAACATAATTTGTATCAACTAAATTAATTGCTTTTTTTGAAGTGTCGATTGCTGCCGTCGATTCCACAGGCGAATTGCCAGATGGCAGCTTTTCAGCTTTTTTACATTGCATAAATAAAAAAGCCATGAGCAAAAGCAGCATTTGCATAAATGCAATCATTAATACAATTTCTTGTCGCTTGTTCTGATACAGTATTGGCTTAATTGAAATTTTCATGGTTCGTTTTGATGAATATTTAGTTGATATTTTGAATTTTAATGCTAATAAACCAACATTAAGAAAACGAAGATAACAAAATAATGTTTCCTCAGGAAGGGACTATTAACATTTATTTAAAATTTAAAGCATATAAGACACAAAAAAACAAATAATTATTTGCCAAATTAAATTTAGCGTCTACCCGGGAAGGTAAGCATGAAACCGCCTGAAGGAATTCATTCAGCCATAATAAATACAACGATAAAAAATGAATTCCGTGACGCACAGTGTTTTTAAATTGTTGATAATTAACATTTTAGACAGTACAATAAAATTTTCATACATTTGGACGAACACCATCCTTAAAATAAAATGAACCCTTTGGAATCTACCCTTTCAGGTAAAAATGTGCAGGAACCACCAAAATCAAAATCTTTAAAATCCGCTAGAATTCATGCAATTCACTTTGCTCCGGAAGATAAAATGCTCAGGTTTTATCTTCTTGAAAATCAGCAGGACGAACAGCTTTTAACAACAGAAAAGCTTTCTGATAAAACTCAAAAACAACTCTCCCAAATATTTAATTATCTCCAGGGGCCGATTGATTTATATGTTCATGGATTCACACAAAAAGATTCTGTTTGGGAGGCAGATGCAATTGTGTTGTTACCTGATTATTTGATCGATGTAACATCAGTTGCTTCTTGTTTTAACCATCAGGGCAGCCAGGTTTTAAAACAATTGGTTTCAAATTTTTGGTACAATCCACCCGGATTTTCAACACTAATCGGAACCTCAGTCAATTTATTTTTGGATGAATTGATACTAAACCCAAATTTAAAACTTGAAGATCTAATCCATCAATTGTTTAAACACAATCCATTGGCGTTTTCCTTATTTGATGACGTGCAGGTTGAAAAATTTTATGACACGGTACGCCAACATTTTTACAACATAAAAACCTTAATTGATAGTCGCTTCAATGTAGAAGAAATCCAATTAAAAGATTGTCTCTTAGAGCCTAGTTTCTACTCTGTTCAATATGGAATCCAGGGAAGACTGGATGTCTTGTATGAAAATTCTGAAAAGGCTTTTTACTGGATTCTCGAACTAAAAAGTGGCAAACCCTATTTACCAAACAAATATGGAATTAATACAGATCATCATGCACAAATCATGTTGTATTATTTATTAATTCAATCCGTTTATGGCGCTGATTCACACATAAAATGCCACGTATTATATTCCAGTCAGACTGAAAATTCACTCCGCTTTGCTCCTACCCTTGAAGACATCATACACGAGTTAATTCAAATAAGGAATTCTATTATTCTCATGCATTTACATCTCGCCTTCAGGAAAAAGCAAGATGCCTTTATTTTTGACAGTTTGAATGATAAGCATTTTAGTAGTTCCGAATCTTACACAAAAAGAGATGCAGGATTTTTACTAAACATATATAAAAGCTTAAATTCATTTGAAAAAGAATACTTTAAAGTGTTTTCAGGATTTATTGCACGTGAACAATTTATTGCTAAATTAGGCAGGGCAAATATTCAGTATACGGAAGGTCTTGCATCGTTGTGGCTGTTATCAGAATCAGAAAAAATTGAATTTTTTATGATTTTGCCTGGTTTAGAAATTAGTTCGATGCTTACACCCAGGGATGACTACCCTATTCTTATTCTTAAATTTCCTCAGGACGTTTCAATCTTATCAAATTTTCGAGTTGGAGATACCCTGGTGTTGTATGAACAACCAGATATATTGCAAGTACAAGTTTATAAATGTACCTTGATAGAACAATTCCCGTCAGAATACCACATCCGATTAAGAACCAGGCAATTTCCAAATCTTACAATTGCTCAAAGCAAAAAATGGAATTTAGAACATGATTCCATGGATCGCAATTTTACAACACAATTTCAAGGACTTACAGAATTTTGTCAGTCGGACGAAACCAAAAGGAACTTGTTATTAGGATTGCAAGAACCTGGAATTTTAAATACAGGAATTCCATTAATTGAAAATACACCCTTACTAATTCAATCAGTCTTACAAAAAATACTCAAGTCAAAAGATTATTTTCTTTTATGGGGTCCTCCTGGGAGTGGGAAAACGAGTATGGTTATAAAATATCTTACCGCATCGCTCTATCTGAATAGTAAGGAATCTATTTTATTACTTGCATACACCAACCGGGCGGTAGATGAAATCTGTGAAGCCATTGAATCCATCAATCTATCTAGTGATCTTGATTTTATACGAATCGGTTCGCGCTATGCCGTGCATCCAAAATTCAGAAAAAACTTACTGGAAGAAAAAATAAGTGGTTTTAAAACCAGGAAAGAATTGCAAAAATTGATCAACAGCACCCGGATTGTTACCGCTACTCTAGCTTCCATCCAAGGAAAACGTGAATTATTCCAACTTAAGAATTTTGATACGGTTATCATAGACGAAGCTAGTCAAATATTAGAATCACAATTAATTGGAATACTGCCAAGATTCAAACGATTTATCTTGATTGGAGACCATATGCAATTACCCGCTGTAACGGCCCAAACTGAGGAAGAATCAAAAATTCAATCTGATTTGCTCGTCCAGCAAGGATTTAAAAGCTTAAGTACATCTTATTTTGAACGCATGTTAAATACTGTTCAACAAAAAAACTGGATACACTGTTATGATATGCTTCATTTTCAGGGTCGAATGCATCGACATTTAATGCAATTTCCGTCGAGGTTTTTTTATCAGGAAAAACTTCAAACGCTGCCGGATGAATTTGGTTTTAGACAGCTTGAAAATTATTCTGAAAAATTCAATAAAACTAAATCAATTTCTTCCTGGCTATGTACTGAACGCATTGTATTTATTGATTGTAAAAATGAAACGGATTCGATGCAAGCAAAAATAAATTTACCTGAAGCTATTTTGGTTGCTCAAATCGTTCAGTCCCTCTTTAAAATGTACCAAGAACAACAAATAAACTGGACCAATTTAACTCTTGGTGTCATTACTCCATTCAGGGCACAAATCGCATTAATAAAACAGCAACTTCAATTACTTGCTCTGGATGAAAATCTGATTACAGTAGATACAGCTGAGCGATATCAGGGGGGATCAAGAGATATAATTATACTTTCAACGGTTATCTCAGACCCCTCTCAAATGATCCAAATCAGTTCTGTAAATGCTGATGGGGTTGACAGAAAACTTAATGTAGCGCTTACCAGAGCAAGAGATCAAATCATTTTGATTGGGAATGAAGATATTTTAAACACTTCCAGCATTTATAAAAATTTAATTGAATCCTATTATAAAGTTAAAGTATGATAAAACATACTTCCGGGCTTTATGAATTTCATATAATTCCGGGAATCAATAAATCTATCAAACGAATAAAAAATTACGGGTTTTATCAAAAAAATCATTTGGTTTTCCATGCCTGGGATTCAATTTCAAAAATTGTTATCTTATTGATATTGGAAATCATTTTTTCACCAATTTATTAATATATTAAGCTTGTTTTATAATTGATTTTTAACTTAAAAACTGAGCTACATTTGAAACATTTCCTTTAATCTTGTGATTTATATAAATTAAAAGCAGCGTTTGACCCAGTTAGGTCTTCTTTAGACTAAATTTGCCTGATTAGATAATTCGATATGCGGTTTATTTCAATAATCCTGTTTGGATGTTTATTTGTTTCTGCTTCCGGCAGAGGAATCTATGTTTCAGTCACAGGAAATGACCTTAATAAAGGGACTCATTGGTTTCTTCCTTTCAGAACTTTACAGAAAGCTGCAAACATGGCAGTTGTAGGTGATACGGTTTATATCATGAAAGGAGATTATTATTCAGATGCCGAGGCATTGATTGATTTTGATAAAAGCGGCACCGAGAATGCATGGATCGTATTTAAAAATTACAGAAATCACCAACCTGTATTGCAGGTAAAAACCAAATACGGAATCCATTTGAACTCATGCAATTATGTAAGTATCGAAGGACTAACTATACAAACACAGAAAATTTTTGGGACGCAAACGCAGCTATCAGATTCCATTACAACAGGAATTTATTTAGACGGCACCTATGAAGCCCCCTGCAACCATATTAAATTATACAATAATTTTATCAAAGACCACCGGGGAAGTGCAGTAATGGCAAAGTATTACGATTATCTTACTTTAAGCTATAATAAATTTTTTAAAAATGCCACCCAAGCAGGAGGACAAGCGACTTTGGAATTAATAAACGGCGTTTTTACGGATGACATTAATAGACTTCATAGTTTTATTCAATCGAATACCTTTGAAAAAAACAGTGTCAATGATTCCAGTCTGGTAAGTTCCTGCAGTCCGGTTATGCGGGTACACATGGCAGAAAAAGCTGAAAGTCGATATAAGTCCAAAGTTTTAATCTATAATAATATCATATATACCAATGGTTCCGGGGCTGTCTGGATGGAAAATGCGCTTGGAATCGATCTGATAAATAACAGCTTTTATAGAAATTCGGAAAATCGCATTTGCAAGCACCCGGAGATCCAACTGATTGGAAGTGAATATATTAATGTATTAAATAATATCATTTATGCCTCGGATGGAAAATCCGGAATTTCATCCTTAGTAAGCAGAGAAATTCTTATAAAAAATAATTTGCAATTCAACTGCAACAGCAGCGAATATGGAATAGGGGCGATTAAATCTGATCCTTTGTTTGAATATGCTAAACCAGGACAAGATCAATATAATTTTCGCTTAAAAGGGAATAGTCCTGCAATCAATGCCGGACTTGATAGTTTGATATCAGATACAGATTATGAAGGCAACAAAAGAAAGGTTGACCTCCATGTGGATCTGGGGGCCATTGAATTTACAAATCGAATTCTACCTTCTTTAAAAAATTTCAAAACAGAAATTCCATCTACTGGGATTAAATCCTACTGGAGCAGTTTGTATACAAAAGACCAAAAGGTATATACGGTTTGGAACGAAGAAAACATGCCATTTTATGTAAAAGTATATGATTTTCAAGGCAATGTGATTCGTGAAGCTAAAAATGAAGAAAATGCCTTTGAAATGGATTTCAATGGTTTAGAACCTGGATTCTACACGATTCAGGTTTTTAATGAAAAAAGCAGTCATTCGGATCGAATTGAAATAAAAAAGAGGCTTTAAGCCTGAATTTATAAGGAATTTACTGGATTTTATATAACTTTGCAGGCACCTACTCGGAAACATGCAATTTGTTTTTCCTACTTTTCTTTGGACTCTATTCATTTTAGCAATACCTGTTTTAATTCACCTTTTTTATTTCAGAAGGTATAAAAAAATTGAATTTACCAACGTTCGCTTTCTTAAAGAATTGGTTGAAGAAACAGCAACCAGAAATCGCATTAAAAATTTATTGATCTTATTAGCGCGACTTTGTGCGCTGGCAGCTTTGATACTTGCATTTGCACAACCATTTTCAAACAACGGTCAAAGTGCAATAAAACAAACGCAATCTATCAGCATATACATTGACAATAGTTGGTCTATGAATGCAAATTCTGAGGATGGTAGCTTATTGCAAAAAGCAAAAAGAAGAACCAGGGATATTATCCTTGCTTCTTCAGATAATGATCGTTTTCAATTGCTTACCAATGATTTTGAAGGGAAACATCAACGACTTGTTTCAAAAGATGATGCTTTGATTTTTCTGGAAGAAATTAAAAGTGGACCCGCAGTTCAACCCTTATCGAAAATTATTGCTAAGCAAAGTCAATGTTTTAAAAATGCAGGGGTCGGGCACGGTATCGCCTATTTATTATCCGACTTTCAAAGGTCCATATGTGACCTGGATTCAAATTTAGTGGATTCAAGCCTTGCAATCAATTTAGTGCCTATACAAAGTGTAGAAGAAAATAATGTCAGCATTGATACCGCTTATTTTGATTCCCCGGTATTACTCCCAGGCCAAACACACGCATTAATTTATAAAGTAAGTAATTTTGGAAACAGTCCGGTAGATAATTTAAGTACTTCGTATTCTATAAACGGACAAGAATATCCTGGAAAACCTATCTTTATCCAAACTGGAAAATCTAAAACAGATACTTTTTATATAAAAGTCCCTGATCAGTCCTGGCAAAAAATTATAATCAAAATAAAAGATTTCCCAGTCCAATTTGATGATTCCTATTATATGTCTTATAAGACTGACCAACAAATAGATGTGTTGGTACTTTATTCAAAAGAAATTCCGGTAATTTTATTAAAAGCATTGGAATCAATCCCTTTTTTTAAAGTTAAAAGTCAGCAACAAAATCAAATTGACTATAGTAAACTTGGAAATTTTCGATTGATTATTTTAAATGAATTAGCAGATATTAGCACGGGAATGGCAACTGAATTGCAAAAAGCGACTCAACAAGCTTGCAATTTATTTATATTTCCTAGACCTGTGACTGCATTAAATGATAATATTAATTTAGTTCCGATATTAAATATTCCACAATTTACAAATTTCGATACAGCAAGAAAACTTGCAACCCATGCCAATCTGGATTCTGATATCTTTAAAGATGTTTTTAATCCAACAAGAGATCAAATTAAATTACCAACTAGTTTTGGACATTATACGTTAAGTGGTGGGGCACCTTTTGAAAAGATTGTAACGTTTCGAGATGGATTGCCCATGATTAGTCGGATTAAAGCCGGTAATGCGTCGGTTTTTATTTCAGCAAGTCCTCTAGATCAAAAGTTTAATGACTTATCAAAAAATGCTGAAATATTTTTACCCTTGTTATTTAAAGCAGCTATTGCATCAGAAAGAAACCAGAATTATACTTTTGATTTAAGTAATAACCCACAAATTAATTTGACCCTCCAGGAAAATATCAATGAACAAGATTTTATAGTCAGTTTGGTTGGTCCTGAAACATTTATTCCTTCATTCAGAATTTCTGGTAAAAATTTAATAATAGACTTATACGATCAACTTAAAACCGCTGGAATTTATACAATCAATAATAAAGAAGAACTATTAGCATATTCTACCTTTAATGATAGCAGGAGAGAATCCAATTTATCTGTTATCAGACCGGAAGAATTATCATTATCTTATGGAGGTTTTTGCAAATTAATAAATGACAATAACAATTCCGATTTTACGAGTGTAATTAAATCTGAGCGATCAGGACCCTTTCTTTGGTGGTATTTATTAATTGCATCTTTTATATTTCTGATTATTGAATCCTTATTAATCCGGTTTTGGAAAAATCATTAAAATATGGAATGTATTTTTAGAAACATCCGGATCATTGATCCCAATAGTCCAAATCATCAACAGGTACGTGATGTCTGGATTAAAGATGGAACGATTGTTGAAATTAAAGCAAAAATCAATCTTACTAAGAAAGTTAAAGAAATTCAAGGAAAAGATACGTGTTTGTCTCCTGGTTGGATTGACTTGGGATGTTTGCATGGCGAACCTGGATTTGAACACAGAGAAACCTTAGAATCAATTGCAAATGCCGCATGTAAAGGAGGTTATACTTCAATATGTTGTTTTCCAAATACACATCCGGTTATACATTCTAAATCTGAAGTAAATTTCATAAAAACCAAATCGGAGAATTTACCAGTTCATATTTACCCAATTGGTGCTTTGAGCAAAGAATGCAAATCAGAAGAACTCGCTGAAATACTTCAAATGGATGAAGCCGGTGCTATTGCATTTTCAGATGGGAAAAAACCCATTCAAAAAAGTGGTCTATTGATGCGTGCGTTGGAATATGTGAGGCTTATTCCAAATGGATTGATTATTAATTCAAGTGTAGACAAAGGAATTGCTGGATCCGGACAAATGCATGAAGCTTTTACGAGCACTTCTTTAGGACTCAAAGGAATTCCTTCTTTGTCAGAAACAATCCATCTCTACCGGGATATTGAAATTCTAAAATATACACAATCCAGATTATTAATTCATAAACTATCTACTGCGGAAGCAGTCAGTCAACTGAAACTTGACAGGTCGAAAGTTAAAAATTTATATTGTTCGGTATCTGTGTTTAATTTATTGTACAATGATACACAGCTTGAAGATTTTAATACAAATCTTAAGCTGGAACCGCCATTACGGTCAGAACGGGATCGGAAAGCACTTGTTAAAGGAGTGCAAGATGGTACCATTGATATTATTTGTTCTGATCATACTCCATGGGATACCGAAATGAAAGACCTGGAATTTCAATCAGCTGCTTTTGGTGCAATTAATTTAGAAACAGCATTTGCTGCCTATTCAACATTATTGAGCAAAGAACTTTCCATTGATCAATGGGTTCAGGCAGTTAGTATCAACCCTGCTAAAATCCTCCAAATACCAATTAGCACCATACAAGTTGGTTCTACAGGTGATTTTACCTGGTTTGACCCAAATAAAGAATGGACATATAAGCTGGAAGACAGTGCTTCGCTTTCAAAAAACAGTCCTTTTATTGGTAAAACATTTAAGGGAAAAGTTTTAGGCTGTTATAGTAAATCCAGTTTTTATTCAAATTAATAAACTAGAATACCTTGAATTGGATGATAATTTTAAATAATACGATATACTTGGTAAATTTGTAAGCACTATATTTAAGGAATTATGAAATCATATCAATCAACAATAAAACTTGGACTCATTTGGGCTGGAATTTCCATTGTAACCACATTACTCCTTTATTTATTGGGCATGATGGAAAATGTAATGGCTGCTATCCTTGTCTTTTGTTTTGGTATATATATTATGTACCGCGCAGGAATTGAAAAAAGAGAAGAATTGGGAGGTTTTATCAGCTGGAAATTAGCATTAACTCCTATTTGGTTGTGCGCTGTAGTTTCTAGTTTTTTTACAAGCCTTTTTAGTTGGATCCTTGTAAAATTTATAGACCCTGGATTACAAGAAAAACAAAGAGAACAAGCAATAAAAATGATCGAAAGTATGCGGTCCTGGATGGGAGATGCTGCAGCTGAAGAACAATTGGAGCAAATTGAAACTCAAAATTTTGCTTTATTCAGTAATTATATCATGATGTTCTTTTGGGCAACGATCATTTATTTTTTAATAGCTTGCATTATTGCAGCTGTAGTAAAAAAGAATGATCCTAAAGAACTGTTCTCAAAATATTGAAACTGAATGCCCGTTCTATAGAGATAATCGGCACATATATACAATTAATTTATATATATCTAAAAGAATGGCAGAACCTTCCTATTTTTACAATACAATTGCCTAATGGATCTCGCATTAATTATACCCGCATATAACGAAGAAGAATCACTTCCTGAATTGGTTGCATGGATCCAAAAAGTGTTAGATCCCAGCGGTCTTACCTATGAAATCTGGTTTATTGATGATGGAAGTACAGATCAAACCTGGTCTGTCATTGAACAATTGCACCTCAAACATCCTCAAATTAAAGGTGTTAAATTTCGAAGAAATTATGGCAAATCGGCTGCATTGAATACTGGATTTCATTCATGTCAGGCCGAGGTTGTAATTACCATGGATGCTGATTTACAAGATAGCCCGGAAGAAATTCCTGAATTATACCGAATGATTAAAGAAGCTGGCTATGATGTCGTTTCAGGTTGGAAGAAAAAAAGATACGACAATGCCCTCACGAAAAACCTTCCATCCAAAATTTATAATGGAGTGACCAGTTGGATGAGCGGCGTGAAACTTCACGATATGAATTGTGGTTTAAAAGCATACCGTTCAGAAGTTGTTAAATCCATAGAAGTATATGGTGAAATGCATCGATACATTCCGGTAATAGCAAAATGGGCTGGTTTTCGGAAAATTGGAGAAAAAATTGTACAGCATCGTGCCAGAAAATACGGATATTCCAAATTTGGAATGAGCCGTTTCATTAACGGATTTTTAGACCTTTCAACCATCATGTTTATTGGGAGATTTGGTAAAAGGCCGATGCATTTTTTTGGTTCGTTTGGTTTGTTAGTCTTTTTTTTAGGCTTGTGTTTTGTAGCTTATTTAGCTTTTACAAAATATGCCTACGGACAAATGGGAATTACTCAACGTCCGGCATTTTTTCTATCCTTAGTGTCTATGATTATAGGATCACAACTATTTCTTACAGGCTTTTTAGCAGAATTGGTTACTAGAAATGCTTCGGAACGAAATACCTATCTCATCGATAAAAGCCTTAATTAATATCCATGTTAAAATTGGCTATTATAGGCCCAGCATACCCGCTTCGGGGTGGATTAGCTTCATTTGACGAAAGACTTTGCAGAGCATTTAAAGAAGCAGGCTGGGAAGCTTCGATTTATACTTTTTCACTCCAATACCCTTCCTTTTTATTTCCTGGAACGAGCCAATTCTCTGATGAAAAACCTCCAGTAGATTTAGACATTCGTGTTTGCATTAACTCCATAAACCCATTTAATTGGATTAAAATTGGAAGACGAATTCGAAAACATAAACCCAATTTAATCATTGTTCGCTATTGGCTCCCATTTATGGGACCTTGTTTGGGTACAATCCTGCGATTGGTTAAAATGGATAAATCGATTAAAATCATATGCATTGCTGACAATGTAATCCCTCATGAACGAAGGCCTGGTGATAACTGGTTTACAAAGTATTTTATTAGCAGTCCACAAGGATTTATTACAATGAGTGAAAAAGTACACAAGGACTTGCTATCGCTTAGACCAAGTGTACCCAATATGACCTTAGAGCATCCACTCTACGATAATTTCGGCGCAAAACTGGATATTAAAACTGCACGGGAAAAATTAAATATTTCTCAAGAGGATAAAATCGTTTTGTTCTTTGGATTTATTCGGAATTACAAAGGACTTGACTTAATACTGGAAGCCTTTTCCCATGCGGAAATAATTAATTCAAAAATCAAACTCTTAATTGCAGGTGAATTTTACGAAGATTCAAAACCGTATCTGACAATTATTGAAAATTTAAATCTGTCGGACAAGGTGATATTACACACCCATTTTATTCCTGACAGTGAAATCAGATATTATTTTTCTGCCGCAGACGTCGTGGTTCAACCCTATCGGCATGCAACCCAAAGTGGTGTGAGTCCACTGGCATACCATTTTGAAAAACCAATGATTGTCAGTAATGTTGGAGGATTGCCAGCTATGGTCCCCCACATGGTTGCCGGGATTGTATGCGAACCAACACCTCTGGCATTAAGTCAAGCCGTACTTCAGTACTTTAAATTGGATCCATCCTATTTTAATGAGGGAATTCAAACGATACGGGCTAAACTAAGCTGGCATCATTTTGTTAATCAGCTTGTAAACTTATATCATGATATTTCGTAGCAAAGCACCTTTTCGATTAGGCCTTGCTGGTGGTGGCACGGATGTAAGTCCGTACAGTGAGCTATTTGGTGGTGCTGTATTGAATGCAACGATTTCACAATTTGCTCATGCAACCATTGAATTAATTCCTGAAAAACAAATTATTTTTCACTCGATCGATCAAAAACTTGAGGCGACATTTCCTATTGGAGGAGTTCTTGATTCAGTAAAAGGATTTAATCTACAAGTTGGAATTTACAATCGATTGTTTAGAGAACATTTGCTTCCTGAATGTGGTTTTAAACTCACAACTTCAATGGATGTTCCGGCTGGCAGTGGTTTAGGAACCTCTTCAACGCTGGTTGTTGCTATCCTAAAGGTATTTTCAGAACTGCTAAATATTCCGTATGGTGATTACGACCTGGCACATTTAGCATATGATATTGAACGAAACGAACTAAAACTTGCTGGTGGGAAGCAAGATCAATATGCCGCAACGTTTGGTGGATTTAACTACATGGAATTTTACGAAGATAATAATGTCATTGTAAATCCACTTAGAATTAAATCTGAATATTTGCATGAACTTGAGAACAACCTCTTGCTTTATTTTACATTAACAAACAGAGAATCTTCTGACATCATTAAAGAGCAACAAAAAAATGTAATCAATAACAAAGAAGATTCTATTGAAGCCATGCATCAATTAAAAGAACAAAGCAAACGGATGAAAGATGCATTACTCCAAGGCAAATTAGGAGTAATTGGTGAAATATTGGATTTTGGCTTTCATCAAAAACGAAAAATGGCCAGCTTGATTAGCAATCCATATATTGATGAAATTTATGAATCTGCACGTTCGGCAGGTGCGGCAGGAGGTAAAATATCCGGAGCAGGTGGTGGAGGCTTTATGTTTTTCTATTGCCCTGAAAACAAACGGTATGCAGTCATTGAAGCATTACAAAAGTATAAAGGCTACTTCCTGAATTTTCAATTTACAAAGCATGGCGTACAGAGTTGGCGTATAAATTAAATTTATGAAAGAAATCATTCGAGAAATTATACAAGAATCTATTCAAGTAAAATTAAAATTACTCAGCAATGAGTTGATAATAGATCAACTTGAACAAGTTAGCTTGAAGATTATCACCTCTTTACAGAAAGGAAAACGAATCTATTTTTGTGGAAACGGAGGGAGTGCTGCCGATGCGCAACATCTTGCGGCAGAATTATCCGGTAGATTTTATACTGACCGGCCTGCATTGCCCGCGGAAGCCTTGCATTGCAACACCTCTTATCTCACGGCTGTAGCCAATGATTATAGTTATGAAGTTGTTTATCAAAGACTGATTGAAGGAATTGGGCAAGAAGAAGATATTTTAATTGGACTTAGTACATCTGGAAATTCAAAAAATATTATTCGGGCAATTGAATCAGCCAATGCTAAAAACATGATTACTATTGGTCTTACAGGCTCTAAAGGAGGCCACTTGAAAGAAATCTGCCAATTTTGGATCGGAGTTCCTTCAGATGATACCCCCAGGATCCAGGAGTCACACATACTTTTGGGACATATTATTTGTCAAATGGTCGAAGAACGAATCTTTAATTCTTGATTTTGAAAGAAATAATCATTTTGGCTGGTGGCAAAGGAAGTCGAATCCAACACATTCTCCCTAACCTGCCGAAATGTCTTGCTCCAGTTAATGGAAAAGCATTTCTTCAATACCAGATCAATTACTTATTGCAATCCGGAATTGAGCACTTCATTTTTTCATTAGGGTATTTAAGCGAACAAGTCATTGAGTATTTGAATTCGCATTTTCCTACTTTGAATAAGACCCTTATTATTGAAGAACAAGCATTGGGAACGGGAGGTGCCATCGCGAAAGCAATTCAGGCAGCTAAATCTTCTCATGTATTTATAACCAATGGGGATACTTATTTTCCTGCAGATTTGGAGCTAATGGAAAGACTATTCCACCAAAAAAATGCTGATTTAATTCTGGCAACGACAGAAATTGAAAATCCAGATCGATTTGGAAGTTTGGATTTCGATGAAGAAGGGCGAATCAGGCATTTTCACGAAAAAAAACCAATTTCCAAGGCCTATATCAATGCCGGATTTTATTTAATATCTAAACAAGCTTTTTTAAATTGTAAGCTTAAGGCTGTGTTTTCATTTGAAACAGAAATCCTTGAGAAAAAAATCAACGATTGGAAAATCTATGCAGCACCTATGCAAAAATTGTTTATTGATATTGGTGTACCTGAAGATTTTAGGAGATCTCAAAGCTTACTGGTAGATAAAAACTAAATGAAAAAACAAATCAGTATCTTTCTGGATCGTGATGGAATAATAAATCAACAAATAGAGAATGATTATGTAAAATCCATTCCTGAATTTGTATTTCGACCCGATTTTTTAAGTGAAATTCAATACCTCGCAAATTCCAGCAACTTTATTATTGTCGTTACCAATCAACAAGGAATTGGCAAAAAGCGAATGACCCAGGAAGCTCTTCAAAAGATTCATGACTATATGGTGTCTGAGACCATTGCAGTTGGAGGTCGAATTGATGCTGTTTATCATTGTCCGCATTTAATAGATCAAAATTGCAATTGCAGGAAACCAAAAACCGGTATGATTGAACAGGCATTTAAAGATTTTCCCAAATTAAAACAAGACATCCTTATTATGATTGGAGACAGTCCGGGAGATATAGAAGCAGCAAAATCGGCCGGATTGATATCTGTAGGGATGATTAAATATAAGAATGACAATCGATTTCAAGACATAAATCCCGATTATATCATTGAATCATTGGCACAACTGCGAACTGAAGTGTTGCCGGCTATATTAAATAACTAAACTGAACAGCTATCATGTATGCCGTAAAAGAAATTTTTTATTCTTTACAAGGGGAAGGAGCTCAAACCGGAAGGCCAACAATTTTCTTGCGTTTTAGTGGATGTAATTTATGGAATGGCCGAGAAGCTGATCGTTTAACTTCTATATGTAAATTTTGCGATACTGATTTTGTGGGTACCGATGGAAGCTTTGGCGGTAAATACACCACTGCCGATGCACTTTCTAATGAAATTTTAAACTTATGGCCCAAGCATTCCGGTTCGAAATCTAAGCGGTATGTGGTATGTACAGGCGGAGAACCGCTATTGCAATTGGATAAATCACTAATCGAAGCACTCCATATGAATGGTTTCGAAATAGGTATCGAAACAAATGGAACCATTGAACTGCCGGAATCTATTGATTGGGTATGCATGAGTCCGAAACCTGCCTCCCAAATTAAAGTTAAACAGGGTGATGAACTTAAATTTGTTTATCCTCAGGATGATTTAAATCCCAAAGATTTTGAGTGGATGGATTTCAAACATTTTTACATCCAGCCAATGGATGGAAGTCAAATTCAACAAAATATCAAATTAGCCGTGAACTATTGTTTGGAAAATCCACAATGGAAACTAAGCCTACAATCCCATAAATTATTAGGGATTCGCTAGTTTTCAACATTTTATATGTTAGTTGAAAAAAAATTAAATAAATTTTGGATTGGAATAAATTAATGAATGAATAATCTGCATTACTTTGCAGTCAATTACAAACAAGAACCAGTCCTGATGGAAATAGCCAACAGACAGCAAACCAAATCCAGCTTTGCTAAAATTGATTTTGACCCAAAACTTCAACAAAACCGACTGATAGCCCTCAAAGATTTTAAAAAAGGATCTATAATTTGTCATTTCAGTTATGCTGAAATTTTATCCATTCCAAGCCGGTATACGGTGCAAACCGGAGAAGACAAACATATTATTCTTTCACCACTCTATTTGGAGTACGTTAATCATAGTTGCGATCCAAATAGTTTCTTCGATACAAATGAATTTAAATTCAAATGTATAAGAAACATAGAACGAGGTGAAGAATTTACATTTTTTTATCCTTCCACTGAATGGGACATGGAAGAGTCCTTTGATTGTCAATGCATGAGCCCCCATTGTTTAGGTGAAATCAAAGGAGCCCGCTACCTCAATGAAGATACCATTCGCAATTATCGCTTTACAGATTTCATTCAAGGCAAATTAAAGAAGATCCATAAACATGTCTTTGAATTGTGATTTCAATCACTTTTTAAACGATACAAATTGGATTGTTTGGGTTTTAGCCCCATACTTGAAAACGGAAGATCCAAATCTTCAATATTATTATGATTTTAGTCAAAGTATCCAGGAATACACCCTTGTATTTGCCGAGTTAGGCTTGGATTGGAAATGGCAATCTGTTTCATTGGAAAATTATGATGCTATTATTCGGAATATTCAAGCTGAGTCCTCTCCCAAAGTGCCCCTAATTTTAAACCTGTGTGATGGGGATGAAGAAAATGGAGTTCCCGGAATATCAGTTGTAAAATTACTAGAGTCTTTAGATCTGATTTATACAGGATCCGATTCATATTTTTATGAAATCACCACTTCTAAGATTCCGATGAAGACATTATTTGATCAACATGCTGTTCCAACGCCCAATTGGTTGATCATTAATCCTGAAAATCCTGAAATTGAACAGGTGTTTAATAAACTTAAGCCCCCGGTTATTATAAAGCCTGCAATATCCGCAGGGAGTCTGGGCCTTGGTTTAAATGCGGTTGTAAACAATCCGGAATCATTTAAAACGTATATTGATACAATACAAAAAGGTTATAATGGATGGGATTTTATTAAGGGAGGCTTGTTTGTTGAGGAGTTTATAGATGGAGAAGAATACACCACTTTAATTGTTGGGAGCAAAGGACACATTGGGGAATCAAAAATCTATACTCCTGTTGAAAGACTCTTTGACGCGAGTTTACCTGCTAATGAAAAATTTTTATCCTTTGATCGCTTATGGGAAATATATGAACACGAAGCCCCTTTGCAAGATGAAAAAGCGCTTTGGCATTATCACATGCCGGATCCTTCATTAATTTCTGAAATTAAAGAGATCAGTTGGAATGCGTATTGTGCATTAAATGGAACCGGATACGGTCGAGTAGATTTAAGAAGAAACAAAGTGACCGGGTCAATTCAGGTTCTGGAAGTAAACGCTCAATGTGGTCTATCAGAAGATGAAAATTATACAAGCATTGGTGCAATATTGAGATTTGATAATACTAAATTCAGCTTTTTGATTAAGGAAGTTTTATTTGATGCTTATTTAAGACATTCTGAAAAATCAATCCATAGGAATCAATGAGTAATTTTGATATAAAGTCTCAATTAAATAAGTTAAAGAAAAGTATCATATATCAAGTTTATTATAATAAAGCTTCTTATTTTAGTGCTTTATTTTAGAATCCATCCATGAAAGTTTGTGTACTTCAACCCGATTACAGTCCATCAAATGTAGATTATAAAAAATATGATCCACCAAGAAATCTCAGTTCATTATTACCAAATGACGAAGTAGATCATGTTTTCCTTAATAAACTTACTACGTATAAGCAATTAAAAGCTCTGGCCAATCAAGATTATGACATATTTATAAACCTGTGTGAGGCATACTTAGAATGGGACGTACCTTCAATTGATGTAATCTATACCCTAGATCTATTAAATCTACCTTATACAGGACCAACACAAGAACTTTATGACCCATCAAAAGAATTGATGAAATATGTTGCGCATGTTGCCGGAGTCGAAGTGCCAAATTTTAGGGTGGTGTCAAATTTAGATGACCTAAATGATCTTACAACGCAATTAAAGTTTCCGTTATTTATAAAACCATCCAAAGCCGGAGATAGTCTGGGAGTAGATGATCATTCTTATGTTCAGGATGAAAAATCGCTTTTTATTAAAGTAAGAGATTTATTAGAAGAGTATGGTGAGGTTATGGTGGAAGAGTTTATCGAAGGCAGGGAATTCACCATATTGGTAGCAGCAGATCTTAAAGATGATAAAAAATGTATCAGTTTTAAACCCGTTGAATATCTGTTTCCTCCTGGATTTTCATTTAAAACGTATGCTTTAAAAACTTCTGAATTGCATCCAGAAAGCAATATTGCTTGTCGCGAAGAAACTATTGAGCGCAAACTTAGAAAAGCTGCTTCTGCAATATTCCGTGAATTTGGAGGAAAAGGATATGCCCGATTGGATTTTCGTATGAATCCAAAAGGTAAGTTATATTTTTTAGAAGTCAACTTTACCTGTTCCGTATTTTACCCAATTGGGTTTGAAGGTTCCGCAGATCATATTTTAAATCTTGATGGGATTGGTCAGGCCGGCTTTTTGCAACATATTATTCGTGAAGGCATCAATCGTCATAAACGCAAACAAAAGAAATTCTACCTCAAAAAGAATTCCATCTCAGGCTATGGAATTTATGCAAATGTAAAAATCAGAAAAGGCGAGGTCGTATTTAGAGGAGAAGAACGAAGCCAGCGGATTGTGACCAAAGCCTTTGTAGATAAAAACTGGAATGCAGCTGAAAAGGAATTATTTAGAAAATACGCCTATCCTGTTGGTACAGATGTTTATATTTTATGGGATACCCGTCCTGAAGAATGGGCTCCCCAAAATCATAGTTGTAACCCAAATACTCAATATTCTGGTCTAAATGTAGTCGCCTCCAGGGATATTGAAAAAAATGAAGAGTTGACACTTGATTACGCATCATTCCTGGATGACCAGATGGAAGCGTTTGTTTGCACTTGCGGAAGTCCAAATTGCCGTACCTGGATTAGCAATCAAAAGGAACCAGAAGGCAAAAAAACAGTCAAAGCACTCGCCTAAGACGAAAAGGTTCGCAAACCTATATTCATATTATATTTTATTATAATATAATAAAATTCTTTTTTATTGAATTTACTTGTTGATATAATCAAATCGTTTTTAGCTTTGCAGGCCAATTAAATGCCGAAATGGCGGAACTGGTAGACGCGCTGGACTCAAAATCCAGTGACCCTAAAAGTCGTGTGGGTTCGAGTCCCACTTTCGGCACATTTTTTTGGAAACACCCTTCATTCACCGATTAAGGAAGCTTTTTTATCCAATAGCTCCCCGAGTATTTTTGCCTATAATTTTTAGAATCTCAATTTGTCTGGATTCAGATCCAATAATTTAATTGGAATACTACTTAAGGATTTAAAAACAGAATAAGCACAGCATTTACTTAAGCATTAGCTTGTGAGTCAAAAAAAAGAAAAATACGCCTCCTAAAAAATCCTTAAGAAGTTGAAGTGCGAATTTTAATTGACATGAATTTCGAAAAGCATTTCGAATTTGAAAATATCATTACCCGAACGAATTCTATTTCAAATTTGAGATAAGAAATTTCTACTTAAACACGTGTAGCTTATTAGTTATTTGTTTAGTTCTTACTATTTTGAATCAGCGAATTCCAAAATGCCTTTGACTAATTTATCCAATTCAGCTTTTGTAGTATAAACATTTGGAGTAATACGCACTCCATGAATATTTTCCCAGTTAATAGCAACACAATGAATCTTGTATGCTTCAAACAAGAATGAAGCTAATTCCTCGGGTTTTTTATTTTTTATGCCAACATTGCCCAATGCCCCGCTGTAATGCTTATCCATCGGATGATTGATCTGTACATTCGGATGATCTTTTACACGTACAGTCCAATAATGTTGTAATTCATACAACCTGTTAAATTTTCGTTCAGCTCCAATCATTTCATAAAAATCAATTGCATTTCCAATAGCTTGCTCGATTGCAAATGACCGTGTCCCAAGGTTTTCAAACTTACGGATGTCTGCACTTTCCGGATCACCTCCTGCAAAAAGAGGATACAGTTGACCTATTTTTGACTTATTAACATAAAGTAATCCACTACCAAATGGAGCACTCAACCATTTATGAAGTGAGGCTCCAAAATAATCGGCCCCTAAATCTGGAATTGCAAAAGGAATATGAGCAAAACTATGAGCTCCATCCACTAAAACTTCAATACCCATTGCATGCGCTTTATCCGCAATCTTTTTGGAAGGCAATAGCTGACCATTCCAATTTATCATATGGGTTATATGTACAATTTTAGTCTTTGAATTAAACTCCCTGGCGAATGCATTTACAATTTCGTCATCCTCCTGAATTGGAAAATTAAAATTAACCCACTTTAAAACAATTCCATCCCGATGCGCTCGTTGTTTCCAGGCATTGATCATGTTAGGGTAGTCTTGTTTTGTGAGGACGACTTCGTCTCCTGCCTTCAATCGCAATCCAAAAATAATAGTCTCAAGAGCTTCCGAACTATTGCGGTTGAAAGCCAATTCATCTGCATGGCATCCTGCAATTTTGGCCATTTTCTCACGGAGGGGTTCTCTCCCCTGGTCTAAAATTCTCCACATATAATAAGATGGAGCTTCGTTGCTTAATCGGTTGTAAAATTCAACGGCTTCCTGCACGACCCTGGGTTGAGGAGCTACTCCCCCATTATTTAAATTTATTATATTTGACGACACTGAATAGGCCTGCCGGATCTGATGCCAAAAATCTTCCTCGTTTTCACATGGTTTAATCAATTGCTCCATTTGAAATTTGGACTTATCATAAGAATTACCCAGTGCCTTTAAGGTTACCGAAGGTTGTATTAGGGTTCCGGCTGTTAAGGAGCCAAACCACTGCAGTGCTGATCGTCGATGCATAGTCATGCAAGTTAATATACAATTTTGAAAGCTAAAAACACCGTAACGCCAAATCGGTCATATTTTTATTGAGTGAGGGATATTTGACTGGGAAGCACGGTATTTTATAATTGTATTTACTTTACATTAATATGTATAAGCTTTGTCAACAAATGGTTCTAAAGCAATTTGTATTTGATAAATTAAGGTACTAAATTTGAAGTTCAACTTAATATGAAAAGATTCCTACCAATCCTGTTATTCCTCTCCATGCTATATGGGTCCAAGCTATTGGCACAGTGTAACATCAGCGTTGATGCCGGACCTGATTTAAAGGTTTGTAGGCCTGGCGACATGGTAATGATTAATGGCAAGGTAACCGGAAGTATTCAAGAAGTTTTTTGGGAACCGCCGTCCGGGCTAAGCAATCCTAAATCTCCAATAACAAAAGCGACCGTCTCTGGTCCACAAGAGTATATTTTAACAGCACGGGGCTTGAGTAGTCAAAATCTGATCATAAACGGAAACTTTGAAGCCGGAAGATCTGGTTTTACAACAGATTATATGGTTGGAACCACATCCTGTTATGGCTTTGGATATTTAGATTGTGAAGGGACCTACGACGTAATAAATGACCCACAATTGGGACATACTGGATTTGCACCTTGCAAGGACCATACTTCCGGCAGTGGGATGATGATGGTATTGAATGGATCCGCCGCTTTTCAAAATGTTTGGTGTGAAGACATCGTTGTCATGCCGGATATGGATTATGTCTTTACGGCATGGATCACTTCGGTTGTGGCTGCTTCTCCTCCTGTATTGCAGTTTTCAATAAATGGAAGCCCGATTGGTCCAAATTTTTCATCCAGTGGAACGGTTTGCCAATGGGAAAAATATGAGGTAATCTGGAATTCAGGATCCAATACCAATGCTGAAATATGTATTTTAAATGAAAATACAGCAACGGGTGGCAATGATTTTGCCATTGATGATCTTGGTTTTAGAAAAATTTGTGAAGTCAAAGACACCATGAAAATTGAGGTGGAGGAAATTATTATTTCTATTGAAGATCCTGAAATAGTTACCTGTGATAAACCCAGTATTCGTTTAAATGCAAAAGCCTCCTCTACCGGAACTGGTTGGACCTATCAATGGACCACTGCAGATGGAAAAATTATTTCAGGTGGAAATACACTTGAACCTGTAATTAAAGGTCCCGGAACTTATTTTCTAACCGTATGCTCTCCAATTCCAAATTGTTGTAAAACAGAATCTATCCTTGTAAGTGGAAATATAACTCCTCCAGATCTTCAAATTATAACGAAAGATACCTTGGGATGTAATCGACTGAGTGTAACTGTAAATACTAGAAGTACTGTCTTTCCATTAGATTATAAATGGGGTGGTCCCAATGGATTTAATTCATTAGACCCATTTATTGTGGTGACAGAAGCTGGGAAATATACCATAACAATTACGGATGATTATAATTGCAAAACAATTGACTCCGTTACTATTTTCGAGCGAAGCGACAATCCTAAAATTCAAATTCAATCAAATCATATAAATTGTTTAACTGATACTGCTTACTTAATTGGAAGTTCGACAGTTCCAGGCTCTTTATTTGAATGGTTAGGTCCATCGAAAGATACTTCATCAAAATCTCAATGGAATGTCGTTGATAGTGGTTGGTATTATTTAAAAGTAACTTCTCCATCTGGTTGCATTAAATTTGATTCCATACGAATTTTAAAAGACAAACAAGCTCAGATTCTCAAATACAGTTTTGATACACTCAGTTGTTTGAAAGACTCTATTGATATTTTAGTTACCGGCAATCGAATTGTAAAATCAGCCTCCTGGCAAAATTTGGGAAACTACAGGTGGCTTGATTCGTTATCGATTCGGACCGCAACTGCCGGTCGGCATTCACTTCAAGTGGAATCCGACAACGGTTGCGTTTCAATTTTAAATTTAGACATACCCATAGACACTGCAACACCTGATATTCTGCTAAACCCAGACACTTTAAATTGCAGCAAATCAACCCTCGCTTTATTTCCACAAAAAAGTACTTCAAAATTGCTATTAAACTGGAGCGGTCCAAACAATTTTAAGTCACAAGCAGATACCGTTTGGGTGAATGTTCCCGGCAACTATTTTTTAAATGCTATCGCAGAAAATGGCTGTCAGGATTCTGCAAATGTTTTAATTTCTATTGATACCTTAAGGCCATTGCTTACTGGAATGAATGATACATTGACTTGTATTAAAACTCAACTTAATTTAATCATTTCTGACAATGGTACTTCTCAATATAGCTGGCTTGGACCCACAGGATTTACGAGTACATTAAAAAGCCCGTTAATCAATTCTCCGGGTGATTATCAAGTGACCGCCAGGAAATCCAATGGGTGCCAATCAAGTTTACTGCTTCAAATTTTTGAAGATATTACAAAACCGGTTTTACTATTAACTAATGATACCCTTACTTGCAGTAAGGATAGCATCAAATTAAAAGCAAGTAGTTCTGATCCAAATGCATCTATTCAATGGATTGGTCCGAATGGATTTTTATCTAACCAATTAAATCCTTATATAAAAGAGCCGGGAAGTTATATATTAAAATCTCAAAGTAAAAATGGTTGTAGCGACAGTGCAATCCTGACAATTTTACAAGACATTCGCAAACCAGATCTCCAGACAACTACGGATACACTCAATTGCTTAAAACGTATTGGCAATTTATCAGCCAGCTCCACAAGGGATAGCCTAAACTATAGCTGGACCGATGAATTTGGAAGTTTTATTTCATCTTCAACAAATATCTCTGTAACAAAAGGAGGTATTTATTCAATTAAGGTATCCACACCGGAAAATTGCTTCACTATTTTGCAAGTCATTGTGCCACAGGATACCCTTTCACCTCAATTTGTTGTTTATTCAGATACATTAAATTGCTTAAAAACGCAAACCAGCCTTCGATTTAGCACAAAAGATTCAGTACAATCTTATGCTTGGAGTGGACCTGGTGGATTTACATCATCTTTGCAAAATCCCGTTATTAACTCTGCCGGAAATTATACACTCAAACTTACAGGGACAAATTATTGCACTGCGCTTGATAGCTTGAGTATTTTAATGGACACTATTAAACCCAGACTACAATTACAATTTGATTCAATAAATTGTTTGAAACGAGAAGTTGATTTGATTGCTTTAGTTTTACCAAATCAATTGGTTGGATCCTGGACACTGAGCAACAATCAAACTGTAAACTTAAATTCTATTAAAACAAGGGAAGGAGGTACTTATAGTTTTAATGTAACAGCACCTAATTATTGTACAAATTCTCAAACCATTTTTATACCTGTTGATACGATTGCTCCAGATCTTAAAGTACAAGATGATACCCTGAATTGTATTAAACAACTTGCACAAATCCAGGCAATGTCTCAAACAACTGGATTATTGTATGATTGGACGGGTCCTGGAAATTTTAAATCAAATTCCAGTCAAATAAATATTGCGATTCCTGGAAAATACACAATCAATATAACAGGGAAAAACTTTTGCACTCAAACTGCTCAAGTATCTGTATCCATAGATACCATCCATCCTGAATTAATAACACAATCGGATACAATTGATTGTATTCATACAGAAGCTAATTTGATTGCAACTACCAATGTAAATTCTGGCATTTTCAGTTGGAAAGATTCTCAAGGCAATTTATTAACGAATCAGTTAGTCTATAAAACTAAAAAACCCGGGGACTACCATTCAGAAATTGTAAATCCTTTAAATGGATGTCGTACACAAAAAACACAAACCGTTCTTGCTGATAGTTTAATAATCACTGATGTGCTCATCCAAGCTACTAACCCCACTTGTGGCAATAAAATTGGCTCAGCACAAATTGCCAAAGTAATTGGCGGACATTCAGGTCTGAGATATTCAATTGATTTCAAAAAAACTTATTCCGGTAATCCCAATTTGAATCAATTGACCGCTGGGCATTATACATTATTTGTACTTGATAATCAAAACTGTGAATTTCAAAAAGATTTTGATATTATTGAGTTACCTTACATTGAAACAAATCTACAACCTGAAATTACAATTAGCTTAGGAGATTCAACAAAACTGGATTTGGACATCCTATCAGACAGAGGATTAATAAATTCAATTAGCTGGAACCCAACGGATGATTTAAGCTGCTCTAATTGCGAAGATCCGTTTGCCAGTCCATGGGTTAGCCGTTTTTATACTGTTACAGTCATAGATACCAATGGTTGTGAGTCCACTCAACGAATCCACATTTTAGTGGAAATACCAAAAGTTTGGGTGCCAAATGTATTTAGTCCAAATGGAGATAATATCAATGATTGGTTGACCATATTTGGATCAAAAGCAGAAGTAACTAAAATAAATATATTCCAGGTATTCGATCGTTGGGGCAATCGGGTTTTTGAATCAAAAGAATTCCAACCAAATGATTTAATTCATGGTTGGAACGGAAATTATCAGGGTGAAAAATGCAACCCCGGTGTATATGTTTATTGGGGAGAAGTAGAATTAATAAACGGACTAAAATGGGTCGTAAAAGGAGATGTAACATTAATTAGATGAAAGAAACAAGAGGAATTATTAATTTATTGTGCTTGCTTATTCCGTGCATGATCAGTAGTCAGGCCCAAAACAATTCTCAGCATCACTATGCAATGCCCAATTCCTGTGGGATTACCGTGAATGCTGGTCCCGATATCACGATTTGTGTAGGTCAAGGAAAAAATTTATCTGGAATGGTTAGTAATTCAACAAATTACAGTTGGGAACCTCCGGATGGATTGAGTAATCCAAATGCACTTAATCCTGTTGCAAACCCCAGCATGACTACAACGTATACTTTGACAGCAAGAGCCATGTCTGGAAATTTAATTGCAAATGGTGGATTTGAAACAGGTTCTATAAATCCATCAACCAGTCAATATACTCAGTATAACACCATACCAAATTTGATCGGATCTACTGGTGGCTATATGATCATGTCAGTTCCACAAATTGCACAAGCATTTGGATGTAATCCGAATATTGGAAGCTTTACAATGGCGATTACTCCAACTTCATCAAATGTCATGATTTGGTGTCAACAAATTAATGTTAGTAAAAATACAGATTATAAAATTGAATATAAAGTATTTGGAATCCCTTATATTTTTGGCCCACCTCCCACTATCGGATTATTAGTAAACGGAAGTTTTGTAGGAAGCATAGATGCTATTAGCGGTACTTGTGTTGAAGCGGATGCTAGTTTCATATGGAACTCAGGGAATGCTACTTCTGCAAATATCTGTTTAGCTAATTATGGTGGAACGGGAGCTGCCAGCATGTGCGCTATTGACGACATTACTGCAAAAGAATGTTGTGAAGAAAAAGATGAAGTTACTGTAACAGTTTATGATTTGATTGCAGATGTGAATCCTGTTGATGATATCAATTGTACGAATAGACCCTTAACTATAGATGCTTCAGGATCTTCTACCGGTCCAGGAATTAGTTATGATTGGTCAACAAAAAATGGTCACATCGTAAGTGGAGCTAAAACCCTCACGCCGGTAATTGATACTCCCGGTACATATACTTTAAAAATAACCGGATTGTATGGGTGTGAAAAGGAAGTTATGGTTATGGTAAATGGCAGCACCACACCCCCTGATATTAAAATAAAAGCTGTCAATATCGATTGCAAAAACCCAACCGGAAGTTTGGAAGCCAGCAGCAAATCCAGTTCACCTCAATTTGAATGGAATGGACCTAATGGTTACTATAATACACGTGCCAATATTTATAATTTAACTGAAGCAGGCGAATACACAGTAAAAGTTACAGATTCCTATGGATGCGAATCCACTGCAAAAGTAGATCTTAAAGACAATCGAAGTTTTATTGAGGCTGAAATTATTGGAGACAGCATTACGTGTAATAAAGATTCAGCCATTTTAAAGGCAGAATCAATTGGATTAAAACCAATTTATTCCTGGAAAGGACCCTTAGGATTTAAGAAAGATTCTTCTATAAAAGCAATTGTTAGAGATACTGGTTGGTATTATTTAACTACACTTGATAGTTTTGGGTGCCAGGAAATCGACTCATTCTACGTGAAAGATTTACAAACTTCACTAGCGATAGCCATTCGTGCTGACACTTTAACATGTGCAATTCAATCAGTACAATTAAAATTGGTGACCGATACCAGTGCTACGATTTTTTGGACCGGTCCAAATGGATTTAACTCAAATTCAAGACAACCATTTGTGGTAGATCAAGGATGGTATGTGGTCCAAGTCACAACAGGAACTGGCTGCATGGGATTAGATTCTATTTTTGTTGTCAAATCTTCTGATGTTCCGGATCTTTATATTTCAACTAATGACACCATTACCTGTAGCAAGCCAAGCATCCAAATTAATGGTGGAAGCAATACCATGGGAGCTCAATTTAAATGGATTACACCTGTTGATACCATTTTTAACCAATCGAATATCATCGCTTCGGATTCTGGAAGCTATACCTTAATTGTTACAGGACCCAACGGTTGCAGTGTCAATAAAAGCATCAACATATTTAAAGATGTTTCAATCCCAAGTTTATCCGGATTTCCTGATACCTTAACCTGCACTAAAGATAGCCTGATATTAAAACTTACAAGTTCCACGGTTGAAACGATTTCCTGGACTGGACCAAATGGATTTGTCAGTCAACAATTAAATCCAGTGGTAACTGAAAAAGGAACATATAAATTAACTGTGACTGGATTTAATGGATGTACGAATACAATCGACATCGCTATTGCAGAAGACAAGGCTGTGCCTTCACTTCAAATTTCAGGGGATACATTAAATTGCATACGGACGGCTGTTATTCCGGGAGTTACAGTAGATTCCACTATTACCAAATTCAATTGGTCTGGACCCTCAAACTTTACTAGTTCACTAAAATATCCTATGTTAACTACAGGGGGTAATTACACGCTCCAGATTACTGGATCAAATGGATGCACTCAAACTCAAACTTTAAATATTGTTGAAGATTTTGTAAAACCAAGCGCACAACTGGAAGCTGACACCATTCAATGCAAAAGCACTGCATCTATCAGAGCACTAAACAGTCCAGCTGGACTTCCAATCCAATGGACAGGTCCAAATAATTTTGTTTCAAATCTTGCAAATCCCACCATCACAAAAAGTGGATTTTATGTTTTGACAATTATCGGAACAAATGGCTGTGTCTTTACAGATTCAATTTTTGTATTTCAAAAAGATCAGCTCCCTGACATATTTGCAAGTGATGATACCTTAACTTGTATTAAACAAAAATTAATGATTCGGGCTGGATCTGCAACACAAGGTGTAATTTTTGAATGGACAGGACCGAATGGGTTTACTTCAAACATGGCCCGTCCAGAAATACAAGATTCTGGATTGTACACTTTAAAAGTAACCGATCCAAATGGTTGCGAATCGATAAAGCAAATATTCATTTCAAAATTTGCAGATATCCCTGCGTTAAACTTGATCGCCAGTAATAATTTTATTAGTTGTAAAGACAGTACGGTCAATTTAAAAATCCAAACTACCAATCAACCTAAAACAATTATTTGGATTGGACCAAATGGTTTTTCAGCAAATACAGACTCAATTGTGGCAATCGAACCAGGTACCTACAGGGTAGTTCTTACCAGTGATTTCGGTTGTGTTGCTTCCGACAGTGTTTCGATTCAAGATATTCGAAAACTTCCAACTTTTACAGTAGCTGATGATAGTTTAAATTGCAAACGCAGCTCCATCAATTTAACACTAAATAGCAATGATACCGATTTGAACTTTAATTGGAGTGGTCCAAATAATTTTAGTAGTATACTTAAAAATCCCACGATTCAGATGGGAGGTACTTATTTTGTCACAGTGACCAATTCTGCAGATTGCAAATTAATTCAAATGGTACAAATCAGTATTGATACGATTACACCTGATTTAAGTCTATCGGCCGATACAATAACTTGCCTTAGAAACAGCGCACCGGTTAAAGCTTCTTCAAGTTTGCAAGGTTTTACTATGAAATGGACAGGACCAAATGGTTTCAATTATACACTTCCTCAATTTGCAACAAAAATTCCAGGTCGCTATTTCTGTACGATAACCAATCCTCGAAGCGGATGCAGCAATTCCAGCTTTATAGATATTCTGGAGGATACCAATAGAATTCGAAACATTTCAACCCAAAGTGTTTCATCAAGTTGCAATCGAAATAATGGGAAATTAATTATAAACCAAATTATAGGTGGAAAAGCACCTTATAAATATTCTCTTGACAATGGAGCTAATTTTATTAATGACATCGCTTCAATTGACTTTGCCCCAGGAAATTATAATTTAATTGTAGAAGATGCTAATGGCTGTCAATACAGTGTAGCATTTAATATTATTGAAACAGGGGATGTTAGAATATTAGTTTCACCAAAAATTGAATTACTCTTCGGATCTAAACAAACATTGAATTTAACGATCCTCTCAAATCCTAATGATATTAGCAGCATCCTATGGACGCCTTCAGATCAATTATCTTGTTCGAATTGTCCGGATCCGGAGATCACAGCAGATCATGACGATATAATCACAGTTACGGTCACTGATAAAAATGGATGTTCTGCAACTGCAACTATCCAGTTAGTAGTAAAAAAAGAGAGCAAAGTATATTTTCCAAATGCTTTTTCTCCTAATGGTGATAATATCAATGATTATTTTTATCCAATAGGATTACCATCTGATGCCCCAATTAATATTTTTAATATTTACGATCGCTGGGGTAATCTTGTATTTTCCAAAGAGAATTTTGTGTTAAATTCAGAAAAAGATGGCTGGGGTGGAACGACAAGTGGATCACAGGAAAAATTAAATCCAGGTGTTTTTATTTATATGATTGAAATTCAAGATGTGGATGGGCCTAAAATTTATACAGGTGATATCAGCTTAATCCAATAGTAAGCCTGTTAATAGCCTTATTTGTCTTATAATTTGCATTTATGAAACAAAGGGATCTTGAGCTTTATTGTGAAAGTCATACCCAACAGCCAGATGCTGTTCTGAATGAATTAGAACGCCAAACCTATTTACAAACCATTGCTCCACAAATGGTTTCCGGAAAAATGCAAGGTCGATTACTCAGTTTGATTTCTAAACTAAGTAACCCTCAATACATACTTGAAATTGGTACATTTACATCCTACAGCGCTTTGTGTTTGGCGGAAGGTTTAAAACCAGATGGTGAATTGCATACGATTGAAATCACTGAAGATTACAAACATATCGTCAATTCATATGCTTCAAAATCAATGTATTTTTCAAAAATTCATTTTCATTATGGTGATGCCTTGAAGCTTATTCCAAATTTAAATTATTCCTGGGATCTTGTATTCCTGGATGCTGCAAAAAACAAATACTTAGAATTTCTTGATATTTTAGAAGAAACCCTAAAACCAGGAGCCATTTTAATAGCAGACAATGTACTTTGGTACGGAAAAGTACTGGAATCGGAAAAAGATGAAGAAACAAACATTCTGGATCTTTTTAATAAACGCTTGCGTCAATCTCCACTTTGGGAAACACAAATTTTAGCATTACGTGACGGATTAAGTATTTCGATAAAACAATCAGGGTGAGCTCTCAATATCTTTTAAATAGTGAATTGTACCCAGAACAGGTTTCAATGAAAATTAGTAAAAATGGAAATCTGGTTCACCAAGCCTGGTATTTAAAACTCTTACTTAGATATTGCTATTTATTTGAACAAAATGGCTGTATTGTTCTGGTTCCTGTAAAACAGAGTATCATTGGCATCAATGCATTTTTACCCCCGGGAGTTCAACGATTGGATCCGATTAATACAAATCATGAAATTAATTTTGAAAATAAATTATTAGAAATAATTGCATCTAAAATTCCATGTGGAATTCTATCATGGTCTCAAAACATTAATTTATTACCGGCTGGATTTTATAAAGTACAACGAAACAATTATATACTTCACTTACTCCCTGAATACAGACAACTTCGTCAAAATTATACCTCTGGATTAAAAAACAGTTTGAATAAAAACAAGCACAGTGTCCATTTCAGTATTGATGCATTCCAATTTGCAGAATTTTACCTGAAAAACAGCAATAAAATAATCCCGAAAGCTTATAAAAACTCGCAATTACTATCAAGCATCATTTCAACTTGCCTTGATAAACAATATGGATTTATTAAATATGTTATGGATATTAATAAAAATCCAATTGCAATGGCCTTTTTTACTCAATATAATAATCGGATCGTCTATTTATATTCTTGTTCAACATCGGAGGGGCGATCTGTAGATGC